>CBFGSA010000006.1:0-43901 GCA_965651365.1 uncultured Rhodanobacteraceae bacterium | reverse complement strand
GTGTCGTTGTTGCCCAGATTGTCCAGATCGGTGAGGTTCTCCGAATCGGCGGAAATGTAGGACATCTCCATGCTGGCATCCTGGTCCAGCGCGGCCGGGAAGATGCGCGGCGTGTATTCACCGGCTTCGGCCCACTGATCGGCAAATCCGATGTAGATGTCGCCATCGCCCGGCACACTGATGCTGACCGGGTAGTTCACGAATTGGCCTTGCGAGTCGATCGGAACCAAGGTGTCGCCGCCGAGGCGGAATGCATTGCTGGGATCCCCGTCGGCATCAAAGTCGTAGTAGAACACCAGGTTGGCTTGCAGGCCTGTCATCGGTGCGCCACTCATGCTGGCATCGGGCCACATGATCGACACGTTGGTGATGGTGTAGGCCCCGGTTCCCGTGGGTGGCGCGAAACGGTTCATGAAGATCGCCATAGATTCGCTTGGTGGTTCGCTCACACCCCAACCAATGGCGGTTTCCGCACTGCCGTCATCAAGCATGAACACCAGCGGTTGTCCAGCAAGCGACGACTTGGGCAGCCATGGCGCCTGTTGCACGCTCGGCTCGGCTCCCGTGTTGCTGGCCGCCAGTGACGGCAGATGCGCCTTGTTGGCTTCGGCCGCGTGCTTGACCGCGCGATCGGACGGCTTCAGGCGGAACTGGGCATTGTTGCTGCCGCGGGCCATGACCGAGAAGGTCAGTGGATCGCTGCCGGAGGCATTGGCAATCTCGATCATCTGGCTGGCCGTGTCATCGGCCGCCACCGAGAAGTCCAGCGAGGCCGGGGTCACGGTCGCCGCCGGATCATTGGCATCCACCGTCATCGCGACCGGAACCTGCACCACCGGGGTGACCGGATCGTTGCTGTTGATGCACAGCTTGCCGGTGTAGGTACCCGAGGCCAGGTTGGTGGAGTCGAAGCTCACGTTGACCGAAGAGCTGCCACCGACGGCCGTCGTGCCGCTGGTCGGCGCGACGCTGAGCCAGGGCAGGTCGGTGACGTCACAGACACCGCCGCTGCCGTCGCCCACGGTGACGATCATGGTCAGGTGGAAGTCCGGGAAGCCGATGTCCGTGGTCGGTGTCGGTTCGGAGATCGAACAGGTATTGGAGGAAATGAAGGTCGGGTGGGTTTCCGGCGTTGCGTTGGCGCCCGGGAAGAACTGCCCGCCCGATTCATTGCCCTCGGTGTGCCATTCGACCACCAGGTCCGAGTTGGCGGTGTTGCCGATCGAGCCGGTGACCGGAATGGTGACCGAAGCCAGCGAACCGCTCACGGTCGTGGTGGTGGTGCCGATCAGCGTCAGCGCACTGGTCGGGATCGTGTCCACCGGCGTGGAGTGCGGGATGGTGTACAGGTTGATCGTCGTGGGCAGGCCACCCACGTCGACGCTGCCCGTGGAGATCGTTACGCTCTTCACGCCGGCAGTCGCCCCGACCTGGGGATGCTCGTCGAAATAGAAGCGCCGCCACCAGCTGTTGTCGGCGGTGCTGGTCCCCTGCGTGCCGCACGACACGCCCTGGTCTCCCGGCGTGTTGTCGTCCATCTGTGAAATGTCAGTATCGGCGAGCACCACGGCCGCACCGTGTCCGTTCAGGCCGATCGAGCGTGCACCGACCAGGCTGGAACCGGAATGACCAACCGCCTGACTGTTCATGAAGCTGGGCGGCGTTGCCGTGAGGCCGGTGGCCTCGTCGATGTTCCAGCTCAGCTCGCTGCCGCCGGCATTGCCGATGGTCAGCGTCTGCGTGGTGGTGGTGTTGGACTGCTGCGCCGCCGACAGGTTGTCCGGCATGGCATTGACGACCGGATCACTGGCCAGCCTTTCGACCGTCAGCGTTGCCGACGCGGGTGCGAAGTTGTCACCCTGATCGGTCTGCAGTGCGCCTGCCGGAATCTCGTTGACGAAATCGCCGAGCTGGTCCGAATGCACGGTAATGCTGAGGGTGCACGAGCCATTGGCCGGGATCACCGCCCCGGCGGGCAGGCCGACCGAGCTGTCTGCGGTGATGTTGGCTGCCGAACTGCTGCTGGCCAGACACGTGGTGCTGGCACTGGTGGCCACCAGGCCGGCAGGCAGATTGTCGGTCAGCGGAGCGGTCAGCGTCGCATCCGTCGAGGACGGGTTGGTCAAGGTGATGACCGCCGTGCTGTCCTGGGTGCGCTGCACCGTGGAGGGCGTGAACGCCTTGCTCACCGTCGGCGAGTCGATCACGGTCAGGGTCGCCTCGGCATCCTCCGGGCTGTCGCCCTGGTCGGTTTGCAGGGCACCTGCCGGAATCGTGTTGACGTAGGTGCCGGCCGCCGCGGCCTGCACCGTGGCCGTGATGTCGCACGAGCTGCCGGCAGGCAGAACCACGCCGGCTGGCAGGGTCACCTTGCTGGCGTTCGTGGCGTTCGTGCTGCCACCGCCGGCGTTCATGACCAGGCCGCAGTTGGTGGACACGTTGCTCACGTCAAGCCCGGTCGGGAAGGTGTCTTCCAGCGCCGCGGTCAGCGTGGCGTCGTTGGCGGTCGGGTTGCTGAGCGTGATGGTGGCCGTGGCCGACGTGTTGATCTGCACTGTTTCCGGGCTGAACGCCTTGCTGACCTCGGGCACCGCCGGAGCCACCTGCAAGGTGTAGTCCTCGGCCTGACCGTAGCCACTGGTGTTGCAGGCGTCAGCGGCAGAGTTGAATTTCTTGGTCACACGCATCCGGGTTTGACCGGTCAACGCATCCACCGGCACCACCACGTCGCCCACGGCCTGCTGGCCGTCGGTGCCGTCGGAGTCCTTGATGGTTCCAATTTGGGTACCTTCACTAGCCTGGAATGTACCGTCCTGGTTCCAGTCGACATAGACCTTGATGACGGTGGTGAAATTGCCGTTGGTGTTGCCCTCGACCGCCATCTGCACCGTCTTGGCGGCACGCACGTTGCCGACCACGGAGGTGAAGTTCTCCAGAGCCGGTGAGCCATCGACCGTTGGATCACTGGCCTTGTCGATGCCGTCAAACATTACCCGCGTGATCGGCTCGACCGATGAAGGGAAGTCCGCTTCGCAGTAGGGCTGCGGGAAGATGTAGCCAACCTGCAGCGAGGCGCTGGCATCGAACGGGCTGTTGCCCAGATCGGTCTCCAGGGCACCAGCCGGTATCAGGTTGTCGTAGACGGCATCCACGGTCGACGACACATCGACCGTGACGGTACAACTGCCGCCCCCGGGTATGGTCGCGCCACTGCCCAGGGTGACCGACCCGGCGCCCGCGGTGGCGGTCAGGCTGCCGCTGCCACAGGTTGTGGCGGCATTGGGCGTGTCGGCAACCACCAGGCCACTCGGGAAGGTATCGGTGAAATCGGACGTCAGCGTGGCATCGCCGCTGTTCTGGTCGTTGGTCAGGGTGATGGTCAGGGTGCTGGGTTCGTTGGGCTGCACCAGGGTGGGCGAGAACGCCTTGTCGACCCGTGGTGCCGGGTTGATGGGCGCCACGTCCAGCGTGTAGTCCTCGGCCTGACCAAAGCTGCTGGAACCGCAGGCGTCGGCCGCAGAAGAGAAGTTCTTGGTCACGCGCATCCGGGTCTCGCCGGGCAGCGCGTCCAGCGGCACCGTGATGTCGTTGACGGCCTGCTTGCCGTCGGTTCCGTCGGAGTTCTCGAGATCGCCGATCAGATAGCCTTCATCGGTATCGAATACACCGTTCTGATTCCAGTCGATGTAGACCTTGATGACGGTGGTGTAGTCGCCGTTGGTGTTGCCCTCGACGACCATCTGCAGTGCCGCACCGGGATCGACATGCCCCAGTACCGAGGTGAAGTTTTCCAGCGCCGGTGAGCCGTCCACCGTGGGATCGCTGCTGTTGTCGATGTCGGCGAAGTTCAAGCGACTGATCGGCTCGACCGCAAACGTGAAATCGATGCTGCAGTAGGGCTCGGGGAACACATAGCCAACCTGCAGGTCGGCCGTGGCCGGATTGGCATTGTTGCCGTGCTGGGTTTGCAGCGCATCGGCCGGAATGACGTTCTGGTAGGTGCCGTCGGTGCTGGAGGTCACGTCAACCGAAACAGTGCATGAGCCTTCGGCAGGGATTTCCGCGCCGCTGCCCAGGGTGATGCTGGCCCCGGCGGCTGGTGCCGTGACGGTGCCGTTGGTACAGGTGGTGGCGGCATTCGGGGTCGCGGCCACTTCGAGGCCGACCGGCAGGCTGTCCACCAGGTCGGCGCTGAGCACCGCCGCGGTGGGCTGGCTCTCGTTGTGCAGGGTAATGGTCAGGGTGCTGGCATCACCGGCCTGAATCTGGGTCGGTGCGAACGATTTCGCAACTGCCGGCGCACCCGGACCTGCCGGTGGCAGAGCCGGCCGGATGAACAGGGCGCGATAGTCGGGACTGGAAGAGGTCGGTGTGCCCATCTTCTCCCAGGGATCGCCGTTGGCACCGGAGTATCCATCCTGCAGCGCAGTTGATGTGCTCTCGTCAGCTGCGATGAAAACGCCTCCCGGTTCCACCGAAGCATCCCATTCCACCGAAAAGTAGACGCTGCCGTCGGCAATCTGCAGATTCAGGCTGGACAGGTCGAAGCTCTCGAAGGCCGGCGTGGCCGGCAAGCCGGATATCGAACCGGGGTGGGCCACGAAACTCATGCGTCCCAGTTCGGTGCCGGGCTCCCCATTGGTACCGTCGTCATCATAGACGACGAGGTCAAAGTTGAGATCGGTGACGCCGGCGTTGGTGATGAACGCAGTGCAGACCGTCGTCACCTTGGCGGGATACACCACCGGCGTGAACTTCTCGGCGTAGCGGCCGACATTGGCGCTTGCATTCCAGCCGTAGCCGTTTTCGGCCTCGCCGTCATCGTGGATGACGATGCCGGGCGTGGACGAATCGCAATTGGCTGCTGTGGCGTCGACGCGCACGGACTGGAACTGGCCGTCGGAAACCGTCCGCAGGCTGACGGCCTTTTGTGCGGCCAGCTTGGCCGCAAATTGCTGTTGCTTGCGCAGAACCTCGTCCTTGGATACACCGGCATGAGCAATACCCACGACGGCAACCAAGGCCAGCAGTGTCGTAAAGAGTCTTTTCATGATGTACAACCCCAACCCGATATGTGAATGCAAGGTCGGCGGGGAAGCACTGGTGCAGGTTGCGGAGTTCCAAAAAAGCCACCCGATCCACCAGCGACAGGCCATGCCGACCCGTTCGCTTTCAACTCCGGTGCGCCGCAACGCCCCACTGAAACCGGAGGTGTACTGACGGTAACACAGTTCGGCGCCGATGCCACGCAAGCAAAATGCATGCCGTTGCGTGCGCCACCATGGCTTCATCCTCCGCGGCAAAAAATCGAACAGAAACAGATTGATCACGCGCGCGTGAGGTTGGACGTCGCACGCCTTGCGCGTGCTAGAGTGGTGTCGCACGATCACGCGTGTGGCGACAGGGGGCGACCACACACATTCGAACTATCTGTGCTCCAGCACTCGGGGAGAAGAAACGCAATGGCAACTGAAAGAAAATCCGTGCCTCCGACACGACAGACCCTCTCGACAATGCAACCACTGGATTCGCGCGCAGCCTGCTCTCAAAGCTGGCGCGCAATGCTGGCTCTTGTGCTGCTGATGTTCGCACTACCGGCACTGGCGATACAGCCCATTGAGGCCAACCAGAAAGATACGGGACACCTGACGCACCCGGTGGTCACACCGCTGCTGCAGGTGCAACCCGACCTCGACACAACGACCTCGCTGGCAGCCGACACCGCTTCGCACGCTGGCGTTGACAATTTCCTCAACACCTTCGGTGGCAGCTGGACGGTGCGCTGGGACCGGCGCTCGAACCGACCCAACCTGATTCAGGGCAGTGGCATTCCCCTGATTCCAGGCTCGGGCAACAAGCTGACCAATGGCGACCTCGGGCTGCAGCCTGCGCAGAAGGTCGACTTGAACACCCTGGACACGCTCGTCCGGCAATTCGCGCACGAAAACCGGCAGCTGCTCAAGATCGCCGGCATGGACTTTCGACTTGATCGCGCCAACAGCGCGCCATACGGCGACGGGCACGATCACTGGTTTGTCACCCTGGACCAGTACTACAAGGGCGTCCGGGTGGATGGCGCCACGCTCTTTTTCCGCCTTTCGCACGGCAACATCGTCCAGTTTGGCAGTCAGCGCGTTGCGCCCGTGAACATTGATGTCAAGCCATCGATAAACCGGGACGACGCCTTCAACGCGGCGTTCAAACTGATGCCGTTCAAGCCCGGCGCCCGGCTGAAAACGGTACGGCAACCGGGCCAGTTGTTGATCATGCCCACCATGGCTTATGCGCAACCGGCCGGTACTCGCTTCACCGGCACACCGGGCCAAGGCTATGCGCACGTACTGGTCTGGCGCTTTGTGTATCAGCTTTACGACGACAACAGCACGTACGAAGTACTGTTTGATGCGCACCGGAACAAGCTGCTGCAGGTACGCGACCTGACCTCGTATACGCAAGCGACCGTGAAGGGTGGCATCTACCCGGACAGCAATGCAGACCCGGAAGTCGAGACGCCGCTGCCGTTTGTCAACGTAAACAACGGCGGCAGCAAGACCACCGACATGGACGGTCACTACGATTACAGCGGTGGTACTGCAAGCATCTCGCTAAACGGCAAGTACTTCCAGATGAGTGACAACTGCGGCAGCATCTCGCTGTCCGACTCCAGTGACGGCAACCTGGACCTGGGTGCCAGCGGAGGCACGGATTGCACCACGCCAGGGTTCGGTGGAGCCGGCAATACCCATGCCTCGCGAACGGGGTTCTACCATCTGACACTGATCAACCAGATCGCGCAGACGTACTACCCGAGCAACTCGTGGCTGCAATCGAAGGTCACGGCCAACATGAACATCAACGACCAGTGCAACGCGTTCTGGAATGGATTCAGCCTGAACTTTTTCAAGTCCGGTGGGGGTTGTTCCAATACGGGCGAGCTGGCCGGCGTGTTCCTGCACGAGTGGGGGCACGGAATGGACCAGAATACCGGTGGCGCTGCCAGTGACATGGGCACCGGGGAAGCAGTTGGCGACACCTTCTCGTTTCTTTACACCGGCGATGCCTGCATCGGCACCAACTTCTCGCCCGGTCAGGCATGCTACAACTGCGACACTGGCTGCACCGGCGTGCGCGACGTGTCGGTCTTCAGCACGCACGGATCACCCGGCAATGTCGTCGCCTCGCCCGCCACCATCGCGGACAACAATGGCGTGAACGCCGACCGGTTCGGCTGCCCCTACTTCACTCCCGGGGGTTCTCCGTATCAGGGACCCATGGGCTACGAAGGCCACCAGGAGAGCTTGATCGCGAGTTCCGCCAACTGGGATCTGAGCCAGATCCTGGTGGACGAGTACGGCCCCGAGCAGGGTATGCAGGAAATGAACCGCATCTGGTATGGCAGCCTGGTGCCAAGCAAAAGTGCCTACCAGGTCGTCTCCGGCGGCAAATGCAACGTAAATGCGGAAGTCGATGGCTGCGGTGCCGACAACTGGTATACGGTCTTCCTGGCCGCCGATGACGATGACGGCAATCTTGCCAACGGAACGCCCAATGCCTGCCGCATCTGGGACGCGTTCGAGGCGCACGGGATAGCCTGTGGCACGCGTCCGACCTGCACCGGTGGCGCATCACCGGATTTTGTTCTGGGCACGGACACGCCAGAGCAAGCCGTATGCGTACCGGGACAAGCGGACTACACCATCAATGTGGACTCCCGAATGGGCTACAGCGAGCCCGTGACGCTCGCGGCCAGCAATCTGCCCACTGGAGTCACCGCCAGTTTCTCGACCAATCCGGTCACTCCGGGTAGCACCAGCACGCTGAGCCTCACTGCTGCCGCCGGGGCTGCTGGCGGCAGCTACAGCATTACCGTTTCCGGCACGGCACAGGACAGCCCCGGCCACAGCATGACTGTCGATCTCGTTCTGACCGATGGCGTGCCCGGGACCATCACGCTGCAAGGACCGATGGACGGCGCGGCAAATGTGTCGACCGAACCGACACTGAGCTGGCAAGGCGCCGTCGATGCAAGCAGCTACAACCTGGAAATTGCGACTGACGCGGCGTTCAGCAACATCGTGGACAGCCAATCTGGCCTGATCTCGACAAGCTACGACGCCAGTGGCCTGGATTTCAATACGACCTACTACTGGCGCGTAACGGGAATCAACCAATGCGGCGTTGGACAGCCATCGGCGCCGTCCAGCTTCACCACTGAATTGCCAAACAGTTACTACATTCTGGCGAATCTTTCCGGACTCCAAGGTGACAGCGTGACGCTCAAATTGAACGGCGGCAATGATGTGACACGCACTGCCAACGGCGCATTCGTGTTTCCATCCGGGGTACTCGATGGCCAAAGCTACAACATTGTCGTGACCGATCAGCCGGACAATCCGCAACAGACCTGCACGGTTGAAAACGGCAGTGGCACCATTCACGGCCAGAATGTAAGCGATGTCAGGGTGACCTGCGGAGACTATGTTGCCGGTTTCACCGTGGGAGGCACGGTGGTAGGACTCGATGGGAGCGGCCTGACCCTGCAATTGAACGGTGCCAACGACCTGTCCGTATCGGGCAACAGCTTCATGTTTGCCAAGGAGCTGGCAGATGGCAGCAACTATGCTGTCACGGTCTTGAGCCAACCGACAAATCCCACCCAGGTGTGTGCCATCAGCGACGGAAGCGGCACCATCAATGGCGCTGATGTGACCAATGTGGTGGTCAATTGCACAGTCGACACCATCTTTGCCAATGGCTTCGAATTGCCCGAACCACCGGCATTGACTGTGCAATGACGCAAATAGGCAGCATGGATTGCCGAACGGGGCCTCATTTCGAGGCCCCGCTATTTTTTGCGCTTCCTAAGCGAACTTGGGCTCATTCCCGGCACAGCCAGATTCGATTTCACTCCTTCTTGGCCCGTTGCCAGAGCCCCAATTGCTCCTCAAGCGAGCACTCCGCGAAGCACTGGCCGACGTTGTGCGCGCTGCGCTCCATGGCGCGGAAGCGGCGTTCGAACTTGGCATTGGCCCGGCGCAGGGCGCGGTCGAAATCGGTACCGGTGTGGCGGCACAGGTTGACCAGCACGAACAGCATGTCGCCGATTTCGTCCTCGATGCGGTCGCGACCGGCATCGTCTGACACGGCCTCGCGCACCTCGTCCAGCTCTTCGGCCAGCTTGTCGAGCACGGGCGCAGGATCTGGCCAGGCGAAGCCGGTTTGCGCCGCGCATTGCTGCAACTTGCGAGCGCGGCGCGATGCCGACAGTCCGCGCGAAACACCCGCCAGGGCACTTGTGTCGGGGGCTGCCCCGCTTGCCGCCCGTTCTTCGGCCTTGATGGCTTCCCAAGCACGGGCCTGTTCGGCTGCATCGGCGTAGCGCGCCTCGCCAAAGACATGCGGATGCCGCCGTTTCAGCTTGTTGCAGATCGCAGAGGCCACATCGGCAAACTCGAACAAGCCGGCTTCACGCGCCATCTGCGCGTGAAACACCACCTGCAGCAACAGATCACCCAACTCGTCGCGCAAGTCACTCCAGTCGCGGCGGTCGATGGCGTCGGCTACCTCGTGCGCCTCCTCCAGCGTGTGAACGCAAATCGAGTCGAAGTCCTGGGCCACATCCCAGGGACAGCCGCGATCCGGATCGCGCAGCCGCGCCATGATGTCGAGCAGGCGCGCAAGCTCACCCGTGGGATTGGTCTCTGGCATGCCGGTTCTCTCCGCAGTCGCGACTCATTACACTACAGCTTTGCCTCGCGAGGGACCCGCCCACCACCATGTTCACCCAGTGTCCCGAATGCATGACCGTGTTTGCGGTCGACGCGGCCACCCTGGCGCGGGCGCACGGCTGTGTGGGCTGCAGCCAGTGCGGGGCAACCTTCGATACCATCGCCACGCTGTGCGATGAATTGCCCGAAGAACCGTTCGAGACCCTGCCCATCAACGATCCCGGGGCCGCACCGCCATTGCTGCTGCAGGCGGTGGCGCACGACAAGCCGCCACAGCAGGGGCTGTTTGATTCGGTCTCCGACGGCCTGGACGATACGGGTGGGGACGAGGAACTCGTTGATGCCGGCGGCAATGACGATGAATACCACACGGCCCATGGCCTGCCATCGTTCGCCCATCCGAAAAGGCGCCGCAGGCGCGGCTCGCGCCGGCTGATCTGGGCCTGTGCCGTACTGGGCCTGGTGCTGACGGCCCAGCTGGCCTGGGCCGAGCGCAGCGCGCTGGTGCGCAACCCTGCCCTGGCTTCCCTGATGCGCTCGGCCTGCAAACCCATTGGCTGCCAGCTGCCGATGGCGCGCGACGTGCAGAAGCTGGAATTGGTATCGCGTGACATTCGCCGCCATCCCTCGGTCGAGGGCGCGCTGCTGATTGCCGCCACGGTGCACAACAATGCCGATTTTCGCCAGCCGTGGCCGGTGATCGGCATCACTCTGTCGAATCTGGATGATCACAAGGTCGCCATGCGCCGGTTCCGGCCGGCCGAGTATCTGCACGACTCGGCAACCCGCCGCGCTGGCCTGGCACCCGGCGCAAGCGCAGCACTGGTGTTCGAAGTCACCGACCCGGGCCGCGACGCCGTCGCGTTCGAGTTCTCGTTCCAGTAGGCGGAATGCGACCTGTGCGCGCGGCACTTAAATTATTCGCCATTCGGCGCTAGACTACCCAGTTCCGCCCAGGCACTCACGTCTTGGGCACTGCAGTGCAGTACCGTTGAACCCGGGGAAGATCCGCAAGTGAATGCAGTCAACCTGTCGCAACCCAGCGGCGCCAACTCGTCCTCCGGCACCCCCATGCTGCAGGACCGCGTCGCCCGCACGGTACGGCGCTACCTTATTGACCTCGACAATACCGAGTGCCAGGAAGGTCTGTATGGTCTGGTCATCAACGAAATCGAACGGCCCATGCTGGCCGAGGTGATGAAATGGCACGACGGCAACCAGAGCCGCGCTGCGGCCACCCTCGGCATCAATCGCGCCACCTTGCGCAAGAAGCTGCTGCAGCACGGCCTGGCCTGATCCATGTTTGGTGATTCCCCGCTTCCCATTCGCCGCGCGCTGCTGAGTGTTTCCGACAAGCATGGATTGGTCGACCTGGCCAAGGGTCTGAGCGCACTGAGCATTGAAATCGTCTCCACCGGCGGCAGCGCGCGCGCCTTGCGAGAAGCCGGCCTCGATGTGCGCGATGTCAGCGAGTTGACCGGCTTTCCGGAAATCATGAACGGTCGCGTCAAGACCCTGCACCCGCGCGTGCACGGTGGTCTGCTCGGACGCCGCGGCAACGACGACGCGGTGATGGACGAGCACGGTATCGAGCCCATCGATCTGCTGGTGGTCAACCTGTACCCGTTCGAGGAAACCATCGCCAATCCCGACGCCACACTGGATGCGGCGGTCGAGAACATCGACATCGGTGGCCCCGCGATGCTGCGTGCGGCGGCCAAGAATCACGAACACGTAGCCGCGGTGGTGGACCCGGCCGACTACGCCGATCTGCTGGATGCACTGCGCCGCGATGGCGGCACCAGCCTGGCCCAGCGGCGCCGCTATGCAGCCAGGGTCTTCGCGCATACGGCACGTTACGACGGCCTGATCGCCGACTGGCTCGGCACCCAGTCCGATGCCGGCAGCGGCGCCTTGCTGGGGCCGACCCTGAATCTGTCACTGCAGCGCGCACAGAGCCTGCGTTATGGCGAAAACCCGCACCAGTCGGCGGCCCTGTATGTCGAGGCCAATGCACCATCGGGCTGTGTGACCGGGGCGCATCTTCTGGCCGGCAAGCCGCTGAGCTACAACAATATTGCCGATGCCGACGCCGCACTGGAATGCGTCAAGGCTTTCAGCAAGGTGCCCGCTTGCGTCATCGTCAAGCACGCCAATCCGTGTGGCGTGGCACTGGGCGAGTCGATCAGCGAAGCCTACACCCGCGCGCTGGCCTGTGACCCCACATCCGCGTTCGGCGGCATCATTGCCTTCAACCGCACCCTCAGCGGCAGTGCCGCACAGATGATCCTGGACCGGCAGTTCGTGGAAGTGGTGGTGGCGCCGGCCTTTGACGACGACGCCGTCGCCTGCTTCACCGGCAAACCCAACGTGCGCCTGCTGGCCACCGGTCAATGGCCCGAACGGCAGCCATCGAGCCGCGACTTCAAGCGCATCACCGGTGGCCTGCTGGTGCAGGACGCGGATCGCGATACCTTGCTGGTGGACGATCTCAAGCTGGTTACCGGGCGCGTGCCCGACGCCGAGGAGATGCGTGACCTGCTGTTTGCCTGGCACGTGGCCATGTTCGTCAAGTCCAATGCCATCGTGTATGCATGCGAAGGTCGCACCGTGGGCATTGGCGCCGGCCAGATGAGCCGGGTCGACAGTGCCCGCATTGCCGCGCTCAAGGCGGCCGATGCCGGACTCGAACTGGCCGGCAGCGTCATGGCCTCGGACGCCTTCTTCCCGTTCCGCGACGGCATCGACACCGCGGCCCAGGCCGGCGTGCGCGCCGTGATCCAGCCCGGTGGCTCACGCCGTGACGAGGAGGTCATCGCCGCCGCCAATGAGCACGGCATGGCCATGGTGTTCACCGGGATTCGCCATTTCCGGCACTGACAGGGCCATCGCCCTGCTGCGCAGGTCCATCCCCAAAACTTTGCTGCGCAATGTTCCAGGCCCCGGTCTGCGTCTCCACACCCCCCATCTGCGGCTGCGCCGCAGATCGCCCCCCTTGACTCAGGGGCTGGTTGGGCAGGCGCGAAGGCTCTGTCGGTGCGCCTCGCTGCACCCACGATCCCATGGTCCCTGGCCCCGAGTCCCGAGTCCCGAGTCCCGAGTCCCGAGTCCCGAGTCCCGAGTCCCGAGTCCCGCGTCCCGCGTCCCGCGTCCCGCGTCCCGCAAAATCCTAATCCACGTACAGCGAACTGACGGACTCGCCGAAGGCCATGCGGCGGATGGTCTCGGCCAGCATTTCGGCCACGCTGAGGGCACGGATCTTGCTGCAGCTCTGGGCATCGGCGCGCAGCGGGATGGTGTCGGTGACCACCAGCTCGTCCAGTTCGCTGCCGTCGATATTGGCAATGGCATTGCCCGACAGCACCGGGTGCACACAGTAGGCCACGACCTTGACCGCGCCCTGTTCCTTGAGCGCGGCAGCGGCGGCGCACAGGGTGCCGGCGGTGTCGACGATGTCGTCGACCAGCACGCAGGTCTTGCCCTCGACGTCACCGATGATGTTCATGACCGTGGCCACATTGGCCTTGGGCCGGCGCTTGTCGATGATGGCCAGGTCGGCGTCATCAAGCCGCTTGGCCAGGGCACGGGCGCGCACCACACCACCGACGTCCGGGCTGACCACGACCATGTTGCCGGTATCGTGATGGCGCCAGATATCGGCCAGCAGAATCGGCGAGGCGTAGACATTGTCGACCGGAATGTCGAAAAAGCCCTGGATCTGGTCGGCGTGCAGGTCCACGGTCAGCACGTTGTCGACAGCCGCCGTTCCGATCAGTTGCGCCGCCAGCTTGGCCGTGATCGGCACCCGCGCCGAACGCGGCCGGCGGTCCTGGCGGGCATAGCCGAAGTAGGGAATTACCGCAGTCACTGACGCTGCCGAGGCGCGCTTGAGCGCATCCACCAGGATCAGCAATTCCATGAAGTTCTCGGCAGTCGGCGCCGAGGTCGGCTGCACCACGAACACGTTCTGTCCGCGCACATTTTCCTCGATCTCGACCTGGGCCTCGCCGTCGCTGAAGCGCCCGACCAGGGCCTTGCCCAGCGGGACAGCGAGTTGATGACCGATATCCTCGGCCAGCCGCCGGTGGGCATTGCCCGTGAACAACAGCAGTCGTGGCGTATCCTCGGCCTTCATCGCGATCCCCGCGCAGTTCGCATTGAATTGGCTGGGGCGGCAGGATTCGAACCTGCGCATGCGGGGATCAAAACCCCGTGCCTTACCGCTTGGCTACGCCCCAATTGTAAAGCTGCAAAGTTTTCAGCAATGGCGAGTGGTCAACGCCTTCCGCCACGATGGCGGAAACGCCGTCAGGGCACGCTTTCGCCACCTCGCGCGCCGCATCACGGCTGGCAAAGGCGGCAAATGCCGCGGCACCCGTTCCGGTAAGCCGTGCCGGCGCAAAAGCCGACAGCCACTCGATGGCCGCTGCCACCTGAGGGTGGCGCGAACACACGAGCGGCTCGAAGACGTTGTCCTTGATCGCACCATTTTTGAAGGCCGAAATTGTCGCCGCTGGCATGTCACGTGTCAATTCGGGTGCCGCAAACAGCTCGGCAGTGCTGACGTGGCAACGCGGATTCAGCACCACATACCACGCTGTTTCAAGCTCCAGCGGCGTCAGCACCTCGCCGACGCCTTCGGCCCAGGCACTGTGGCCACGCACGAATACCGGCACATCGGCGCCCAGCGTCTGGCCGAGTTCCGCCAGCGTGTCCACGTCCAGACCCAGCTCCCACAGTCGATTGAGTACCATCAGCACCGTGGCCGCATCGGAACTGCCGCCACCCAGACCCGCACCCATGGGAATGCGCTTGTCGATGGCGATGTCGACGCCGCCGACCGCCGCGGCGCGATCAGCCAGCAGGCGCGCTGCGCGCACGGCCAGGTCGTCTTCTGCCGCCACGCCGTCAATGCCGCCATGCCGCAGGATTTGTCCGTCCCGGCGCAGCCGCAGCGAAATCCGGTCGCCCCAGTCCAGAAGCTGGAACACGGTTTGCAATGCGTGATAGCCGTCAGGCCGACGGCCGGTGACATGCAGGAACAGGTTCAATTTGGCCGGCGCCGGCCAATGCGACCACGGGTTCGGATCACGCTTCGTGATCAACGCAGCGACCAGCTCTGCACGATCAGCTTGACCCGGTCGTCGCCGCGCCGGGCAAACACGCGGCGCGGCAAGGGCGGCTTGGTGTCGCCGTACCAGTCGCGGTATTCCACCGTCCAGCCGTCCTGCTGCAACTGTTCCGGCAGGCCATCGGCGCCGAACAGCAGCTGCGCCGGGCTGTCCGGCGCACGCATGCCGCGTGCCCAGTAGTCGAGCTGATCCATCGGCACCTGCCAGCCCAATGCACGCTGCAGCACGCTGCGCGCATCGCGGCCTTCGAGCATGCCCTGATCCAGGCCTTCAAGCCGCACATGATCGCCGTCACCACTCAGGCGAAAACTGCGCCCGGTGACCGGCGCACGCAACACGAAGTCAAAGGCGGCCGGCTTGCGCACCCACAACAGACTGCCGCTGCCACCATGCTCACCGTCGGACACCGCCAGACGGCCGCGCAAGGTCCAGCTTTCAAGCTCGGCCAGCGTGTGCTCACGCGCGCTCTGCCCGGCCAGCAGTGCCTGATCCGGCCGTACCGGCGCCGGCGTGCAGGCAGCCAGCAGCAGCGCCATGGACACGGCTGTCCACGCGAGGGGGTAACTGCGGGTCACTTTTGTTCGAGTCGCTTGACGGTCGCAGCCAGGGCTGCATTGTGCGGATCGTCCTTGCGCACCTGGCCAAACACCTTGCGCGCATCATCGCGCCGACCCCGATGCCACAGCACCTCGCCCAGATGCACGCCGATATCCGGATCCTTGCGCATGTCCCAGGCCTTGCGCAGGGATTTCTCGGCTGCGGCAAGGTCGCCCTGGCGATACTTCAGCCAGCCCCAGGAGTCGATCACCGCCGGCTCATCCGGCTTGTTGTCGAGTGCCTGGCGCAGCAGCATCTCGGCCTCGTCCAGGTCGCGGTTTTCATCGGCCAGGGTATAGCCCAGCGCATTCATCGCATCGACATCACCCGGCTTGAGTTTGAGCACCCGGCGCAGGTCGGCGATCGCCGCCTTGCTGTTGCCACGATCGGCTTCGCTGAGGGCGCGGCCATACAGCAGATCCGCATCATCGGGCAGCTTCTTGAGGCCGCGATCGTAGGCGGCCACGGCCGCATCGGCCCGGCCGTCGCGCGCGTAGAGTTGCGCATCCAGCAGAAAAGCCCTCTGCAGGCTGTCCGGATCGTCGGAATAATCGTCCTGCAACCGGATCACCCGCGCGTGGGCCTGGTCGTGCTGCCCGGCCTGATCCAGCAGCACCGCCTGGCGCATGCCCGCTTCGAAGGCGTGTTCGTCGCTGGCCGGCACGGCACTGTAGAACGTCAGGGCCTGCTTCGGATTGCCCAGGGTCTCGGCAAGCTGACCGAGCAGGAAGTCGATGTTGCGGTCGTAGCGGGCGCGGTTCTTTTTCAGCACGGCATAGACCCGCTTCATTGCCGTCTTGTCTTCCAGCCGCGCGGCATAGGCTGCCTGGCCGATCAGCACATCCAGGGTTTGCGGACCGGCCTGCAGAACCTTGAGCGCCTCCCGGTTGTGGTCAAACTTGCTCAGTGCGGCCGCCTGAATCAGGCGCAGACGCGCATTGTCCGGATCGGCAGCCACGGCCCTGGCGTACAACGCCAGACCCTGGTCGGTGTCGCCGGCAGCCAGTTTCAGGTGCGCCGACCAGGCATAGGCCTGGGCGTTGCCGAAGCGCCGGACGGTCTCGTCGGCCAGGCCTTCGGCATAGATGTGGCGGTTGAGCTTTTCGCCCAGCTGGCTCATGGCGATCCAGATGGTGCTGTCATCAGTCGGCAGCGACTTGGACGTTGCCAGCTCCTCCAGCAGGGTTCCAGCCAGGGCCGGATCACGTGCACCGGCCAGCAAACGACCGAACTCGCGCCAGGCGCGGTCACCGCCGACGGCCAGAATCTTCTGCAACTGAACGCGGGCCTCGCCGCGGTGGCCGCGCAACAGGGCCAGCCGCGCCCGCTCACGCGCCAGCGCAAACGGACTGGCACCGGCGGCCTGCATCCGTTCGATGGCAGAGGCCGCCTCGTCGGGCTTGCCCTGGCCGATGGCCAGGCCCGCCGAGGCCTCGGCCACGCGTGCGTCCGGCGAGGTGGCCGAGGCCTGGGCATAGGCCTGGGTGGCGGCTGCCGTGTCACCTCCGGCCAAGGCAAACTCGGCTTCAAGCAGGCGCGTCATGGTTTGCGACTCGGCGCCATCCACTGGCACGTTCATTTGCGCCAGGGGCTGACCGGATATGGCTGCCGAATGCCGAGGCGTCCCGCTCGCGCAGGCACCCAGCAGGATCGCCATCAACAGCAGCAGACCAGGGCGGATAATGTGAGAAATTTGCAATTCGGAACTCCGTCAGACAAAGCGCCAGCAAGCAGGATCGCGCGACGCTGTGGGCATGCGTCACTGTACAATATGCAGTGTACCGCCTGGACCACGCCTTTTTTCGCTGCATGCCGCTTGTCACGCTCGGACTCAATCACCTTACCGCGCCGGTCGACCTGCGCGAACAGGTGGCGTTTGCGCCGGAATCCGCGCCGCAGGCACTCAAGGCCCTGGCCGGACAGGACGGTATCGAGGAAGCACTGATCCTGTCCACCTGCAACCGCACCGAACTGAGCTGCACGGTTGCGACCGGGGCCGAGCACCAGCCACGAGACTGGTTGTACCGGCACCACCACTTGACCCCGGGCAAGCTGGACGAGTTCCTGTACAGCTATCAGGACGATGCTGCCGTACAGCATCTGTTCCGGGTGGCCACCGGGCTCGATTCCATGGTGCTGGGCGAGCCGCAGATTCTGGGCCAGGTCAAGCAGGCCTGGCAGGCCGCACGCGAAGCCAGCACTCTGGGCACGCCCATGGCACGCCTGATGGAGCATACCTTCGCGGTGGCCAAGCGGGTGCGCACCGATACCCGCATCGGCGCGCACACGGTGTCGGTCGCATTCACCGCGGTGCGCCTGGCCGAGCAGGTTTTTGCCGATCTGGCCGACGCCTGCGTGCTGCTGATCGGCGCCGGCGACACGATCGAGCTGGCTGCGCGGCATCTGGCCGAAAAGAACGTGCGCCGTCTGATCGTGGCCAATCGCTCGCTGGATCATGCCCAGGAACTGGCCGCCCGGCACCACGGCTACGCCATTGCACTGGCCGACATGCCCAGCCACCTGGCCGAAGCCGACATCGTGCTTTCCTCCACCGCCGCGCACACGCCGGTGCTGGAGCGCGACATGGTGGCGCAGGCCATCCGCCAGCGGCGCCGCAAGCCGATGTTCCTGGTCGATATTGCCGTGCCGCGTGACATCGACCCGCGAGTGGCCGAACTGGACGATGTATTCCTGTACGGCATCGACGACCTCAGGCGCGTGATCGACAAGCACCTGCGCTCGCGCCAGGCCGCGGCCCAGGAAGCCGAGGCCATCATCGATCTGCAGGTCGAGCGCTACATGGCATGGCGCCGCTCGCTGGACATCCGCAACCCGGTCGTGGCCATTCGCCACCAGGCCGAGCAGCAGCGCGACCAGGTGCTGGCCCGTGCACGCCGCATGCGCAGCACCGGGCGCAGCGACGAGGAGGTGCTGGATTACCTGGCGCATACGCTCACCAACAAGCTGCTGCACGCACCCAGCGCCCACATCAACCAGGCCGCCCTGGACGGAGACCGCGAGCTGCTCCTGGCGGCCGAGCGTCTGTACGGCCTTGACCTGGACGACAGCGATCACAAGCCATGAGCCCCGCCATCGAGAGCAAGCTGGAGGCGCTGGCCGAGCGCCACGAGGAAATCGCGCTGCTGCTGGCCCAGCCCGAGGTCATCGACAACCACAAGCGTTTCCGCGACCTGTCGCGCGAATATGCGCAACTGGAGCCGCTGGTTGCCGCCCTGGGCGAACAAAAGGCCGCCCGGCAGGAACTGGCCGAGGCCCGCGGACTGGCCGGAGACCCCGAACTGGGCGACATGGCCGCAGCCGATATCGAACGCCTGCAGGCCCGCCTCGGCGAGCTGGACGCGGAACTGCGCCGGCTGCTGATCCCGCGCGACCCGCTGGATGACGCCAACCTGTTCCTGGAAATCCGCGCCGGCACCGGCGGCGACGAAGCCGCCCTGTTTGCCGGCGACCTGCTGCGCATGTACTTGCGCTATGCCGAGACCCATCGCTGGCAGGTGGAACTGCTGTCCGAGAGCCATGGCGAGCATGGCGGCTACAAGGAAGTGGTGGCGCGCATTGTCGGCGATGGCGCCTACGCCAGGCTCAAGTTCGAGTCCGGCACCCACCGCGTGCAGCGCGTGCCCGAAACCGAATCCCAGGGCCGCATCCACACCTCGGCCGCGACCGTGGCGATCCTGCCGGAAATGGACGAGATCGAGGATGTCGACATCAATCCAGCCGACCTCCGCACCGACACCTTCCGCGCCTCCGGCGCCGGCGGCCAGCACGTCAACAAGACCGATTCGGCGATCCGTCTGACCCACCTGCCCAGCGGCATCGTGGTCGAATGCCAGGACGAGCGCAGCCAGCACAAGAACCGGGCCCGCGCCATGAGCCTGCTCAAGGCGCGACTGCTGGACGAACAGCGCTCGGCACAGACCGCGCAGCAGACCGAATCGCGCCGCCTGCAGGTGGGCTCGGGTGACCGCAGCCAACGCATCCGCACCTACAACTTCCCGCAAGGGCGCATCACCGACCACCGAATCAACCTGACCTTGCACCGGCTACCGGAAATCCTGGCCGGCGATCTCGACGAACTGATCGACAGCCTGGCCCGCGAGCAGCAGGCCGACCAGCTCAAGGCATTGGGCGCGGCAGGCTGATGGAGCCTTGGCAAGGCATCTCCGGTGTGGGCAGCAGGAGCGGGCCATGCCCGCCAGCAGGCTGTTGAAAAACTACTGCGCTCGACATATTGAACGCCTGCGGTGCTCGAAATCCTCATGTACCAGCAAGTACACTGCGGTTCCTGTGCTCCTCGGCGTGCAATCTGCCTTCGCTCGCTACGTTTTTCAACAACCTGCGAGAAGATTGCCTTGGCACTCATCGCGGGCATGGCCCGCTCCTGCACGCACCTTGACGCCTGTGCTGAAATCGATCAGAGGTTCCATATACAACCACTGGAGACCTGCCTTATGAGTACCAGCAGCGATTTCATCGCACTGCGTCTGTGCGTGCTGACGGTTTCCGACTCGCGCACGGCGAACAACGACACTTCCGGCGACTATCTGGTCGAGCAGTTGCAGGCTGCGGGGCACCTGCTGCACGCGCGCGCCCTGCTGCCCGACCAGCGCTACCGGCTGCGCGCACAGGTGTCGCAGTGGATCGCCGACGAAGCCGTCGACGGGGTGCTGGTCACCGGCGGCACCGGTTTCACCGGGCGCGATTCCACGCCCGAGGCTCTGGCGCCGCTGCTGGACAAGCGCATGGACGGCTTTGGCGAGATCTTTCGCGCCATCTCGTTCGAGGAAATCGGTACCGCCGCGCTGCAGTCGCGCGCCTTTGCCGGCCTTGCCAACGCCACCTTCATCTTCTGCCTGCCCGGCTCCACCTCGGCCTGCCGCACCGCCTGGGAAAAGATTCTCCAGGCCCAGCTCGACGCCCGCACCCGCCCCTGCAACCTGGTTGGTCTCAAACCGCGGCTGCGCGAAACCTGAGCCTGGAACTGCAGCATCAGCGGTGCTGGTCGATCAGCACCGGATTGCCGTCGGGGTCGATCAGGGTGATGTACTCCGGGCCGCTGGTGTCGGGGTCGGCTTCGCGGGTCAGCTCGACGCCGCGTGCCTTGAGCTCGCGCTGGATTTCGCGCACGTCGGTGAACGGGTCGACCGGCTGGGCGTTCTTGCCCCAGCCGGGATTGAAGGTCAGCATGTTGCGCTCGAACATGCCATGGAACAGGCCAATGGTGTGCCCGGCGTTGCGCAATACCAGCCAGTTCTGCTCCTGGTCACCACCGGTGACTTCGAAGCCGAGCTTTTCGTAGAACGCACGCGAGGCGGCAAGATCTTTAACCGCCAGACTGATGGAAAAGGCCCCAAGGTTCATGTCGATCTCCTGCCAGTTGAGTTGAACGCCGCGCCGGACGCAGGTTTCGGCTTCAATCCGGCGGTGGTGGTGACGGTGGTGGAAGACTGTCGCTCGGGTCGCTGCCGCGAGCCTCGAATCGGGATTTGATCTTGCCGGCCGCCGCAAGCACGCGCGCCTGCGCCTGGTCGCGCCGCGTACCTGCACCGTGCTGAATCTGATCAATGGCCTTGTCGACCGCCTGCTTGACCGTGGCTGCAGTGCCACCACGCTCCACCTCCCGGGCGATCACGCCCTCCAGTCGCGCCACCACCGCATCCACCGAATAGGTCTGCTTCAGCGTTTGCTCGTCGAATGCCGGCGGTTCGTCCGAATCCTCGATGCAGCTGTACACATCAATCATCGACTCGCTGTGCCGACCCCATTTCAGCAGGCGGTAGAAGCGCTCCCCTTCGCGCTCGCCACGAAACACCAGGTCAAGCAGCGCCACCACAAGGCTGGCCGGAATCAGCAGAAAGTCGCGGATGTTGTCGAGCACCATCTTGAACTCGAACACCGCCACATCGCGCAAAAAGCGCCAGCGCGCGTCGGCACCGGCGTCGGCTGGTACCGGACGGGGTGGGTTGGACCGGCGTGGACCGGATGTCGGATTGTTCGGGCGCATCGCCCGATTCTACCCGCAAGCATGGCTCCGGCAGCAGCACTTGCGCCCGGTCAAATACTGTGTATACTGTGTATATGAAATACGGATTCGTGTTCTCGCAAACGGACAAGCGGCCGATGTACCAGCAGATCATGGATCAGATCCGGCAGCGGATTGCCGTGGGCGACTGGCCGCCGGGCACGCCCTTGCCGTCCGTGCGCGAGCTGGCCGCGGATATCAAGCTCAGCGTGATCACGGTCAAGCGGGCCTATCTGGAACTTGGCCGCGAAAATCTGATTGTCACCCAGCAGGGCAAGGGCACCTGGGTGCAGGGCGAGCTGGACATGCGAAGTCTGCAGAGCGAAGAGCTCGCCGAGCACCTGGCACAGGCAGGCCGCCTGGCCCGGTCGCTGGAAATCAACGAGCACGCGCTTGTGCAAATGCTGAAAAAACACACTTGAGGAGTGGACTGGATGGACATGCCACGGGCGGTCGAATGCACCAACATCAGCAAGCAGTACCCGCACTTTGCCTTGAAGAACGTGGATCTTGCCGTTGAGCAGGGCACGGTCATGGGCCTGGTGGGGCCGAACGGCGCCGGCAAGTCGACCATCCTGCGCATGGTCATGGGCCTGCTGGCACCCGACAGCGGCACGGTCACGGTACTGGGCCACCCCATGCCTGCAGGACAACTGGCCGCCAAGCGCGAGATCGGCTTCGTGGCCGAAGACATGCGATTGTACGAAAGCGAGACGATCGCGTTTCACATGGCATTCGTGCAATCCATTTTCGAGTCGTGGGATGGTGCCTACGCCTGCGAACTGCTGCGCCGCCTCGACCTGAAAAAGCAGCAGAAGGTCAAGGGACTGTCGCACGGCCAGCGGGTCAAGGCGACCCTGCTGCTGGCACTGGCGCGACGCCCGCGCTTGCTGGTGTTCGACGAGCCCACCACCGGCCTCGACCCCGCAGTGCGCAAGGAAGTCATCGATGAAATGATGAATGCGCTGGAAAACGAGGATCACTCGATCCTGTTCTCCTCGCACAACACCATGGACGTGGAGCAGATCTCCGACTACATCACCTTCCTCTACGACGGTCGGATCATCGAGTCCTGCAACAAGGAGGACTTCCTGGACAGCTGGCGCCGCATCCGCCTGACCAACAATGACCGGCATGAGCTACCGAACCTGCCGGGTATCCGAAACGTGCAGCACAGCGGCCGGTTGAGTGTGCTGACCGTGGCGCAGTATGACGATTCCATGGCCGAGACCCTGCAGCGCTCGGGCCTTGCGGTCGACAACGTGGAACGCATGTCGCTGGAGGAAATTTTCCTGAGCAATGTGCGCTATGCACAATCCAGACCCCAACCGGAGGCTGCACTGTGAACACCTCGATCATTCCCCAGCTCGTGCGCAAGGATCTGATGCTTTCACGCCGCATGATCCTCGCCTTTGGCATTGTCAGCCTCATCTGCATCGGCATCACGCTGCTGCTGTTCGGGCGGGTGCCGAACTGGGCGCTGATCAACCTGGCGTTTCTGCTGCTGATCTCGCCGGCCGCCACCTGCGGCTTCGTGCTGCTGATGAAAACGGTGGTGTTCGAGAAGGAAAAATCGACTCGCGCCTTCATCATGAGCCTGCCGGTCACGGGCAGGCAATTCATCGTCAGCAAGCTGCTGGTCAATATCCCCGTGTTCGCCGCGTTCTGGCTGGTGGTCAGCGCCCTGTCGTTCTACTTCGCCTTCGGTCGCGGCCTGTTTCCGCTGGGTACGCTGCCCTTTCTGGTGATGATTTTCCTGGGTGTATTGGTCGCCTACGTCGGCATCCTCAGCGTCAGCCTGTGGTGCCAGTCGCTGGGCCTCACGGTGCTGGCCATCGCGCTGTTCGAGATGGGCACCTCGGGCTATCTGTGGGTCATCGCCTACCTGGAGCCGGTGGCGCAATACATGCACGGCCCGGTCATGGTCTGGAATGGCACCGCGGTGGGGATCGTCACGGCCCAGGTATTGGCGATTGTCATCTTGATTGCTGCCAGCGTGCTGGCCCAGGGCACGAATCGGGCGCTTGCCTGACTGGCAAAGTCTGGCAGGCACCCGGCCGCGGCGTGCAGCAGCTCTTTCAGGGTTCGAATCCGTCCGCAAAGATCAGGTCGACTACCGGCGTCGCACCGGCGTAGGTCAGTGCCGGATCCGGCATCACGATGCCGGCGCCGGTGTCGCGATCCGCGCCGGCGGCTTCGATATCGATCGCCGTGGACACCAGTGCCGCGCGTACCTGAACCGGCGTCATTGAAGGCAGCGCCGACTTCAGCAGGGCCGCAATGGCCGCGGCGTGCGGCGCCGCCGCCGAAGTTCCGTAGAACGGGCTGAATCCGGGCGCTGCCGTCGACACGCCATCGGCTGCCGTGATGTCGGGCTTTTGACGCACTGTGCCGCCGCTGCTGCCGCGGTTGCCCGGCGTGAGCTCCTGGCCCGTCAGACCGTCCAGAATGATGCGGCGCGGGCCGTCGGAACTGAAGCTCTCGCTGGCGTTGGCCGCGGTGAACAGGCCCGGAAAAGGCCCGTTGGGCGTGGTACCGTCAAACGAGGCTGCCGCCGGCGTGGCCGCCACACTGAAGGCCGCGGCCGCCGCGCTGTGACCGCGTGTGGCGCCATTCGTGGCCAGCGCCGGGTCGACGCGCCCGCGGAACACGATCAGGTTGAACATCGGCGGACTGGTACTGCCGGCCGTCTCGCGCACGACCACCAGGCGTTCATTGGAAAAGGTTGGGTTGATGAACTCGATCGGATAGTCGTCGCCCCCCGCGCCGTCCTGGGTGTCGGTACTGGAGTCGTAGACCGTCGTCAGGCTGTCGTTGAGATCATACAAGTCGTAGTCGGTGGACGCGTTGCCGGTGGCGAAGTCGTAGTGCTCGGCCCAGATCAGGATCGAATAGCCACTTCCGCCACTCAGAACCTTGATCGAATTGCCGCCATCGCCGAAATCATGCAGGACCTTGCCGGTCAGGCTCGCGGGCGGCGTGGCCGCACTGGCCTTGAAATCGCCTTCCCAGGTGCCGGAGGTACCATCGTCCTTGTTGCCTTCATTGCCGGCCGACGAAAAGTACAACACGCCCGCATTGGTCACCATGTTGACCGCCTGCGCAATCGGGCCATCCTCGAACGGCGATTCGTCCAGGTAGATGATGTCGTCCACAATGATGTCACAGCCGCTGATGGCAAGGCTGATGATGTTCTGGGCAAAATTCGGCGCATCCTGTGCCGCCTGGGCAAAGCCGAGCTCGGCGCCGGGGGCCACGTCGTGCACGATTTCCAGCATGGCCGTGCCCTCGTCACCGGAGCCGGCCTGGCCCGGCAGCACGTCGACCGTCGGCGGCAGATCGCCACTAGCCTGAACCGACGCCAGGGAATCGACACCATCGGACATCACGCAGACCTTGACGCCGGCACCGGTCACGCCAAAATGTGCCCGCGCCCCGGGTCCATCGTGCGCGGCGTCGCCTTCGGAGGTGTTGATCTTGTTGGTCAGCGCCGGCAGGTGCTGGCGCACCGCGCGCACCTGGCTCAGTGCGGCCAGGGCCTCCAGATCCTGCAGGCGAACACGCGCGTGGACGCGGGGAATATCCGCCTCGCCGGAAACCGCCTGCGCATCGAGGCTTTTCAGCTTGTCCATGACCGACTGGCGCCCTGCAAGCGAATTCAGCACCACATCCACGGCTACCCGATGATCCGCACCAGGCTGGACGAAGCGGAAATCGGGCAGCGCCGCCAGGCGCGCATCGCGCCGCTGGTGCAGCAAGGCCAGATACAGGCGCGAGGAGATCTTGCCTTGCTGCGCGGTCCTCGCATTCTTGATCGAAGCCAGAACCTGGATCTGGGCAACCGCACTGGCGGCAAGCTGCGGCGTTTGGGCTTGTGCAGGCAGGGCAGTGCCCAGGGCTGTTGCCAGGCCCAGGCAGAGCATTGCCGCAAACAAGCGGAAAAAGGACGAGCAGGGTCGGACTGGATTCATGGTATTCCCCAAGGCAATGGAAAAGGGCAATGCAACGGTGCCTGGGCAGCCAAATCTTGTGCCACACTGCCCGAACCTACAAGAATACGCGATTCTCCTCCTCCGGGTATCAGTCCGAAGATCGGGTGGCGGCGGAGGGAGCCAGGGCCGCGGTCTGCACGCGAGCATAATGGGCGGTAAAGATGACGCACAACAGCGACTTCAGACAACGCGGCCTGGACATGACGCGCATCGAGTCCTTCACCGATGCCGCATTCGCGTTCGCGCTGACCCTGCTGGTGATCTCGCTCGATCCACCGACAACAATGCAGACGCTGAGCGCAGCGCTGGTACATGTGCCGGGGTTTGTCCTGGCGGCGGTGATGCTGATGGTGTTCTGGAATGCGCACCATCGCTGGAGCCGCCGCTACGGACTGGATGACAGCGCGACCATCATCCTCAGTTGCCTGCTCGTGTTTACGGTGCTGGTTTTTGTCTATCCGCTGCGCTTCATGATGAACGCCCTGGTCAGTGCCATGGCGAACTCCGTAGGCCTGTCGATCGGGCCGGACATGCATACGCTGGGCATTGTCGGTGTGCGTGACGCCAACCAGATGTTCGTCATCTACGGCATTGGATTCATGACCATGTCGATCGCCATTGCCTTGCTGAACCTGCACGCATGGCGGCACCGCGAAAGCCTGGAACTGACAGCGAGCGAACGCACCGAAACACGCGTGGAGCTGGCAACCTGGGCCGTCCTGTCCGCTGCCGGCTTGCTGTCGACCCTGACCGCCGCCCTGTTCCCCGACTCCATTCCCGTTGCCGGCTGGCCCTACTGCCTGCTCGGCATCGTGCTGCCGCTGTGCCAGCGGCACATGCGAAAAACCAGTTGACTCACCGCAATTCCGCTAGCGTATACTTCGACGCGCAGGACGCTGAATCTTCACTTCCGGGGGGCCAAAGCTGATGACACGTCCAATCAAGAATTTCTGGGTATTTCTGCTCGGCCTGTTCGGCCTGCACGGTGGTGCCGTTCTCGCGGGCTCTCAGATTGTGCTGTGCGCCTCGGACATCCAGGGCGACAGCCAGAACCCTTCGGCAGCCGGTTGCGCCGATGTTCTTGCCTGGAGCTGGGGGCTCAGCAAGCCGTTCACGTTGGGCGGCGGCGGTGGTGGTGCTTCGGGCCCGGCAGCCTTCCAGGATCTGAACCTGACCAAGGACACCGACAGCAGCTCGGATGACTTGTTCAAGTTTGTAGCCACAGGGAACCCGATGAAGGGCATCGTCGAGCTGCGCCAATACGCCACGTGCGGATCGGGTTGCGTATCACCCGATCCCTTCCTGACCATCCACATGAAAAACGTGCACGTCACGTCACTGAACGCGGGAGCCTCCAGTGACTCGGGCCTGCCGCAGGAGAATTTCACGCTGCAGTATTCGCAGGTGTCCTACTGCTATACCGCCACGAGCAAGGGTACGCCCCAGTGCTTCGCCTTTGATCTGCAATCGAACACCTCTGTAACGCCGTTCTGAGGTCTGGGGCCACGGCCATGGCCACATGCGGGCACCCCACAGCCAGTCTCGCTCTGCTGCTGGGCGTTGCCGTGGCAGCCACTGCCGCGCATGCCGCACCAGGCACACCACGGCATTCGCAGGCAGTACTGCTGGTTTCGGGGCAAAGCATTCTGCAGCGCAAGCTGCCGGCTTTCCTGTCGCTGCAAGGCGGACGTTTCATCGCTGCCAGCGCTGTGCAAAGTGCCTGCCAGCGACCCGGGCTCAAGGATGCCAGCCTGTTGCTGTATCTCCCGGACTCCGGAACTTGCGAGTCGATCGTTGCGCAGAACAAGCTGCTGCTGCGCCAACGCCTTTACGCCCTGAGCGGCCGCCGGCCTGGGCGTGACCTGCAAGACGGACTTCGTGAGCAGCCGTATATCGCGATCCAGCCGCTGCTCGATTCAGGCCTTCGGCGCGCCTCAAGCTGCAGTTGCCCGGGCAATACACCGCCCACCGGCAGCGTCCTTTGCGATGCCCAGACCCGCACTGCGGGCGATCCCATCGGCACAGTGGTCTTCCTGGCCAACGATGCCGATGGCGACACCCTCACCGGCACCTTCAGCTATCAACACGACGCCGATCCGGTGCAACCCGGCCTGCCTGCTCCATTGAGCTCAAGCTGCCAACAGGGCACCGGAACCCTGCAGTGTTCCGTGGACGGCAGCGCGCCGACCCAGCCTGGCGTTCTGGCTCTCAATCTGCTGGTCAGCGACGGCTCTGACGACTTGCACCTGGACAGCCTGCTGGAAGTTCTTGCGCCGGTTCCGGACCGGCTTTTTGCGGATGGATTCGAGCCGCCGAGCTGTCCGTGATCGTGTCGTGACGCCGCATTTTCCGGCCCTGCAAAGAGCGCTGGAGGCCGCCAAGGCGCAGCACCGCAGCGGCCGATTTGCCGAAGCGCGCAGGGCCTATCGCCGAATCCTCGACCGCCACCCGGAGCACGCCCCCGCATTGCACTACCTCGGTGTGCTGGAGCACATGCAGGGCAACAGCACCACCGGCCTCGAACTGGTGCAACGCGCCCACCGCCTGGACCCGGCAAGCTACGACATCCGCAAGAACCTCGGCAACCTGCTGCTTGACCTGAACCGGGCCAAGGAAGCCGAAGCACTGAGCCTGGAGGTACTCAAGGAACAGCCCGGCGACGCTGGCAATCATGTGAACTACAGCGTATGCCTGCGCAAGCTGGGCCGCCATGCAGAGGCCGTGGCGGCGGGACAGGAAGCACTGAAACTGGAGCCGGAAAACGTGCTGGCCATGCTCGCGCTTGCCAATGCCCTGGCCTGCACCGACGAACTGGAGCAAGCCGCAAAAGCCTATGAACAGGTGCTTGCCCGCCAGCCGACCTTCAGTCCCGCCCACAACAGCCTGTGCCGGGTACTGCTGCAGATCGAACAATCCGGCATCATCTCGCGCCGGCGGCTGAGTCGCACCCGCAAAGCCTATCAGCGCTGGGCCACGGCGGTTCCCGCCAACCCCACGGCGCAATTTCTGCTGGACGCGCTGAACCGGCGCACACCCCCGTCACGCATGCCGGACAATGTTGTCCGCGCCAGCTTCGACACCTATGCCGACAGCTTCGACAAGCACATCCGCTCACTTCACTACTGCGCCCCGGAACTGATCGCGCAGGTGCTGGCGCAACGGCTGCCGCCAGCCAGCGCCGGTCTGGACGTGCTGGATGGTGGTTGTGGCACCGGACTGGCCGCCCGCATGTTGCGTCCGCACGCCCGCCGCCTGACCGGGGTCGACCTGTCGCCGGAAATGCTGCGGCATGCCCGCGCCACCACGTGCTATGACACACTGGCCGAGAGCGAGCTGGGCAGCTGGCTCGACCAGCATCCGGCCACGTATGACCTGTGTGTGTTCATTGACGTTCTGATCTATTTCGGCGACCTGCACGCCATCCTGCACGCTGCATCGCAGGCCATCCGGCCGGGTGGCCTGCTGGCCTTCAGCGTCGAAAAATCCAGCCAGCCCGGCAGCCACCTGCACACCACGGGACGTTACAGCCATCACCCCGATCACGTCCTGGACGCACTGGCCGGCGCCGGACTGACCGCGATCGAGCACCAGGAGGCGAGCTTGCGCAATGAGGCCAATAGCCCCGTTGCCGGACTTTTGGTCTCGGCCCGAAAGCACAGCTGACGAGCATGCTGCAGCCCCCGGCTGGAACCATTCAGCTGCATCAACCAAACAACGCCCTGCCTGCTACGACCCGTCCAATCCCAGGTAGCTGGCGGGCAGCGCGTGCTTGCCGCGCATGGCTCGCAGGTAGCGATCACGCAGCAGGGTCTGGCGGCTGAACATGGGGACCTTACGGCCGGCGATGAAAACCTGCTCGGCATGGCTGGACAGTTCCAGCGGGTCGGCGCTCCAGATCACCACATCGGCCTGCTTGCCCGGCTCCAGCGTGCCCAGTTCCTGGTCCATGCCGTAGATCCGGGCCGGATTGAGCGTCAGCGCCTTGAGCGCATCCAGCCACGGCAGGCCGTTGGCGACGGCGTTGCCGGCGGCCTGGGTGAGGTTGCGCGCGTTATGGGTGTCACCGGTGGCGAAAGCGATCAGGACGCCCGCGTCTTGCAGGCGCGCGGCGTTGCGCAAGCTGGCACCGAGAGTCTCAAAATGCGCGGGCAGGTTTTCCAGCGGATCGAGCATGACCGGCACGTTTGCGCGGGCCAGTTGGTCCGCAACCATCCAGGCTTCGGCGCCGCCGGCAATCACCAATTTCAGATTGAAGTCGCGCGCCAGGCGCAGCGCTGCCTCGATGTCGCTGGCACGCTCGACATGGACCACCAGCGGCAGCGTGCCGTCCAGCACCGGACCCAGCGCCTCGAGATCCAGCCGGGTCAGCGCGTAGCGGCGGCGCTGGTTGCTGTCAAAGGCACCGGTATTGGCGGCATAGTCGCGCGCATCCTGCAAGGCTTCGCGCAAGGCCAGCAAGGCTGCCGCACGCGAGCCACCAGTCTGCGCCGCACCCGCCTCGCCGAGGCTGGCGAACATTGCCGCCGGATTGCGGTGGATGAAACCGTCCGTCGCACCAAGGTCGATGATCGCGCCGCGCCCGGCGATGATGTGCTTGTCACCGCCGGTCGGCGAGACCACGGCCCGCGTGACGCCGGCGATGCGGTTGACGGGAATCAACACCGAACGCGGGTTGATCGCATCGGCCACATCGAAGGCGGCGCTGAAGCGCGAGTCGCCGGCCGAAGCATCCCGGGTTTCGGCCACCGCGCCGACCTCGACAACGCCGAACTGGCTTTGCGGATCGAAGATCCCCGGCGTGACGATCTTGCCGCGCGCATCGATGCGCCTGGCGTCGGCCGGAATATCGAGCTTGTCTCCAACGGCCTCGATGCGACCGTTGCGGATCAGCACCGTGCCGGCCTCGATCTTGCCGGCCGCACCCAGAGTGTGCACCGTGGCACCCGTGATGGCCCAGGTCGGCCCGGAGGTTTGCGTCCGGGCAGGCAGCGTCTTCTCAGCCTGCTCGCCGGCCTGCAAATCGACTGGACCCGAAGGGCTGCAGGCAACACAGAACAGTGCCAGGCTTGCGGTCAGATATTTCATGGCCTGCCCTCCCGCGTACCGGCCGGATCCGGAATGAAGCTGCCCAGCATGAAGTCGGACCTGGCCTGTCGCGCGGCATCCTCACGGTCATGGACCAGGGCACCGTCGAGAAACACTTTCTCGGCATGCGTGTAGACACTGAACGGATCGCCGTCCCACAGCACCACATCCGCATTCTTGCCCGGCTCCAGCGAGCCGATACGGTCAGCCAGGCCCAGTGCCCGGGCCGGATTCAGCGTCATCCAGGTCACCGCATGCGCCTTGCTGATGTCGAGGCCGGCCGCAAGGCCTGCGGCCCGTGCCTTGGCCACTTCCTGATTGAGCCTCTGGATGCCATTGGCATCGTCGGAATGGATCAGCGCGCAGGCGCCGCCCGCATCCACCATCGCCAGGTTGGCGCGGATGCCGTCCCAGGCTTCCATCTTGAAGCCCCACCAGTCAGCCCACACCGCGGCGCAGGTGCCGGACTCGGCCAGCCGATGCGGAATCTTGTAGGCCTCGACGGCGTGATGGAAGGCCCGGATCCTGAAACCGAACTCTTTGGCCACATCCAGCATCACCGCCATTTCGTCGGAGCGGTAGCAATGCATCTGGATCAGGACGCGCCCGTCCAGCACCTCGGCCAGGGTCTCCTTGCCGAGATCTCGCTTGGGCGGCGGGCCGGCAGCGCCGGCACCCTTGACCCTGCGCTTGGCCTGCCACGCCTTCCATTGCCGGTCATACGCCTGGGCATCGGCAAAGGCCTGGCGGTAGCCGGCCACATCGCCCATCAGGGTCGATGGAAACTGTTTGCGGCTGCCATACACCCGCATCGGATTTTCGCCGCAGGCCATCTTGAGGCCGTAGGGTGCATGGGGAAACTTCATCGCCTGCACGGTGATCGCCGGCACATTCTTCAACACCACGCCGCGTCCGCCGATCAGGTTGCCCGAGCCTGGCAGAATCTGCAGTGTGGTGACGCCGCCGGCGCGCGCCGTGTTGAAGCCCGGGTCCTGCGGCCAGACCGAATGCTCGGCCATCACCTGCGGCGTGGTCGGGCTGGTCATCTCGTTGCCGTTGGCGGTCGAGGAAACCGAGGGCGATGGATACACGCCCAGATGCGAGTGCACATCGATCAGGCCCGGCGTCACCACCTTGCCGGTGGCATCGATCACTTGTGCACCTTGCGGAGCCTCGATTTGCTCGCCGACCGCGGCGATCTTGCCGTCGCGCAGCAACACCGCGCCAGCGTCGATCCGCTCTCCGGTGCCGGTGTAAACAATCGCATTGCGGATCAGCGTGGTCTGCGCCGGCAACGGCTGGTACGTCGACGGGAACGCATCGGGTGGAAACTCGCTCGGCGGGGACCCCGCGTGTGCAACCAGTCCCACAGACACCAGCAGCCAGCTCCGCACAAAGGCTGCGCGCAAATGTAACGGCTTCATGTTCGCTCCACCCTGCCCACGCCCGCCACCATCGATTCCGGCAGGCCGAAAGCCTATTGGAACCGATGTACCACCCAAAATCCACCGTGCCCAACGCGTGCCGATTCAGTCTATTCTGCCAAGCTTCTGACTGCTATCGACTCCGACCTGAAGCGTGTCCAAAAGACCGCAAAGCAAGCCGGGCATGCAAACGATCCCGTGCTGCACAGGAAATGGATGAGATTTGGTGACGGCTTTTACAATGAAGTGGCGTACACCCCGACAAGGGATTCCGAAGATGCGCTGCGCGCAAGGTGGTGCTGAACGGAACGAGGCACGCCGCAACATGGGCGCCGGGTTCCTGACACCCGGCTTCTCAGAATGGAATATCGTCTTCCTGGAAGCTGCTGTCGGGCGCGGCGGGTGCCGGTGACGAAGGGCGTGACCCGCCCTGGTAGCCACCTTGGGAGCCGCCCTGGTAACCGCCACCCTGCGAGCTGCCCTGACCCGGCCCGCCCAACATTTGCATTTCGTTGGCGATGATGTCGGTTGAATAACGCTCGACACCCTGCTTGTCGGTGTATTTGTCGGTGCGAATCGAGCCTTCGATATACACCTGCCGACCCTTGGTCAGATAGTCGGCGGCAATGTCGCCCAGCTTGCCGAACAGCTTGATCCGGTGCCATTCGGTGCGCTCGCGCTGCTCGCCGGTCTGCTTGTCGCGCCAAGTCTCGCTGGTCGCCAGGCTGAGGGTGGTTACAGTAGTGCCGCCCTGGGTGGAGCGCTTGTCCGGGTCGGCGCCCAGATTGCCGATGAGAATGACCTTGTTAACGCCACGTGCCATGGATTTGCCTCGCTTGATGTCGCGCTGTTCTTGGGAATCAGGATGCTAGCACAGCCGCCTGCGGGCACCATCCGGCAAACCCTTGCTGCGCTGCCGGTCTATGCAGGCGCTTGCTGTCAGTGTCCGCCTACCGTAACCGCACTTCGTGTCAGTCTGGGTGGTAGGCGCGCAGGAACATGTCGACGGCCGCCATGGCGTTTTGTTCGACCTCGCGCTCGAAGCCACTGCAGTCGCCGCCCTCGCAGCCCAGCATGCGCTTGAGGTGCAGATCGCCCTTGAGCAGGGCCATGAACTGGGTCGCCGCCCGCTCGGGGTCGCTGACATCCAGCCTGCCGCGCCGATCCTGGTCACGCAGAAACTCGCCGAGCAGGGCATGCACCCGTTGCGGGCCCTCTTCCCACAACAGGCGCCCCAATTGCGGGCCGTGGCCCGAGCGGTCGCTGCAGATGGCGCGCCAGGTACCGATCGATTCCTGGCTGGTCATCAGTTGCGCATGGTGCCTGGCGATGGCGCGCAAGGCCTGCTCGACACTGGTGCGCTCGTCGGCCAGATAAAGATTTTCCGGAAACAGCTCCGCGCAACGTTCGCGCACGGCAGCCCGGAACAGACCGTCCTTGTCGCCGAAATGACTATAGACAGTCAGCTTGGACACCGAGGCCCCGCGCGCCACGCTATCCATGCTGGTGCCGGCATACCCCCGTTCACCGAACAGCGCCTTGGCCGCCGCCAGAATCGCCGCGTGCTTTTCCATGTCCTTGGGCCGGCCGGGACCGGCGTTGCGGGCGGGACTTGCGATTGTGGCCATTTCGAACGTCACACTTCACATTGAGGGAGAATGTGATTATTATACGCGCTGGTTCACTTATTATCCACAGGCGCGACGGCACATGCCAGAACAAGCTGCACTCTCGGAACTGAAGCTCAGCCCGACATTCAAATGTTGCCAGCGCGCGCTGGCACAGTGGCTGGAACAACGGCCGGGCGGATCGATTTCGGTCATGGCCGCGCGGCACACGCTTACCGCACTGTCGGGCGGCGAGTGGTCGCGACTGGTTGCCTGGCTCGAGCTGTTGCAGAGCGCGGCGCAGGAAAACGGCGACATGGCGCTGTCTGCGCGTATCGAACGCCTGGTTGCAAGTCTCGGCCACAGAATCCCGCTCAAGCCGGCCGACCACCCCGCCGCGGCAACCCTGAGCCTGATTGGCACGGCGGTGCCCCGCAGCGCCTGACGTGCGTCATCCGCGAGTGGTGACTTTCGGCACTTCGTCGAGCCCTCGCCACCACGGATCATGCCGACTTGGCGCAAACCGCGCGAAAAGCCGAAAGCTCCGATCACGCACGTGCTGGCCACGACGCGGTAAAATCGCGACGCACTGCCAAGCCCTCTCTTTCCATCAAGGTCGCCAGAGATGACAGACGCCATCCGCAAAGCGCGGGACAATATGGTCAACAATCAGGTTCGCGGCTGGGATGTGGTCGATGTACGGGTGCTGGACACGCTGTCGACAGTGCCGCGCGAGGCGTTCGTGCCCGCCGCCTGGCGCAACCTCGCGTTTGCCGATATGGCGATTCCCCTCGGCCACGGCCAGACGATGATGAAACCGGTGGTGGAAGGCCGCATGCTGCAGGCGCTGCAACTGTTGCCGTCTGATCAAGTCCTGGAAATCGGTACCGGCAGCGGTTTCATGACTGCTTGCCTAGCACATCTGGCATCGCACGTCACCACGGTCGAAATCCGCGAGGATTTCGCACATGGCGCGGAACAGGCTCTGAAAGCGCAGAACATCGGCAACATCAGCCTGCAGACCGCAGACGCGGTACGCACCTGGCAACCAGATCGGCACTTCGACGCCGTCGTTGTCACCGGTGCAGTGGCTGACATACCCAAGCGCTGGCTGGACTGGATGGCACCAACCGGTCGCCTGTTCGTGATTCATGGTCGCGAACCGAGCATGTGCGCTTCACTGTTGCGCAACGAGGCTGTCGGCCAGATCGCGTCCGACAGCCTGTTCGATATCTGCCTGCCCTATCTGGACAATGCTGAGCCGGAACCCGACAGCGGCATCTGACCATCCTGGCGTTTGACCCACCACGCCTGGCCGATGCTGCACCCCGAAGCAAGGATTACTCAACAATGAAAAACCCATTTTCCCGCCCCGCCCTGCTGCCCGCCGCCCTGCTCGTGGCTGTCGCATCAATGCCGAGCCTGGCGCACGGCGAAGACCTGCTGGAGGTCTACCAGCAGGCACGCCAATCCGACCCGGTTCTGGCCCAGGCCGAGGCGCAAAACCTGGCCACGCGCGAGAACATCAGCCAGGCACGCGCCCAGTTGCTGCCGCAGATTTCCGGCAGTTACAGCTACAACCAGAGTCACAGCACCAGCTCCAGTCCGCAGCGGGTCGCAAACGACAGCGGCAGCTTTCAGGTCTTTCCCGTCCACACCACTTCGGACGACTATGGCACCACACTGCAGGGCCAGCTCAACCAGACCCTGGTCGACTTCAGCAAATACGCCAACCTCAAGACCAGCCATTCTCAAGCCGACGCGCAAAACGAGCTGTACCGCGGCACCGAGCAGAGCCTGATCGTGCGCGTGGCGCAAGCCTATTTCAACGTGCTGACCGCGGCCGACCAGCTCGACTTTGCCGAGGCCCAGGAAAAGGCTCTCGGCAAGCAACTCGACCAGGCCCAGCAGCGCTATGACGTGGGCCTGTCGGCCATCACCGACGTCAACGAAGCCAAGGCCAACCACGACGCCTCGACCGCCGATGTCATCAATGCGCAGAACTCGCTGGATGACGCACGCGAGGCGCTGACCCAGATCACCGGCAAGTCCTTCGGCACGCTGGAACCACTGCGGGAAGACCTGCCCATGGACCCGCCTGCTCCCAACGACCAGAAAGCCTGGGTGGACAAGGCGCTGTCGCAGAACCCGCAGGTTCTGGCCCAGCGCTACCAGGTCGATGCCGCCGAGCACAGCATCAGTTCGGCCCGTGCCGGTCATCTTCCGACCTTGGGTGCATCGGTGATCTACACCCGCAACCCAAGCTGGGGAGACGCGGACTACGGCAACGGTAGTGGTTCGATCCACACCAACTCCAACCGCGAATCGACTGCGGTCGGCATCGTGCTGAACATTCCCATATTCAGCGGCGGCGCCACCCAGTCCCGGGTCCGCCAGTCGATCTACCAGCGCGATGCGGCGCAGGACATACTGGAACAGGATCGTCGGCAGATCATCCGCGACACCCGCAACAATTTCCGTTCGGTGATTGCCGGCATCAGCGAGGTCGAGGCCCGGCGCCAGGCGGTGATTTCGGCCAAGAGCGCCCTGGATGCCACCCAGGCCGGTTTCGAGGTGGGCTCGCGCAATATCATCGACGTGCTCAACAGCCAGCAACAGCTGTTCCAGGCTCGCAGCGCCTACTCCCAGGCGCGGCACAATTTCATCATCAACAAGCTGCTGCTGAAGCAGTCGGCGGGCACCGTCAATTACGACGATCTCAAGGCCGTCAACGCCCTGTTGGTGGCGAAGGACTGAAACCCCGCAATGCCGCTGAAAAAAGCCCGCCAAGTGCGGGCTTTTTTCAGCCCGGAGATGTTGGCGAGCTCCTCAGCCGCCGGATGACTCCGAATCATCGACACGCACCCGGACATGCAGCTCGGCAAGCTGGCTGTCGGCAACCGGCGAGGGCGCATCGGTCATCAGGTCCTGGGCGCTGGTGGTCTTGGGGAAGGCGATCACGTCGCGGATCGAATCGGTACCGGCCATCAGCGCCGCGATGCGATCGATGCCGAAGGCAATGCCGCCGTGCGGCGGCGCGCCCATGCTCAGTGCCTTGAGCAGGAAACCGAACTTGGCTTCGGCTTCTTGGTCCGTGATCCCGAGGAGTTCGAACACCGCACGCTGCATGTCGGGGCAATGAATGCGGATCGAACCACCGCCGATTTCGGCGCCGTTGAGCACCATGTCGTAGCCGCGGCTCAGGGCCTGGCGCGGATGGGCCTTGAGTTCGGCGATGTCGTCCACGGCCGGTGCGGTAAAGGGATGATGCAGGGCCACCAGCCGGTCGGCTTCGGCATCGAACTCGAACATCGGAAACTCGGTGATCCACAGCGGCTTCCAGCCGTCTTCGACCAGGCCGCGGTCGCTGGCCACCTGGAGGCGCACCGCACCCATGAATTCACTTACTGTCTGCCAGGGACCGGCACCGAACAGCAGCAGGTCGCCGTCACCGGCTCCGGTGGCTGCCAGAATGCCGGCGAGGGACTGCGCATCAAGGAACTTGGCAATCGGCGAGCTGACGCCGTCCAGGCCCGTGGCGGCATCGTCGACCTTCAACCAGGCCAAACCCCTGGCACCGTACTTGGCGGCGTGCGCCGCCAGCTCGTCGATCTGCTTGCGCGACAACTCCGCGCCACCAGGCACACGCAGGGCCGCCACGCGGCCTTCGGCATCGTTGGCCGGTCCCGCAAACACCTTGAATTCCAGCCCCTTGACCGCGTCGGCCACATCCACCAGCTCCATCGCGATACGCAGGTCCGGCTTGTCCGAGCCGTAGCGGCGCATCGCCTCGTGCCAGCCCATGCGCGGGAACGGCTGCGGCAACTCGACACCGATCACCTCGCCGAATACGTGACAAATCAGCTGCTCGACACTGTCCTGCACGTCGCGCTCGGTGACGAAGGCACACTCGATGTCGAGCTGGGTGAACTCGGGCTGGCGGTCGGCACGCAGATCCTCGTCGCGGAAGCAGCGCGCGATCTGGTAGTAGCGATCGAAGCCGGCCATCATCAGGATCTGCTTGAACAACTGCGGCGACTGCGGCAGGGCGTAGAACTCGCCCGCGTGCACGCGGCTCGGCACCAGGTAGTCGCGCGCGCCCTCGGGCGTGGCACGGGTCAGGATCGGGGTCTCGATGTCCTGAAAGCCGGCCGCGTCCAGCCAGCGGCGCAAGGCCTGCACGAGGCGGGTGCGGGTGCGCAGACGCTGCTGCATTTCCGGGCGCCGCAGGTCCAGATAACGCCAGGTCAGGCGCATCTCCTCGCTGGGGTTTTCATGCAGGGCAAACGGCAGATCCGTCGCCTCGTTCAGCATTTCGACGCTGTTTGCCACCAGCTCCACGGTGCCCGTCTTGAGCTTCTCGTTGGGCGAGACACGCCTGCGTATCGCGCCGCTGATCCGGACACAGTCTTCGTAACCCAGCTTGCCCGCCAGCGTGAATGCTTCGGCATTGTCCTTGTCGACCACGACCTGGGCCAGGCCCTCGTGATCACGCAGATCAATGAAGGCCACATGGCTCTGCAGCCGGATCTTGTTGACCCAGCCGCACAGGCTCGCCTGCTGACCGATCAGCGACTCGTCGATGGCTCCGCAATAGTGTGTGCGCATGGCGCGACTGCCCTGGAAAAAGACCGCGATTTTAGCATGCGGACTGCCCCGCATTGGCGGGTCTGCATCGCCGGAAGTTCTCCGGCAGGAAGCCCGTTCCCGTCATTTGGTACAAAGCAGAAAACAGAGCAGCAACATCCGATTTCTCTTGCGGCCGAGCTGTGCGACATGATGCGCCACACGCGCAGCCGTCCTTGGAGCGTCAGTATTCCGCGCGCAATCGGAACCAGAAGATGGAATCCGGAGTGATCAATCTGCGGCAGGTGCGGCAGGCGCCGACTTGCCAGAACCCGTTTCAGCCGCCGTGCTGCCCGCCTTTTCCGCAGCCTTGCCATCACTCTTGCCGGCGACCGACGCATCCGCCTTGCCTTCAGCACCGCCGGCCAGGTTGTGCTTCTTTTCCTTGCCGCTCTTGAAATCCGTTTCGTACCAGCCCTTGCCCGCCAGCCGGAACGCGGCCGCGGTGACCTGACGCCTGACTGCCGCCTGGCCACATTCGGGGCAAAGCTCCGGATCGGGATCGGACAGCTTCTGCAAGCGGTCGAACTGGTGACCGCACTCCTCACAGCGAAACGCATAAATCGGCATTGTCGCAATTCTCCATCACGCCGGGTCGATATCCCGCGCTCAATGGGCATCCGGCTGCGCAAATTCAATAGGCAAAGTCGACATGATAATGAATATGCCAATGTCTGTCTGCCGTTTGACAGCGCCGCGGTCCAATACGGCTACGCCCGCGCCAGCCTGTCGTCGACTGATGAAGGGAGCGGCTGAGCGCCGGCAAAGCACACCGCGCGCATGGCTCCCAATGGTGCGCTTCGCCGTGCTCAGCAGCACTCCACGAATCTGCGCGCACTGCGCAAGCCCTTGAACTTGCGGTTTGCGGCGCACGCTGCATACTGTGCGGTTTTGGCCATCTCCGCCCATGCTGTCCAGTATCCGCACCGTCGCATCGCTGCTGCTCGGCACCGTCGTGCTGCTGCTGGGCGTAGGCCTGCTGAACACGCTGATTCCACTGCGTGGCCAGTCACTGGGATTTTCCGTGACCATGGTCGGCGCGCTGACCTCGGTCTACTATGTCGGTTATTTCATCGGCACCTTCACCCTGCCGCCGATGATCCACCGCATCGGCCACATCCGTGCCTTCGCCTTCTGTACCGCGCTGGTCGCGGCATTGGTGCTGTTGCAGGCGATCGGCTCCGCATACTGGCTGTGGCTGGTGCTGCGCATCCTGCAGGGCCTGGCCCTGGTCGGCCTCTACGCCATCATCGAAAGCTGGCTCAATGTGGCGGCCGATCCAAGACACCGCAATGCGGTGTTCTCGGTCTACATGATGCTCAACCTCAGCGCACTGGCGCTGGCGCAGCAGTTCCTGCGCATCGAAGCCGAGGCCTGGGTGCTGTTCGCCGTGGTCGCGATCCTGATCTGCATAGCGACCTTGCCCGTGGCCTCGACACGGCAACTGCAACCGCAGATCCAGTCGATTCCGAAACTTGATGTGGGCCGCCTGTTCCGGCTGGTGCCGACGGCGCTGACGACAGCCGTGGTTTCCGGTCTGGTGATGGGCGCGCTGTGGGGCCTGCTGCCGCTGTATGCCCGCGGCATCGGCTTCGATTCCGGCGAGATCGGCACCTACATGAGCGTGACCATCCTGGGCGGCGTGGCACTTCAGTGGCCACTCGGGCGCCTGTCCGACAAATACGACCGCCGACTTACACTGGCCGGGATCAGCGCCATTGCGGCACTGGTGGCGCTGGCCAGCCTGTTCATGTCCGGTAACAGCCAGTGGATGGCCATGACCCTGGTATTCGCTTTCGGTGGCGTGAGCTTTTCGGTCTACCCCATCGCCGTGGCGCACCTGGTGGACTATCTGCCGCGCGAAGAACTGTTGTCGGCCTCCAGCAGTGTGCTGCTCGTGTTCGGTATCGGCTCGGCTGCGGGCCCGCTGCTGGCGGGCGCGCTGATGAACATGCTGCAACCCTGGCTGCTGTTTGTGTGGTTCGCCGGGCTCAACAGCCTGCTCGCTGTGTATGCCCTGTACCGCTACGCGACCCATCGTCGCGAAACAATCGCCGACAAGCACTTCGTACCGATGGTACGCACCTCGCCCGGCGTCCTGGACCTGCATCCGGAAACGGAACCCGATGGCACGGAGAACGCCACGGACGCACGGGGTTGACAGGACTTTTCGTCATTCCGGACGGCGCGAAGCGACGACAAGGGCTTCCATGCCCTTGCACTCATTCCACCTCAAGACTTGCGAAATACCAGATGCCCGCCTTCGGCTGCGACCTGGATCGTGTCGCCAGGCAGGAACTCGCCAGCGAGAAGTTTTTGCGCCAGAGGGTTTTCCAGTTGCTGCTGGATGGCGCGCTTCAGCGGCCGCGCACCGTAAACCGGATCGAAGCCGACATTGGCCAGCAGATCCAGCGCCTTGTCGTCGATGTCGAGTGACAGCTGGCGCTCGGCCAGGCGCCGATCCAGATTGGCGAGCTGGATGCGCGCGATCTGCCGGATCTGGCTTTTCTCCAGCGGACGGAACACCACCAGCTCATCCAGCCGGTTGATGAACTCGGGCCGGAAGTGGTTCTGCACCACGCCCAGCACGGCGGCCTTCATCTTGGTGTAGTCGGCCTCGGCGTCCTCCGAATCCATGTTCTGGATCAGGTCCGAACCGAGGTTCGAGGTCATCACGATCACGGTGTTGCGAAAATCGACTGTGCGGCCCTGGCCATCAGTCAGGCGGCCGTCGTCGAGCACCTGCAGCAGGATGTTGAACACGTCGTGATGCGCCTTCTCGACCTCGTCGAGCAGGATCACACTGTACGGTCGACGGCGCACGGCCTCGGTCAGATAGCCGCCTTCCTCGTAACCGATGTAACCGGGCGGCGCACCGATCAGGCGCGCCACGGAGTGCTTTTCCATGAACTCGCTCATGTCGATGCGAACCATGGCTCCCTCGGTATCGAACAGGAACTCGGCCAGCGCCTTGCACAGCTCGGTCTTGCCCACGCCGGTTGGCCCCAGGAACAGGAACGAGCCGTAGGGCCGGTTGGGATCGGACAGACCGGCGCGGGCGCGGCGGATGGCATCGGCCACCGCCACCACGGCCTCGTCCTGGCCGACCACGCGCTTGTGCAGGTCGGCCTCCATGTGCAGCAGCTTTTCGCGTTCGCCCTCCAGCATCTTGGACACCGGAATGCCGGTCCAGCGGCTGACCACCTCGGCGATTTCCTCATCGGTGACCTTGTCCTGGACCAGTTTGAACTCCTGGTTCTCGGCCGCCTGCGCCGCGACCAGGCTCTTTTCCAGCTCGGGAATGGTGCCGTACTGCAACTCGCTCATGCGCGCGTAGTCCTGCCGGCGCCGGGCGGCCTCCAGCTCCAGATGTGCTTTTTCGAGCTGCTCCTTGAATTCGGTTGCACCCTGCAGCGCGGCCTTTTCCGACTTCCACACTTCGTTGAGATCGGCAAATTCACGCTCCAGAGTTTCGATCTCGCCTTCCAGATCGGCCAGGCGCTGCCGGGAGGCATCGTCCTTCTCCTTCTTCAGCATCTCGCGCTGGGTCTTGAGCTGGATCAGGCGCCGCTCCAAGCGGTCCAGTTCCTCGGGCTTGGAGTCGATCTCCATGCGGATGCGGCTGGCGGCCTCGTCCATCAGGTCAATGGCCTTGTCGGGCAACTGGCGGTCGGTGATGTAGCGGTTGGACAGCGTCGCCGCGGCCACGATCGCCGGATCGGTGATCTCGACGCCGTGGTGCACCGCGTAGCGCTCCTTCAAGCCGCGCAGGATGGCGATGGTGTCCTCGACCGAGGGCTCGCCCACGTAGACCTTCTGGAAGCGGCGCTCCAGCGCGGCGTCCTTTTCGATGTACTTGCGGTATTCATCCAGCGTGGTGGCACCGATGCAGTGCAGCTCGCCGCGCGCCAGGGCCGGCTTGAGCATGTTGCCGGCATCCATTGCGCCGTCGGCCTTGCCCGCACCGACCATGGTGTGCAGCTCGTCGATGAACAGGATCACCCGGCCTTCCTGCTTGGCCAGGTCGCTGAGCACGCCCTTCAACCGCTCCTCGAATTCACCGCGGAACTTGGCGCCGGCGATCAGCGCGCCCATGTCCAGGCTCAGCACGCGCCGCCCGCGCAGACCTTCGGGCACTTCATCCTTGACAATGCGCTGGGCCAGGCCCTCGACGATGGCGGTCTTGCCCACGCCGGGCTCGCCGATCAGGACCGGGTTGTTCTTGGTTCGCCGCTGCAGTACCTGCACCGTGCGCCGGATTTCCTCGTCGCGGCCGATCACCGGGTCCAGCTTGCCGGATTCGGCCCGCGCGGTGAGGTCGATGGTGAACTTGTCCAACGCCTGGCGCTGGTCCTCGGCACCCTCGCTGTCGACCTTGTCGCTGCCGCGCATCTGCTCGATGGCCGCACTGAGCGCCGACTTGTCGACGCCGGCTGCCTTCAGCGCGCGCCCGACCTCGCCCTTGTCATCCAGCGCCGCCAGCAGAAACCATTCGCTGGCGATGTACTGATCGCCATGCTGCTGCGCCAGCTTGTCGGTGAGATTCAGCAGGCGGGTCAGCGCATTGCCCGCGCTGAGGTTGCCTTCCTGCCCGGCCACGGACGGCAGGCGCGCCATCACCGCGTCCAGATCGGCCTGCAACTGCGACATGTTGGCGCCGGCCTTGGCCAGCAGCGGGCGTGCCGACCCGCCTTGCTGGTTGATCAGTGCCAGCAGCACGTGCACCGGCTCCAGCACATTGTGGTCCTGGCCCACGGCCATCGACTGGGCGTCGGCCAGGGCCTGCTGGAAACGGGTAGTCAATTTGTCCATGCGCATGGGGAAATCCTCATCGGTTCAGGAGCCGAAGCAGACACCACGACGCACCGGCTCAGTCCCAGATAGATAGGGTCGCGCAACGCTTGTTCAAGCTGTCGTTCAGTTCGCTTGCAACCAGATCAGGCTGGCAAAGCGGCCGCTGTCGGCACCGTCACGGCGCCAGGAGTAGAAGCGTTCGTCGGTCAAGGTATCAAAACCGCCACCAAAAACCCGCGTCACTCCGGCCTGGTGCAGGCGCTGGCGTGCCAGGGTCTCCAGGCTGCACAGCCAGTGGCCCGGGCGTGTGGCCTGGAAGGCAGTTTCGGCTGCCGCATCGTGCTGCACAAACGCGGCGCGCACTTCCGCGCCCACCGCGTAGGAGGCCGCGCCAATGCACGGCCCGACCCAGGCCAGCAGGGAGTTGCCCGCGACCGCCATCGACTGGATGGCAGCCTCGATGACCCCCGCTGCCAGTCCGCGCCACCCGGCATGCGCGGCGCCGATCGTGCGGCCATCCTCGCTGCACAGCAGCAGCGGCAGGCAATCGGCCGTCTGGATGGCCAGCACCGTGCCGGGGATGCGCGATACGGCCGCATCGGCACGCGGTTCGTCCGGCCCGGCCAGCGGCCCCAGTTCGGCCACCTCCGTGCCGTGCACCTGGCGCAGCCAGCGCGGCGCCGAGGGCAGATTCAGCGCCTGCACCAGTACCTCGCGGTTGTATGTCACCGCGTCGGGCGAATCGCCGCTGTTGAACCCCAGATTGAGGCGCTCGCGCGGCGGCACCGACACCCCGGGCCCGTGCCGCGTGCTGACGAGGGCGCGGACGTTGCGCGGTGCGGGCCATTCGGGATGGATCCAGGGTTCGGGCAT
>CBFGSA010000005.1:0-44496 GCA_965651365.1 uncultured Rhodanobacteraceae bacterium | reverse complement strand
TTGTGACAATGGATCCCGGATCAACGCACATCCCTGTGCTGTCCGGGATGACGCCATCCTGGCGTCACTTCATGCGGTAGGTGATGCGGCCCTTGGTGAGGTCATAGGGCGTCATTTCGATGCGCACCTTGTCGCCGGTGAGGATGCGGATGTAGTGCTTGCGCATGCGCCCGGAGATATGCGCGGTCACCACGTGACCGTTTTCGAGTTCGACGCGAAACATGGTATTGGGCAGGGTTTCCAGTACCGTGCCCTCCATTTCAATGACATCATCTTTGGCCATAAAACCTCTGCCGTTCTGGCGGCTGAATTGCGAATAACACGCCATTATGCCATGCAGGCCGTCACAAACAACAGCGCTGTCTCGTCAGGTCAGGACTTGTCTCGTGTGCCGGTGGCGGGGAAGTGCCGATCCAGCAAGGTTTTGACTTCCTGTGTCAGACGTCCCCTCAGCGGCAGCAGGGCCAGGCCGAGGTTGGCCAGCACCGTGACCTGATCGTCCTGCACCTGGATTGACCCGTCCAGGCCGTGGCGACGGAAATTGAGCCAGTCACCCTGCCAGTTGCAGTCCACCCCATGGCGTTCGCCAAGCTCGTCAGCGATTTTCTGCACGGTTTTGCGCGCCTGCTGGTGACCCAGGTTGTGCGAGTGGCAGATTCTGATCAGGGGCATTGTGGTTCGGGATGGTGGTAGATGGGTACATTGTGCCGCCGTCGCAGGTACACTGTCACTTTTTTGGGCGCCCAAGCTCCCGGGCTGAGAGAGAATGGCGCGATGGCATCAAACGCGGTAGCAAGCGCAAGCCAGACGGCAGCTCCGCGCGCGCGGATCGTGTCCGACGGTTCGCCGGCCGAGCTTGCCGTCGGTGAACAGCCTGTGCAAATCGGTTCGGCTGCCGACAACGACATCATCCTCGACGATGCTGCTGCAGCACCGCACCATCTGAGCGTGCAGTTCCGGCATCGCTGTTGGCTGTTGCGGGTTCAGCCCGGCTGCGAACGCGTCTACGTGAATGCCCGCCCCGTGCGCGAACTGGCCCTGCTGCGTCTGGGTGACGGCATCAGTGTCGGTGCATGCAAGCTGTTGTTGCTGTCGGCGGTGCGCCGCACCGGCGACGAAGACGGCCTGACGGCTGATGCCGTTGCCGGGTTCGACGGCGCGCAAACCGGACTGCGCTGTGTGGCCGGGCCATTGTCCGGGCGGATCTTGCGCGTGCAACCCGATCTGCTGCTGGATGCGGGCAGGTTGTCCGGGGTTTCCGGCTGTTTGCGGCTGCAGGCCATTGCGGGCGGCGCGCGCTACGAACGGGTGGCAGATGCAAGTCCGCTGCCGTGCCGCAACGGGGAGTCGCTGGCCAGGGGTGTGCTCGCTGACGGAGACCAGCTGAGCTGGGGGCGCCACCGTTTCGTGGTCGAATCGACCACGTCCCTGGCATACCCGGAGCCGGTGAACCCTGACCGGCCTGCCAGCGCCGATCCCGTGCAGCCCGACGCGGAGGATACGCAGCGAAGCGAACTGGCCTGGCTGCTGGGTGTCGCGGCCGTGCTGGCGGGGGTGATTGCGCTGCTGTTGTTGCTGCGGCCCTGACACCGGCGGTGAGGACAGCGCGTATATGCCGGTTGGCGATAACACTTGCAAGTCGGCAGGGCTTTCATTACATCCGCAGTCCCGCATAATGCATCGACGTAACGACGGGGAAGGCAAGTGAGTCGCAAGTGGAATTTCAGCGCCGGGCCGGCCGGCCTGCCGGAAGCCGTGCTGCGCGTTGCCCGGGACGAGCTGCTGGAGTGGCGCGGGCAGGGCGCCTCGGTCATGGAGCTGTCGCACCGCGGAAAACCGTTCATGGACCTGGCGGCGGAAGTCGAAGCCGATCTGCGGGCGCTGATGGCGATCCCGGACGGCTACCGCGTGCTGATGCTGCACGGTGGCGCCACCCAGCACTTTGCGCAGATCCCGATGAATCTGGCCACGCCGGGAGCCAGTGCCGACTACATCGTCAGCGGTCACTGGGGCGAGAAGGCGGTCAGCGAGGCTGCGCCCCATGTCGATGCCCGAATCGCCGCCAGCAGCAAAGCCGAGGCGTACCGCTGCCTGCCACGGGTCGAGCAGATCGACCAGGCGGCCGCCTACGCGCACTACACCTCCAATGAAACCATCCACGGCGTCGAATTCGAGCAGCCGCCGGAAACAGGCAATGTGCCGCTGGTGGTCGACATGTCCTCCGACATCCTGTCGCGTCCGGTGGATGTGTCGCGATTTGGACTGATCTATGCCGGCGCCCAGAAGAACATCGGCCCGTCCGGCCTGGTCGTGATGATCATTCGCGAGGATTTGCTGGCGCGGCCGAAGCGGCCCATGGCAAAGATCTTCAACTACGCCGAGATCGCGGCCCGCGATTCGATGCTCAATACGCCCGGCACCTGGGCCTGGTATCTGGCCGGACTCAACTTCAAGTGGCTGGCCGGGCAGGGCGGCCTTGATGCGATGGCCGAGCGCAACCAGGCCAAGGCACGGCTGCTGTATGCCACCATCGATGACTCCGGCGGTTTCTATTCCAACCCGGTGGCGCCGGAGGCACGCTCGCGCATGAACGTGCCGTTCTTCCTGCACGATTCGGCCCTTGATGCAGATTTTCTGGCTGAGTCCGAACAGGCTGGTCTAATGGCGCTCAAGGGCCACCGAGCCCTGGGCGGCATGCGCGCTTCGCTGTACAACGCCATGCCGCTGGAAGGCGTCATGGCCCTGACCGATTTCATGCACGACTTCGCCCGACGAAAAGGCTGACGAGACGATGAGCAAGAAAACTTCGCCCAAATCGAAGTTCACCCTGGCCGAGGCGCGCGAGCGCATCGACGGCATCGACCGCGAGATCCAGAACCTGATTGGCGAGCGGGCCAACTGGGCGCGCCAGGTGGGTGAGGCCAAGGGGCCGCTCAAGGCCGCCGTGGAGTATTACCGGCCCGAGCGCGAGGCCCAGGTGCTGCGGCGTGTGGTGGACCGCAATGACGGGCCGCTGTCGGATGCCGAGATGGTGCGTCTGTTTCGCGAAATCATGTCGGCCTGTCTGGCCCAGCAGGAGCCACTCAAGGTCGGCTTCCTGGGTCCGCAGGGCACCTTCAGCGAGCAGGCGCTGCGCAAGCACTTTGGCCATTCCGCCCACGGCCTGCCCTTGTCCAGCATCGAGGAAGTGTTCCAGGAAGTCGAAGCGGGCAATGCCGACTTCGGCGTGGTGCCGGTGGAAAACTCCGGCCAGGGCACGATCCAGTCGACCCTGGACATGTTCCTCACCTCCAGCCTCAAGATTTGTGGTGAAGTCGAGCTGCGCGTGCACCAGTATCTGCTGTCCCGGCTGGGCGACCGTGACGCCATCGAGCGCGTGTATTCGCATCCGCAGTCGCTGGCCCAGTGCAAGGCGTGGTTGCGCCAGCACCTGCCCGGTGCGGAGCTGTCGCCGGTGGCCAGCAATGCCGAGGCGGCGCGCCGCGCGCGCAACGCCGATGATGCCGCGGCCATTGCCGGTGAATCGGCCGGTCTGGTGTATCACCTCAAGACCGTGGCCGGGCCGATCGAGGACCGACCCGACAACACCACCCGCTTTCTGGTCCTGGGCCGCGAGCTGTTTTCGCCCTCGGGCAACGACCGCACCTCGTTGCTGGTCCATGTCAAGGACCAGCCAGGCGCGCTGCACCATGTGCTCAGCCCGCTGGCGGAAAACGGCGTGAGCATGAACCGGATCGAGTCGCGCCCGGCGCATGACCGGGTATGGAAGTATGGCTTCTTCATCGACTTCGCGGGCCATGTTGAGGACCCGGCCGCCAAGCGCGCGCTGGCGGCCATGAAGCCGTTTACCACCAGCATCAAGATTCTCGGCTCCTACCCGGTTGCCGTGCCGTGAGCGGGATGGACGCGTTTGTCCTGGCCAACCCCGTGGCCGCGCGGCTGCGTGCCTACGATCCGGGTCATGACCTGGCGGTGCTGCGGGCCCGGTACGGGCCGATGCTGGCCGAACTCGGCGCCAACGAGAACCCGGACGGCCCGGGTCCGGCTGCACGTGCAGCCATGCAGCAGGCGCTGGCTGTGACGCACCGCTATCCCGACCCGCGCGCCGCGGCATTGCGCGAACGCCTCGCCAGTCAACTGGGCGTTGAGGAAAACGAGCTCGCTTTCGGCAATGGCTCGCACGAATTGCTGATGCTGCTGGCGCAATGCTTCGCAGGCCCGGATCAGGCCGTGATGTATTCGCAACACGGCTTTGCCGTGTTTGCGCTGGCCGCCGCTGCCGCCGGTGCGCCGGCCATCTGCGTGGATGCGCTGCCAGCCGGCGATGCGGTGGCACCCCATGGCCACGATCTGGCGGCGATGGCCGCGGCCGTTACACCGCAGCTTCGCCTGGTCTACCTGGCCAATCCCAACAACCCCACCGGCACCTGGTTTGACTTGCCGATGTTGGAGGATTTTCTCACCAAGCTGCCGCCAGATGTGCTGGTGGTGGTGGACGAGGCCTACGTCGAGTATTTCCAGCGCGAAGGCGGGCAATCGGCGCTGGCGCTGCGGGCACGCTTCCCGAATCTCGTGGTCACCCGCACCTTCTCCAAGGCGCATGCCCTGGCCGGCCTGCGGGTTGGCTATCTGGTTGCCGATGCGAGCGTGTGCCGTGTACTGGATGGCCTGCGCGAATCGTTCAATGTCGGCGTGGTGGCGCAGGCGGCGGCTGCCGCCAGCCTGGACGATGGCGAGTGGCGGCACCAGTCGCTGACGCGCAATCGCAAGGAACGCGCGCGCCTGGCCGGCGAACTGGCGCAGCTCGGATTGGCCAGTCTGCCCTCGCGGACCAATTTCCTGCTGGTCGATTGCGGCGGCGACGCGAGCGTGCTGGAAAAACGCCTGTTCGGTGCCGGCGTGATCGCCCGGCCCGTGGGTGGCTATGGATTTCCCCGCCACCTGCGCATCAGCGTCGGCAGCCATGCCGAGAACAACCGCCTGCTGGAGGTGCTGGCATGAGCGCCGGCCGCGTGGATTGGTGCACGGGCACCGCTTCGGCACTGTCCGGCGCGGTCCAGATGCCGGGCGACAAGTCGATCTCGCACCGCGCCGTGATGCTGGCAGCGCTGGCCGATGGCGTATCCCGGATCGACGGCTTTCTGGAAGGCGCGGACACACGCGCCACCGCCGCCATCATGCAGCGCCTCGGGGTACGGATCGATACGCCCGCAGACGGCCAGCGCGTCGTGCACGGTGTCGGCATCGACGGGCTTCGTGCAGCCGACGGTGCACTCGATTGCGGCAATTCGGGCACCGGCATGCGCTTGCTGGCCGGGGTGCTGGCGGGCCAGGCATTCGACAGCGTGCTGACGGGGGATGCCTCACTCAGTCGGCGCCCCATGGGGCGCATCGCCGATCCGCTGAATGCGATGGGCGCCAGCGTGGCGCTGCAGGCATCCGGCTGCCCGCCGATCCGCATCCGTGGCGGCCGGCGGCTGGTTGGCATGCGCTATCAGCCGCCGGTTGCCAGCGCCCAGGTCAAGTCGGCCGTGCTACTGGCCGGCCTGTTTGCCAAGGGCGTGACCGAAGTCGAGGAGCTGCATCCCACGCGCGATTACACCGAGCGCATGCTCGACGCCTTTGGCTGGCCGGTCGAGTTTGTTCCGGGCCGGGTGCGGCTGGAAGGCGGTCACCGCCTGACGGCCCGCGACATCGAGGTGCCGGGTGATTTTTCCTCGGCGGCGTTTTTTCTGGTCGCGGCCAGCATTATCCCGGGCTCGCAGCTCACCTTGCGCGGGGTCGGACTCAACCCGCGACGCACCGGTCTGCTGGAAGTTCTGCGCCTGATGGGCGCCGACATCCGCAGCTTCAATCCGCGCGAGGTGGCCGGCGAGCCGATTGCCGACCTTGAAGTGCGGCACGCGCCGCTGCGCGGCATCGACGTACCCGAGGCGCTGGTGAGCGACATGATCGACGAGTTCCCGGTCCTGTTCGTGGCCGCGGCCGCGGCGCAGGGCACGACCCGCGTGCGCGGCGCGGCCGAATTGCGGGTCAAGGAATCGGATCGTCTTGCGGTAATGGCCCGCGGCTTGCGGGCGCTTGGTGTCACGGTCGAGGAAACACCCGATGGCGCCGACATCGTCGGCAGGCCCGAAGGCCTCGGCGTGGCCGCAATCGACAGCCACGGCGACCACCGCATCGCCATGGCTTTCGCCGTCGCCGGCGCGCTGGCGCGTGAGCCGCTGCGGATCACCGACTGTGCCAACGTGGATACCTCATTCCCCGGATTTGCCGAGCTGGCGCGACGCTGCGGCCTGGATCTGCAGGTCACCTGAAATCCGCAGCGCAAGGCCGCTGTCATCCTGCGTGCCGCGAAGCACCCCCGCCTGTCATTCCGGACAGCGCACAGCGCTGGTCCGGAATCCATCCGCTGACAGGAAGCCCTCGTGCAACGAGTGGATCCCGGATCGTCACTTCGTTCCGTCCGGGATGACAAAAGCCTCGCCATTGTGTGGATAGCGAATCGAACTGCCACAAGGTCCGGCTGCAGGCGATCATTGATCGTGCTGCCGGGAGGTCACACCCACCACGCGCAGGTTGCCCAGGGTGTTGGTGACGGCAAAGAAATGCCATGGGTCGCCGTCGCCGGATTCCAGCGCGATGTGGCCGGTGTCGAAGCCATTGAGCGCGGCGTCAAAGCTGCGCCAGTGGCCATCCACCCAGGCCTGGACCCAGGCGTGGGGCACCAGCACATGCTCGCGGCCGGCATACTGGTCGGCATAGACCAAACCGGTGACGACGCGCGCCGGGATGTCGAGCGCCCGGGCCAGAGTAGCCAGCAGCACCGCGTGTTCGGTACAGTCGCCTTCGCGGCTGTGCATCACTTCCACCGCCGATGCGTAGCCAACGCTCAAGCTTTTCTTGCTGATGTAATGGCTGACAAATTTCTGCAGGCGCTGCATGCGCGCAAGATTCGAGTCCGCACCGCGCGCCGCCTTGTTGGCCATCTGGCGCACACGCCGGTTGTCGGACTGCAACCAGTCGTTGGCGGCGGTGTCGGCCGCACGCGGCGTGTCTTCGCGTGTGACGGGCTGCATGTGCACGTCGACCCGCCACTGTCCCGGAGCCAGCTTGTGGACCTGCTGCTCGTCGGTGGTGGCGAAGTGCAGGGGCGTGTCGCTGCGTGACGCCACGCGATAGCTGATCGCATGTTCACGCGCCGACCGGCTCAGGGCCTGCGGCAGTGGTGCCATCGACTTGTCCAGGATATCCACGCCCTGGTTGGGTGCCAGGGCACAGGCTTTGTCGCAGGCCAGCAGCTCCAGTTTCATGCCGAGCATCGAGGTGCGGATTTTTTGCGCACGCAGCTCGTCATCCAGCCACAGGCTGGTGTCGATGCTGCCGATCGGCAGCTCGGTGGTCTGATCGATGCGCGTGAGCACCTTGCGGCCTCCGGGCAGCGCAACGGATTGCTTGCCGAGCACCCGGTTGTGGGTGAGCAGGGCCTTGCCGCTGTTGACATCCCACGCACTCAGATCGAACGTCGTTCCGGGTGCGCTGCCTGCATGCTCTGCCGCCAGGCGCTGGCCTTCTGCAAGCAGGCCGCTTGCTGGCGGGGCAATGACCGATGTCGTGTCTTTGCCGCCCACGGTTCGGGTGACCTCGAAGCGCCCGTCGCTGCGCCGTTTTCCGCTGACCGTGCTCTCGATGCCGCTCAGGTGCGTTACGGAGCGGAATTGCAGCGGCTCGCCGGTGGCGGTCTCGATATCGGTCTCATCGGTCTCCACCAGCATGCTGTGCCCGTCACGCTTGAGTTCCAGTTGCAGGGTTTGCGTGGTTGTGACTTTCCGATCCGCAACCCTGCGGGTGAAATGCGCGTGGCCGAGTTTGCGCCCGTCCAGCAGCACGGTCATCCAGGTGCTTTGTGGTGCCGCGGTCGCCGCCTGCACGGCGCTGGTGCTGAATGCCAGCAGTACGCCAGCGCACAGCAGCATGGAGAGCTTCTTGTAAACTGAAAGGAGTTTGGGCCGGTTCAAGGAGAACATCATGGTGCGCATCTGGTTTTATATTCTGTCGGTGCTGGCGCTTGCTGCGGTCGCCATCACGGCGCCGTTCTGGCCGGGCGTGCTGTATTTCCTGATCCTGATCGTGCCACTGATCGGACTGGGTATCTACGATATCGCATCGCGGCACAACGTTCTGACCAATTATCCGGTCATTGGCCATCTGCGCTACATGCTGGAGTTCATCAGTCCCGAGATCCGCCAGTATTTTCTCGAATCGGACAAGAGCGGCCGGCCCTACAATCGGATGCAGCGCAACCTGGTCTATGCGCGGGGCCGTGGCGAGGAAGGCGTGCATCCGTTTGGTACCGAGTTTGATCCGGACAACCCCGGCTACAATTTTGCCCTGCACACCATTGCGGTAAAAAAAGTCCCCGAGTCGGCAAGTCGCATAACGATCGGTGGCCCGCAGTGCAAACAGCCGTACTCCAGTTCGCGGCTCAACATTTCGGCGATGAGTTTCGGCGCGCTCAGCTCGCATGCGGTGCTCGCGATGAACAAGGGCGCCAAGCTGGGCGGTTTTGCCCAGGATACGGGTGAGGGTGGCCTTGCACCCTATCATCTCAAGTACGGTGCCGATGTGATCTGGGAAATTGCCTCGGCCTATTTTGGTTGCCGTACGGATGAGGGGCGGTTCGATGACGAGATCTTTCGCGACAAGGCCAATCGCGACGAGATCAAGATGATCGAGATCAAGCTGTCGCAGGGCGCCAAGCCGGGCCATGGCGGCCTGCTGCCGGCGGCCAAGATCACCAGGGAAATTTCCGAGGTCCGCGGTGTGCCGATGGGCAAGGACTGTCTGTCACCGCCAACCCATCCCGAGTTTTCCACGCCGCGCGAACTGATGGATTTTATCGTCCGTCTGCGCAAGTTGTGCAACGGCAAGCCGGTCGGCTTCAAGCTTTGCATTGGTCATCGCGACGAATTCATGGGCATCTGCAAGGCCATGCTGGAGACCGGCGTGCGACCGGATTTCATTACCGTCGATGGCAGCGAGGGCGGAACCGGAGCCGCACCCATCGAGCTCACCGACCGCGTGGGCATGATGATCAACGAGGCCCTTCCTTTTGTGCACAGCGTGCTGGTGGGCATCGGCCTGCGTGATGATATCCGGATCATTGCCAGTGGCCGCATCGTCACCGGTTTCGACATGGCACACAAGATCGCGCTGGGTGCCGATGTGTGCAACATGGCGCGCCCGATGATGTTTGCAGTAGGCTGCATTCAGGCGCTGCGCTGTCATACCAACACCTGCCCGACCGGTGTGGCGACACAGGATCCACGCCGCATTCGCGCGCTGGATGTGGAAGAACGCGGCAAGCATGTGCATCGCTTTCACAAGGCAACCGTCAGCAACTTCCTCGACATGGTCGGCATCATGGGCGTCGATCACCCCGACAAGCTCACGCCTGGCCACGTGCTGCACCGATTGCCGGATCAGCGCGCTGCCTCCTACGCCGAACTGTACCGTTATCTGAAACCCGGCCAGCTACTCGGTGACGACATTCCGGAGGAGTACGCGAAAGCCTGGGTGCGGGCCAGTGCCGACACCTTTTCGGTGGTGGGATCAGCCTGAGTTCGAAACGTCGCTGCGCACCTGGGCGTGGCTGATCAGGGCGAAGATCAGGCTGCCGCCGACAATGTTGCCGGCCAGGGTTGGCAGCGCGAATGGCCAGACATAGTCCTGCCACGGCAGCTCGCCGGCGAAGACCAGGAACAACACTTCGGTGGAGCCGGCAATGATGTGGGTGAAGTCGCCCAGCGCGATCAGGTAGGTCATCATCACGATGATCCACACGCGCGCACTCTGCGCTGCCGGCACCAGCCACACCATCAAGGCAATCAGCCAGCCGGCGACGATGCCCTTGGTGAACATGCTGCCGACGGTGTTGTCCATCAGCGCGCGGCCCAGTTCGGAAAATGCCGACAGCGACGGGGCATCGAAAAGGCCCATGTGCACCGAGGCCCAGGCAAACAGCGCGACCCCGACCAGATTGCCCAGCAGCACGATCACCCACAACCGCAGCAGATAGGCCATGGCGCGCCAGCTCGGCTGCGTCATCACCGGCAGCACCGCGGTCATGGTGTTTTCGGTGAAAAGCTGCTGTCGGGCCAGGATGACGATCACGAAACCGGCCGAATAGCCCAGTTTTGAGATCAGTGCGGCGGTATCGCCGGGCCCCAGATGCGCCGCCAGCAGCCCGCTGGCCAGCATCGAGAAGCCCATCGACAGTCCGGCCGCCAGCGCTGACCAGGCCAGAGCCGGAGCGGTACGCTTGAGTTCGGCCTTGCCCTGCACACGGATGGTTTCGTGCAAGACCTGCACCCGCGGCGGCAGTTTGTCCTCGACCTCGTCACGCTCCTGCTCGGAAAGTTCGAAGGCTTCTTCGTGGTCGTCATTGTGCAGATGATGGCGTGGACCATCGCTCGGGCTGTCGCCAGCGTTGCGGTTCGCGGACTTGCCATGCTGTGTCATTCGGAGCCTTCCTTCGAGTGCCAGCCAATGCTGTCCAGAAACTGCATGGGCGTGAACTGCGCCTTGTAGTCCATTTTGGGATGGTCGGCGATCCAGTAGCCGAGATAGAGGTACTCGAGCCCGCGCTCGCGGGTGAGCTCGATCTGGCGCAGGATCGCGTAGGTGCCCAGGCTGCGGCGCGCCTCGTCCGGGTCGAAGAAGGTATACACGGCAGAAGCCCCGGTGGTGCAGAAATCGGTGGCGGCCACTGCGAGCAGGCGCATGCCGTGTCGAAACTCCAGAAATACCGTGGGACTCCACGCGGCATGCAGGAAGTTGTCGAAGTCCTCGGCGCTGGCCGGGTCCATGCCACCGCCCGGATGCCGCGAATGCAGGTATTTGCCGTACAAGGCATGCCGCTCGCGGCTGAAGCCGGGTCGGGTTTCGTGCAGTTCGATGTCGGCATTGCGTTTCAGACAGCGGCGCTGGCTGCGACTGGGCTGGAAGTCGGCCACCTTGATGCGGCACGGCACGCAGGCGCGGCAATTTTCGCATTGCGGACGGTATACATGCTCCCCGGCGCGGCGGAAGCCCAGCGACAGGGCCTGGGCGTAATCGGCGCGTTGTTGCCGTGATGCCGGATCCAGCACCACGTTGGTCGCCTGGCGATCAGCGTAGTAGCCGCATTCGTGCGGCAGGGTTTTCAGCAGGCGAAGATAGTGCGGGCGCATTGCGGGTGAATGGGTGGTTCCGGTTGTGCGTACGTATCCGATTGTGGCCCTTGGAGCGCCAGTCTGGCAATCTTGCACGATCTTGATCGATGGAATGTGTACTTCGATGGGCAAATATTTCGGCACCGATGGCATTCGCGGTGCGGTCGGCAAGTGGCCGATCAGCGCCGACTTCATGCTGCGCCTGGGCCGCGCGGCCGGAACCGTGCTGACCGACGGCAAGGGCAATGCCACGGTTGTGATCGGCAAGGACACGCGCGTGTCCGGCTACATGTTCGAGTCTGCGCTGGAGGCCGGGCTTGTTGCCGCCGGTGCCGACGTGCGGCTGCTGGGCCCGGCGCCGACGCCGGCGGTGGCCTGGCTGACCCGCAGCCTGCGTGCCAGCGCCGGCATCGTCATCAGTGCCTCGCACAATCCGTACCATGACAACGGCATCAAGTTTTTTGGCGCCGGTGGCGAAAAGCTGCCCGATGACATCGAGGCGGCCATCGAGGCCGAACTCGAGCGCGACTTCGCCACCGTTCCCGGTGATCGCCTCGGCAAGGCCGCACGTATCGATGATGCCTGCGCGCGTTATGCCGAATACTGCAAGTCGACCGTGGCCGAAGACTTCAGTCTGCACGGCCAGCGGATTGTGCTCGATTGCGCGCACGGCGCCACGTACCAGGCCGCGCCGCGGGTTTTTCGCGAGCTCGGTGCCGAGCTGACCTGCATTGGCTGCAGCCCCGACGGATTCAATATCAACCGCGATGTCGGTTCGACCGCACCGGGCCTGTTGCAGGCTGCCGTTGCCGAAACCTCGGCCACGCTGGGTATTGCCTTTGACGGCGACGGTGATCGGGTGCAGATGGTCGACCGCCATGGCCGGCTGGCCGATGGCGACGATCTGCTGTACGTGCTGGCGCGCGAATGGCACCAGCGCGGCTGTCTGCGGGGTCCGGTAGTGGGTACGCTGATGAGCAACGTGGGTCTGGAGAACGCGCTGGCACAGATGAACGTACCGTTCGAGCGCGCCCGCGTCGGCGATCGGCATGTGCTGCGCGAACTCAAGGCGCGCGGCGGCATCCTGGGCGGCGAAACCTCGGGCCATATCCTGTGCCTGGATCGCACCACCACCGGCGATGGCATTGTCAGCGCGCTGGCCGTACTGGAGGCGCTGGCGAATCTGGGTGCGGATCTGGTCGATGCACGCAGCGGTCTGATCAAGCTGCCGCAAACCACGGTCAATGTGCAGGCTGCCGGCGGTGCGGCGCTGGTGGCCGCGCCCGGCGTGCAGCGTGAGCTGGCCGCGGTGCGCGATGAGCTGGGGGCGGCAGGGCGTGTGGTCTTGCGTCCATCCGGTACCGAACCGGTGGTGCGGGTGACGATTGAATCGGCCGACGCGGACCAGGTCGAGCGCCTGTCCACGCGTCTGTCACAAGCAGTGCGTGCCGCGGCTGCCGACGGCAATGCGGACGGTCAGTAGCCTGACCCGATTGGCGCCGTTCATCGGCAATACCGCGTCATTCCGGGGCGACGCGAATCAAATGGCCCGATTCAGTCGATCCGCATCGACAGGTCGATCGCGCGCACGTTCTTGGTCAGCGCACCCACCGAGATGTAGTCGACACCAAGTTGGGCCAGTTGCTGCAGGCGTTCCAGGTCAACGCTGCCGGAGATTTCGACTTCGGCCCGGCCCTTGATCCCTTGCATGGCGCGGGCCAGGGTCTGGTCATCGAATTCGTCCAGCATCACGCGGTCGACGCCGGTGCGCAGCGCCTGTTCCAGTTGTTCCAGATCCTCGACCTCGATTTCCAGCAGCAGATCCGGGTGCAGGCGGCGTGCCCGCTCGATGGCCTGAGCAATGCCGCCGGCCGCGCTGATATGGTTTTCCTTGATCAGGATGGCATCGTACAAGCCCATGCGATGGTTGCAACCGCCGCCACAGAGGACCGCATATTTTTGCGCCATGCGCAATCCCGGCAGGGTTTTTCGGGTGTCCAGAATCCGGGTGCGGCTGGCGGCGACGACGGCGACGTAGCGCGCCGTGACGGTTGCCGTGGCCGACAGGGTCTGCAGGAAGTTGAGCGCGGTGCGCTCGGCGCTCAGCAGGGCACGGGCACGGGCGCGGATCGTGCACAGCGTGGCACCGGCTGGAACCTGTGCCGCGTCCGCGAAGTGCCAGTCAATCGCGGCGTCGGAGTCAAGCTGGTGCAGGCAGGCGTCAAACCAGGGTCGGCCCGCCAGCACGGCCGCCTCGCGACACAGCACATGGGCATTGACGCGTGCGTGTGCGTCCACCAGTTCGGCGCTGGCGTCGCCCTGGCCAAGGTCTTCGCTCAGCGCACGCTGAACGTCCGCCGCGACTCGCTCCGGGTCCGGCGCATCCAGGGCGGTGGGCGTCATGACGTGGTATTTGAATCGTCACGCGGTGGCGCCGGCTTGGTCGCGGCCGCAGGTGTTTCCGCACCAGGCTTGGACGTTTCCATTGCGGGGCCGCTGGCGCCTTGCTGCGAGGCTGGCGGCTGATCCTTTTTCAGCCGCTCGACGATCGCGTCCAGCGCGCGATCAAACAGCGGCACTTCTTCCAGTATCACGGTGCTGCCGTCCTGGATGCCGGCGGCGAGCTGGCCCAGCGTCATGTCACAGACCTTCAGGCCGCGGCGGTTGACGAACAGGTACTTGCCGCTGATCGGGCTGATCCAGGACAGCTTGGCGCGATCACGCTGGCCGCCCTCGGCGACAAATTCCACCCAGTTGCCAACCTTGAGCGCCTTGGCCTGCTGCAGCATGGGCGAATCGGCGACAGCCTCGGGAATGGGCGGGGCAACGATTTCTTCGGGCTCGGCAATTTCCTCGACCGATTCGGGAATCACCGGCTCGGCCGCAATTTCGGCCTGTTGTGATTCCATCAACTGGTCGTCGCTGGGCTGGCCACCCATCTGGCCGTGATAGAAGCGGCCCAGCGCCCGCATCAGGCGCCGCACATCGCTGTCGCTGAAGGCGACGGTGGCCAGGCCGTGACGCAGGCTTTTTTCAATACGCGGCAGCATGTCCCGGACACGCGCGCGATCGGCGTCGGTTTGCGGTGGCCGGGCGCTGGCAATCAGGTCGTCGATAAAGCGGACGGCGGCACGCCACTCTGTACTGTGTTCACCCTGGCGCAGCAGGGTCAGCACCAGGTAGTTGGCCCAGGGACGCACCAGGATGTTGCGAATGAGGTCCGGGATTTGCGCATCCTGTGTGCGCGCGAGCACTTCGCGCGCTGCGGTGCGCCGTGCGGCCTGCAGTTTTTCCTTGCCCTTGACGGCGTCGGCCGCGCGCTTTTCCGCCCGCTCGGCGCGCAGTTCGCTGCTGTTGACGAAGGTCTGGAAGCGCTCCAGCAGGCGGTCGAATATCGAGGTGTCGTCGCTGAAGTCGCGCAGCAGCGTCTCGACGATCGACTTGATCTCGTTGAACAGGCGCAGGTCACGGTCGGACTCCTTGCTCCAGCCCTTGGCCGCGTCGGCCAGGCGATCCAGCAGCCGGCGTGCCGGGTGCGAGTGCTTGGCAAACAGGTGCCGGTCGAGAATGGCGACCTTGAGGTACGGAATCTGCAGCCGGCCCAGCAAGGCCTGCATCTGGGTGGGCAGGTTGCGGTCCTCAAGAATGTACTCGAACAGCATGCCAACCAGGTCGATGGTGTCCTCATCGGCACCGGACACCTTCTTTTTGGTGTCTTCGCTGACCTTTGCGATCTGGCTTTGCAGCGCCGCCTTGAGCTCTTCCAGGCTCAGCGAGCCGGATGGCCCGGAATCCAGCGCCGACAATTCGGCTGGCACCGGCGGCGCCTGCTGCTGCAGCAGGGCCAGGGCGGAAATCAGCTCGCGCATGTCCAGCGGCGGGCCGTTGGCGCGGGCACGGCCGCCGCCATGTGCGGCACCGGTGTAACGCACCTGGCGGCGTTGCGCCAGCATCTGGTTGACGGTGGCGTACAACTGCTCGCGCATGGCCTCCTCTTCCTCGGAATAGCCATAGCCGTAGCCATTGTCCTCGTCGGCATCGGGTGGTGCGTCGCTGTCCGTCGCGGTCGTGTCGGGCCGGGAGCGGCGCGTCGGTGCCGAGGCTTGCCCGCGTCCGACACGGTGGCGCAACTGCGGCAGTACGCCGGCGCGGATCAGCGCGATGTTGACCTGCTCGTAGACGCTTTCCAGCCCGGGCACCACATAGCGTTCAAACAGCTTGTAGATGATCAGCTTGACGTTGACGTCGGCTTCCAGCTCCTGCATCGCCTGACGGAAGCAGTCGCACAGGATTGCCGGCCCAATCGGGTTGTTGCCATCGACCACCTTGCTGCCGCCGCTGATCACCGACAGGCGCTGGTTGACCGAATAGAGCGTGCGCGCGTAGCGGTTTTCCGCCTTGCTGCTCATGCTGGTGACAGCCAGCGATTCCTCCAGCTCGGTTTCATCCACCAGGCTCAGCTCGTTGTCGCGCTGCGCGACACTGGCGCCGGTGTTGCTGCTGGGTGGCAGCAAACGGCCGTTGGCAAACTGCTTGAATCGTTCGCGGACGTTTTCCACGAACAGGCGCTCAATCAACTGACGCTTGCGCCGCACTTCGCGCATGCCGTCGAAATAGCGCGTCTGCACGGCATTGCTTTCGGCTTTCTCGGCCAGGTCAAACAATGCGTCATCGACGTTCTCGAACAGGCTGGCGGCCAGCTTCTGGATCTGGGTGATCGCGATCTTGCTGACGGCGTTGAGCAGTTCGCCGCCGCGTTCGTCGCTGAGCTTGTGATCCCCCAGATTCACCACGTTGGGCCTGGCTTGTTCTTCGCTCATGATGGCTTCAAGTCCGGAACGCGCACCTGCTGACAAGAATCGTCTGCCGGCGCTGTGCATAATGTGAACTGCATCACATTTCGAGAAACTTCAAAGGCGGTGCAGGTTCGCACCGCGGTTTATCCGCCCAGCGCCTCCAGCTGGGTGGTGCCAATGCCCTGGTCGCCCAGCAGCACCGGGATGTCGTCTTCAACCCGGTAGATGACCTTGCCGTCCACGCTGATCAGGCCCTCCGACAGGCGCTCGGTCACCTTCTCTCCGCTCACTGTGTCCACCGTGCCGGCATCGATGGCCTGGTTGAGGCTGTCGAGTTCCTTGCGCGCCAGCAGGCGCAGCGGGGAGCGGCTGACGGGGCAGCACAGGATGTCGAGCAGCTTCTTGTCCATCGGGCGGGCGGTAATGAGCGGGTGATCTGCGTACAATACCGCTTTTGGGATGAGCGAACCATGACCGGATCGATGCGGGCTAGGATCGGCGTGACCATGGGCTCGCGCTCGGACTGGGACACCATGCAGCATGCGGTGGCGACCCTGGAGCGTCTGGGCGTGGCCTGCGATGTGCAGGTGGTCTCGGCGCACCGCACGCCCGATGCGATGTTCGAGTATGCCGAAACGGCGCGCGAGCGCGGTCTGCTGGCGATCATTGCCGGGGCCGGCGGTGCTGCCCATCTGCCCGGCATGCTGGCGGCCAAGACGCCGGTGCCGGTGCTGGGCGTGCCGGTGCAGTCGCGTGCGCTGGACGGCATGGATTCGCTGCTGTCGATCGTGCAGATGCCGGCCGGTGTGCCGGTGGCCACCTTCGCCATCGGTCGCGCCGGTGCGGTCAATGCCGCCCTGTTTGCCGCGGCCATGCTGGCCGCCACCGAGCCGGAGGTCGCCAGGGCGCTGGATGCCTTCCGCGCCGAACAGACCGATGCCGTCCTGGCCAGGCGCGATCCGAGGTTGGCATGAGTGATGTCGTCAAGGGGCGGGTCGGCATTCTCGGTGGCGGCCAGTTGGCCCGCATGCTGGTCACGGCCGGCGTGCCGCTGGGTGCGGCCTTTCGCGTGCTCGACAAGTCGGCCGATGTGTGCGCCGCCAGTGTGGCGCCGGTGCAGGCCGCCGACTGGGACGATCGGGACACCCTCGCGGCCCTGGCCGCCGAGGTCGACGTGATCACCTTCGATTACGAAAACGTGCCCGCCGACACCGTCGAGTGGCTGTCCGGCCTGACCGCGGTGCATCCCAATGCGCGCGCGCTGGCGACCGCGCAGGACCGCCTGAGCGAGAAGGCGCTGTTCGAATCGGTGGGCCTGCCGGTGGCACGGCACGCTGCGGTATCCACCCGCGATGAGCTGGCCGCGGCAATCGACGACATCGGCTGCCCGGCCATTCTCAAGACGCGCCGCATGGGCTATGACGGCAAGGGTCAGTTCCGCCTCAAGTCGGACGCCGGCGCCGATGCAGCCTGGGCCGAACTGGGCGAGGCGGCAGCGCAACACGGCCTGATCCTGGAGGCGATGGTGCCGTTCCGGCGCGAGCTGTCGGTGATTGCGGCGCGCTCGCAGGCGGGCGAGTTCCGCGCCTGGCCGCTGGTTCAGAACTGGCATGAAAACGGCATCCTGGCGTTGAGCATGGCGCCGGCCCAGGTGACGCCGCAGATGCACGAGCAGGCCCTTGCACACGCCCGCGCCGTGGCCAAGGCGCTGGATTATGTCGGCGTGTTTGCCTTGGAATTGTTCGTCGATGGCGAGCGTTTGCTGGGCAACGAGATGGCGCCGCGGGTGCACAACTCCGGCCACTGGTCGATCGAAGGCGCCGTCACCAGCCAGTTCGAGAATCACGTGCGCGCCGTGCTCGGCATGCCGCTGGGCGCAACCGATGCGCGCGGCACAAGCCTGATGTTCAACTGGATCGGGCAGATGCCCGATCGCGATGCGGCCCTGCGTCACGCCGGCGTGCACTGGCACGACTACGGCAAGTCGCCGCGGCCGGGGCGCAAGCTGGGCCATGCCACCCTGTGCGCCGATGATCACGCGACGCTGTTGCAACGCGCCACGGCGCTGGCCGAAGATCTGGATTGCGCCGCCCGCCTGGATCAGGTGCGGCCGTGGATCACATTGGACGACGCATCTTGAGCGACAAGCCAGCGGACAACCCAATGCGCCATCGCCTGGCGCAAGGCGGTGGCGAGGCGCTGCCGGTGTCGCCCGCGCTGGGCGACGTGCTCGATTCGGTGCAGGTGCCGGGCGCGGTCGCGCCGGTCGGTCGCCGGGTCCTGCTGATCAGCCTGATGGCGGTGCTGCTGGCGGTGGCCGCGGCCCTCATTGCGCGCCTGCTCACCAGCCTGATCGGCATTGTCACCAACCTGGCGTTTTACGGCCGCTGGTCGACCGAATTTTCCTCGCCCGCCGGGCATCATCTGGGCGCCTGGGTGATCGTGGTGCCGGTCATCGGCGGCCTGATCGTGGGCGTCATGGCGCGCTGGGGCTCGCAGGCCATCCGCGGCCACGGCATTCCCGAGGCGATGGAGCAGGTGCTGCTGAACGAATCACGCATCGCGCCGCGCATCACCTTTCTCAAGCCGGTTTCTTCGGCCATCGCCATCGGCACCGGCGGGCCGTTTGGCGCCGAGGGCCCGATCATCGCCACCGGCGGCGCGCTGGGCTCGCTGATCGGCCAGTTGACCCACGTCACCGCCCGCGAGCGCAAGGTGCTGCTGGCTTCCGGCGCCGCGGCCGGCATGGCGGCGGTTTTCGGCTCGCCGCTGGCAGCACTGATCCTGGCCGTGGAGCTGCTGCTGTTCGAGCTGCGGCCGAGCTCCTTGATTCCGGTAGCGTTGGCAGCCTTCACCGCCACCGCGGTGCGCTACGCCATGGTTGGCAGCGGGGCCATATTCGCCATGCCCGCGCTGCCGGAGCCGGGGGCGGCTGCGCTGGCCTGCTACGTGCTGGTCGGCGCGGTGCTCGGCGTGATCAGCATCGGCGCCACGCACATCGTCTATGCGATCGAGGACGGCTTCGAACGCCTGCCGATCCACTGGATGTGGTGGCCGGCGCTGGGTGGCCTGGCCGTGGGCCTGATCGGCTGGCAGGCACCGCTGACTCTGGGCGTGGGCTACACCAATATCGAGAGTGTCGTCAGCGGCCAGTTTGCCCTCGGCGCGCTGGCCATGCTGTGCGTGATGAAGTTTCTGTCCTGGTCGATCGCCCTCGGCAGCGGCACCTCCGGCGGCACCCTGGCGCCGCTGTTCACCGTGGGCGGCGCACTGGGCGCGATGCTGGGCATCGGTATCGCGGCGCTGGTGCCGCAATTCGGCGTTGATCCGCGCATGGCGGCGCTGGTCGGCATGGCCGCGATCTTCGTCGGCGCCTCGCGCGCGCTGCTGACCTCGATCGTGTTCGCGCTGGAAACCACCCACCAGGTGTCCGGCCTGCTGCCGCTGCTCGGTGGCTGCGGCGCCGCCTACCTGATTTCCAGCCTGATCATGCGCAACACCATCATGACCGAGAAGATCACCCGCCGCGGTGTGCGCGTGCCAACCGAATATGCGGCCGACTACCTGGAGCAGGTGCGGGTCGCCGATGCCATGAGTGATGCGGTGGTCAGTCTGCGCACCTCCGACGAGTTGGCCGAGACCCGCGCCTGGCTGCTGGCCGGCAGCGCCGACGCCCAGCATCAGGGCTACCCGGTGCTGGACGATGCCGGGCATGTGCGCGGTGTGGTCACCCGGCGCGATCTGCTGGACCCCGATCGCCCCGGCATCACCCGTATTGGCGACATGCTCCGGCGGGCCCCGATCGTGGTCCACGAAACCCATTCGCTGCGCGAGGCCGCCGACCACATGGTGGCCGGTGATGTCGGCCGCCTGATCGTGGTCGGCCATGATGCGCCGCACCCGATGCTGGGCATTCTCACCCGCGGCGATGTGCTGGGTGCTCACGCGCGGCGTCTGCGCGAATCGCGCCAGGCCAGCCGCCATCTGCACCTGCGCCATCTGATCCGGCGCCGTGGTGCTGAACAGGCCGGGCCATGAAACTTGCCCTGCTGCCCGATTAAGCAAACAATAGTCCCATGATTGATCTGCAACGCTACCCGCTGCTGGCGAAAATCGACTCGCCGGACGACCTCAAACGCGTCGACGAAGATCGCCTGCCGGAACTGGCCGACGAACTGCGCCAGTACCTCATCGAATCGGTGGCCCGCTGCGGTGGCCATTTTGGCGCCGGTCTGGGCGTGGTCGAGCTCACGGTGGCGCTGCACTACCTGTTCGACACGCCGCGCGACAAGCTGGTGTGGGATGTCGGCCACCAGTGCTACCCGCACAAGATCCTCACCGGGCGGCGCGACCGGATCACCAGCATCAAGCAGAAGGACGGCCTGGCGCCGTTCCCGCGTCGCGAGGAAAGCGATTACGATACCTTCGGCGTCGGCCATTCCTCGACCTCGATCTCGGCCGCGCTGGGCATGGCCATCGCGGCGCAGCAGCGCGGCGACACGCACAAGACCGTGGCCGTGATCGGCGATGGCGCGATGACCGCCGGCCTGGCCTACGAGGCGCTCAACCATGGCGGCGACATCGAGCCGGACATGCTGGTGATCCTCAACGACAACGGTATGTCGATCAGCGAGAACGTCGGTGCGCTGACCAAGATGCTGGCGCGTCTGCTGACCAGTTTCACGCTCAACACCTGGCGCGAGCGGGCCAAGCGCGTACTGCCGCGCCGCTCGTTCATGGGCCGCTGGGTCAAGCGCTGGGAGACGCACGCCAAGGGCATGTTCGTGCCGTCCACGCTGTTCGAGGAGCTGGGCTTTCACTACACCGGCCCGATCGACGGCCACGACCTGCCGACCGTGATCCAGGCCCTGCGCACCGTCAAGGATCTGCCCGGGCCGCAGCTGCTGCACGTGGTCACCACCAAGGGCAAGGGCTACGAGCGTGCCGAGAATGCGCAGATTGAATACCACGCCGTGGGCCCGTTCGACCCCGAGGCCGGCGTGGTCAAGAAGCCGCGCGGCAAGCTGACCTATACCCAGGTGTTCAGCGACTGGCTGTGCGACATGGCGGCGGCCGACGACACGCTCATGGGCATCACCCCGGCCATGCGCGAAGGCTCGGGTCTGGTGCAGTTTTCGCGCGAGTATCCCGAGCGCTATTTCGATGTCGGCATTGCCGAGCAACATGCCGTGACGCTCGCCGCCGGCATGGCCTGCGAAGGCGCCAAGCCAGTGGTGGCAATCTACTCGACCTTCCTGCAGCGCGCCTACGACCAGCTCATTCACGACGTCGCCCTGCAGAATCTCGACGTGACCTTCGCCATCGACCGCGGTGGCCTGGTCGGTCCCGATGGCGCCACCCATGCCGGCAGTTTCGACCTCGGCTATCTGCGCATGGTGCCCAACATGGTGATTGCCGCGCCCAGCGACGAGGCCGAGTGCCGCCTGCTGCTGAGCACGGCCTACCGCCACAGCGGCCCGGCCGCGGTACGCTACCCGCGCGGCGCGGGCACTGGCGCCGTTCCGGCAGAGACGCTCGCGACCGTGCCGATCGGCAAGGCACGCACGGTGCGCCGCGGCAGTGACCTGGCCATGCTGGTGTTCGGCGCACCCCTGCAAGAAGCGCAGGACGTGGCCAGCGAATTCAATGCCACCCTCGTCGACATGCGCTTCGTCAAGCCACTCGACACTGCGCTGCTGGAAGAAGTGGCCAGCAGCCACCACGCCCTCGTCACCATCGAGGACAACGCCGTCGCCGGCGGCGCCGGCGCTGCCGTGAGCGAATGGCTGGCCGGGCAGGGCATCGACCTTCCAATCCTGCATCTGGGCCTGCCCGACCGCTTCCTGGAACACGGCAGTCGCGAAGAGCTGCTGACGGAGGCCGGTCTGGACGCCGACGGCATCCGCCAGTCCGTCCGCAACCGCTTCCCGCAATTGGCGCTGCGCCATACCGGTTGAGTGGCCAGCGCACCGCAGCGTGCCTGTCACTCAGCGGCGGCGCAGTCCATTTCAAGCCGCGTCAGTTGGCGCGTGCCACCTGCACAGTGACATCCAGATCACCACTGGAAATGTCCAGCTTCTTGCCGACAGCGGCTGTGAACTCGGTGTCCAGGGTGCCGACCTTGGTGTGCAGCAGGTACTCCCCGTACTATCGGCAACAAACAGCGCTTGCCCAGGCAGCGTGGCTATAACCAAACAGCCTCCGGGATTCACGAGGCGGTTCAGTCGGGATCGGCAAAGCCGAACCCGACGTGCGGAGCAGACCGTCAGGCGTCAGCCTCGGCGGTCTCCTTGTAGGCGTCGACCGGCAGGCATTCGCAGAACACGTTCTTGTCGCCGTAGACGTTGTCGACCCGGGCCACGGGCGGCCAGTACTTCTGCTGTTTCAGGCAGGCCAGCGGAAAGGCGGCAGTCTCGCGCGGGTAAGGGTGCGTCCACTCGCTGTCGGTCACCATGGCGGCGGTGTGCGGCGCGTTCTTGAGCGGATTGTCCTCGCGATTCAGGCGGCCGTCGGCGATGGCCATGATTTCCTCGTGAATCCGGATCATGGCGTCACAGAAGCGGTCCAGCTCGACCAGCGATTCGCTCTCGGTCGGTTCGACCATCAGGGTGCCGGGAACGGGGAAGGACAGGGTCGGTGCGTGGAAGCCGAAGTCGATCAGGCGTTTGGCCACATCTTCGGCCTCGACACCGCTTTTCTCCTTCAGCGGACGCAGGTCCAGAATGCATTCGTGAGCGACCAGGCCATTGCGGCCGGCGTACAGGGTCTTGTAGTACGGTGCCAGCTTCTTCGACACGTAGTTGGCGTTGAGCAGGGCGGCCTGGGTCGCGCGCAGCATACCTTCGCGACCCATCATGGTGATGTACATCCAGGTAATGGGCAGGATGCCGGCCGAGCCGAACGGAGCGGCACTGACCATGCCGACATTGTGCGCGGACGACTCCTCACCCCGGCCCTCTCCCTGGGACAGAGGGAGGCGCGTTGCGGGCAGAAAGGGGGCCAGGTGCTCGCGAACCGCGACCGGCCCCACGCCCGGGCCGCCGCCGCCATGCGGGATGCAGAAGGTCTTGTGCAGGTTGAGGTGCGACACGTCCGAGCCCCAGCGGCCGGGCCGGGCCACGCCCAGCAGTGCGTTGAGATTGGCGCCGTCGGTGTACACCTGGCCACCGTGCTGGTGCACGATGTCGCAGATCTCGACCACATCCTCCTCGAACACGCCGTGGGTGGAAGGGTAGGTCAGCATGATTGCAGCCAGGCGGTCGGCATATTTTTCGGCCTTGGCGCGGATGTCATCGACATCGACATTGCCCTTTGCGTCGCATGCCGTCACCACCACCTGCATGCCACACATCTGTGCCGAGGCCGGATTGGTGCCGTGGGCCGAGGACGGGATCAGGCATACATCACGCTGCTCCTCCCCGCGCGAACGGTGCCAGGCGCGGATCGACAGCAGCCCGGCCAGCTCGCCCTGGGCGCCCGAATTGGGCTGCAGACTGACGCGGTCATAGGCGGTGCAGGCCTTGAGCATGGCCTCCAGCTCGTCGATCAGCTGCCGATAGCCTTGCGTCTGCTCGGGCGGCGCCAGCGGATGGATGTTGGCGAATTCGGGCCAGGTGATGGGGATCATCTCGCTGGTGGCATTGAGCTTCATGGTGCAGCTGCCCAGCGGGATCATGCTGCGGTCCAGTGCCAGATCCTTGTCGGCCAGGGCACGCATGTAGCGCAGCATCTCGTGCTCGCTGTGATAGGTGTTGAACACCGGATGGGTGAGGAACGGCGAAGTGCGCTCCAGTTCGGCCGGGATCAGCGACGGCGCGCCGTTGTCCAGCGCAGCGAGGTCTGGCAGCGTCGCCGCGTCGCCGCCGAAGATGCGCCACAACAACTCGATGTCCGCACGGGTCGTGGTCTCGTCCAGCGAGATGCACAGATACTCGTCCCAGGCCTTGCGCAGATTGACACCCATGCCGAGCGCGCGGGCCGCGATTGCGTCGGTGCGTTCGCCGGTCTTGATGCTCAGCGTGTCGAAGGCGCTGTCGTGGTGCGAGCGCGAGAAGCCGAGCTGCCTCAGGCCGGCCATCAGGATCGCGGTCAGTCGTGCCACACGGCGTGCAATGCGGGTCAGCCCCTCAGGGCCGTGGTAGACCGCATACATCGAGGCCATCACCGCCAGCAGGACCTGGGCGGTGCAGATGTTGGAGGTGGCCTTTTCGCGGCGGATATGCTGTTCGCGGGTCTGCAGGGTCAGGCGGTAGGCCGGCGTGCCTTCGGCATCCACCGAGACGCCGATCAGGCGGCCCGGCATGGTCCGCTTGTAGGCATCGCGGCAGGCCATGAAGGCGGCGTGCGGGCCACCGTAGCCGAACGGCACACCGAAGCGCTGGCTGTTGCCGATCACGATGTCGGCGCCCATCTCGCCGGGCGGCTTGAGCAGGGTCAGCGCCAGCAGGTCGGTGGCGAAAATGGCCAGAGCGCCCTTGGCGTGGATCTTGTCGACTTCCGCACTCCAGTCCATCAGCCAGCCGGTGCTGGCCGGATACTGGATCAGGGCCGCAAAATAGTCGTCGGCCGCGATCGCCGCGTCCCATTCCTCGGCCGAGTTGGCCGGCTTGATCGTCAGTCCCAAGGGCTCGGCACGCGTGCGCATCACGGCGATGGTCTGGGGATGTGCATCGCCGAACACCACGATCGTGTTGCACTTGCCTTTTGCCTTGGCCTGACGCTTGGCCAGGGTCATCGCCTCGGCCGCCGCCGTGCCCTCGTCCAGCAGCGAGGCATTGGCGATTTCCATGCCGGTCAGCTCGGCACACATCGTCTGGAAGTTGATCAGGGCTTCCAACCGTCCCTGCGAGATTTCCGACTGGTAGGGCGTGTAGGCCGTGTACCAGGCCGGGTTTTCCAGAATATTGCGCTGGATCACCGCCGGCGTGTGGGTGCCGTAGTAGCCCTGGCCGATGAAGCTGCGAAACAGCTTGTTTTTCAAAGCGATGGAGCGAAGTCTTGTGAGTGCTTCGACTTCACTCAGGCTGTCCGGAAGGTTCAGTTCGTTCTTCGAGCGGATACTGGCCGGGACAATCGCATCGGTCATCGACTCCAGCGAGTCGTAGCCGATCGTCGCCAGCATCTGGTCGATCTCGGCATCGTTGGGGCCGACGTGACGGGACACGAAGGCGGCATGGTTCTCAAGCTCATCGAGGGTCGGGCGCTGCTGGTCGCTCATGGCAAGGGGTCCGCAGGAATTGTGGAATGCGCCCCTCTGTTCTTTTGCCTGAGAGTTTGGAAACGCGAGCGGCGTTTCGTGCCCCTTCGGCGCCGGATTCAACCGGTCTCTCCAGAGTTTTGGGGTCTGGCGATGTGCCTGCCAGCCCCTGACACGGCAGTACTGGGCCTGAGCGATTACGGGCGTTGCGCCTTCGGCAGCGGGGGTTCCGCTTCTCCCGCCGTGTCAGTTGCCGCTATTGTAACCTGTGCCGCAAGCAACGTGTGCAGGAGCGGAGGCTCGCAATCCCCCTGTAGGAGCGGCCGTCCCTGAGGCCGCACAGTAGTCTGTTCAGCCCGCGCATGATGAAATGAGGCTCATGAATGAGCCCCCGTTTCGCTTCCGCCGTCTCGATCACGTGGTCTTCCGGGTGCGCAATGTCAAGCGCATGCTGGATTTCTACTGCCGGGTGCTGGGCTGCCGACTGGAGAAGGCGCAGCCCGAAATCGGCCTTTGGCAATTGCGCGCCGGTGACAGCCTGATCGACCTGATCGACGTCGATGGCAAGCTCGGACGCAGCGGTGGCGCGGCGCCATTGGATGAAGGCCACAACGTGGACCACGCCTGCCTCAGCGTGGACGGGTATGATGAGGCGCTCATTGTCGAGTATCTGCGGAAGCATGATGTGCAAATCGGCGAGATCGGCATGCGCTACGGTGCCGAAGGCAACGGCCCGTCGATCTACCTGCGGGATCCGGAAGGCAACCGGATTGAACTGAAGGGGCCGCCCGTGACCCCTGCGGAGAAAGGGAACTGATATGCCTTGTCTGTTTGCGATTTTCACCCTGCTGACGCCGCGCATCCTGATCGTGCTGCTGTGGCTGTTCTCGTCCTGGTTCAGCGGCATCTTCGCGGCTGCGATCTGGCCGGTGCTGGGCTTCATCTTTCTGCCCACGACCCTGCTGTGGTACACCGCCGTGCAACACTGGTTCGGCGGTCAATGGTCTCTGTGGCCCGTGGTCGGCATCATCATTGCGCTGATCATCGACATCTCGCCCGCCAGCGGTCGGCGCTGAAGTTCAAGTTCGTTCCTTTACACTGTCGCGTGAATCACGTCCGCGGCAGGGCTGTCGTCTTGCGCGCGTGGCCGGATACCGCAAAGCAAATGCATGCTTGATTTTCTGATCAACATTTTTACCGCCAATGGCTACGCGGCCGTGTTCATCGTGCTGCTGGCCTGCGGCTTCGGGATTCCAATCCCCGAGGACCTGAGTCTGGTTGCCGGCGGTGTGATTGCCGGCCTCGGTTACGCCAACGTGCATGTGATGTTTGCCGTCGGCGTGCTCGGCGTGCTGGCCGGCGATTCGGCCATGTTTTTGCTCGGGCGTCATCTTGGCGTGCGTGCCATACGCAAGCGCTGGGTAGCTCGCATGCTCAAGCCCAGGCGTCAGGCCCGCGTGCAGCACTACTTCGCCCGCTTCGGCAAACGGCTGATGTTCGTGGCACGCTTCCTGCCCGGCCTGCGCGCGCCCATCTACCTGACCGCAGGCATGTCGCGCCAGGTGCCATTCCATCAGTTTTTGCTGCTGGACGGACTGGCCGCCCTGATCAGTGTGCCGATCTGGGTGTATCTGGGCTTCTATGGTGCGGTCAACCACGACTGGCTGGTGCTGTGGGTCAAGCGCAGCAAGCTGGGCATCTGGATCGTGCTGGCGGCAATCATCGTCGTCGCGAGCCTGTATTTCTGGCATCGCCGCCGCCGCAAACGCCACCGCCTGGCGCACCTGCGCGCCGTGCGGCAGCGCAAGGGACGGTAGCCTCCGGGACGGCGTTTGCCACCCAAGCTCCCGGCCCAAAAAAAACCGCACCAAGGCGCGGTTTCTATGGGTTTTTCGGACTTTGTCGGACTTCGAAAAACTCTGTTGTGGTGCCCGGGAGAAGACTCGAACTTCCACGGGGTTGCCCCCACTAGCACCTGAAGCTAGCGCGTCTACCAATTCCGCCACCCGGGCCTGCCGGGTTGCCGCCCGGCGAGCCGCGTATGATCGTGGCACGCGAGCACAATGTCAATGGATGCTTGCAAAAAAGTGTCCAGTCCACGACGCTGGCGGCGTTTTTATCACTGCAACGGAACATTTGTGAGCAAATCAAGCAACAAGGGCGGTCATCATCGGCATGACCCGCATGCCGAACGCGAGGCGCGGCGCTATGAGCGGCCGATCCCCAGCCGCGAGGCCATACTCGAGCTGCTGGAAGAACGCGGCGAACTTCTGAAAGCCGATGCCATCGCCGAGGCGCTGGGTCTGATCGAGCCGGTCGATGTCGAGGCGCTGGGCAAGCGCCTGGGCGCGATGGTTCGCGATGGCCAGCTACTGCGCAACCGCCGCGAAGGCTATGGCGTGGCCAGCAAGCTGGATCTGATTCCGGGCGAGATCATCGCCAACGCGGACGGCTACGGTTTCCTGCAGCCGGACGCGGGCGGCGAGGATCTGTACCTGTCGCCACACGAGATGCGCAAGGTGCTGCACGGCGACCGGGTGCTGGCCAGCGTGGTCAGTGTCGATCACCGCGGGCGGCGCAAGGGCAGCATCGTCGAGGTGCTGGAGCGCCGGCCCTCGCGCATTGTCGGTCGGGTGGTGGTCGAGCGCGGCGTGACCACGGTGGTGCCCGATGACGAGCGTCTGCATCAGGATCTGCTGATTCCGCCCGGCAAGGTCGGCGAGGCGCGCGATGGCCAGATCGTGATCGCCGAGATCACCGATCCGCCTACCCTCAAGCGCGGGCCGGTGGGCCGCATCATCAGCGTGCTGGGCGACAAGCTCAAGCCCTCGCTGGTGGTGGAAATGGCCATCGCCCAATACGACCTGCCGCACGCGTGGCCGCAGGCGGTGATTGCCGAAGTCGAGGCGATGCCGGTCGAGGTGGGCAAGAAGGACGCAGCGGGCCGCACCGACCTGCGCGACTTGCCGCTGGTGACCATCGACGGTGCCGATTCGAAGGATTTCGACGATGCGGTGTGGGCCGAGCCGCGCAAGCAGGGCGGCTATCGGCTGGTGGTGGCGATTGCTGACGTGTCGCACTACGTCAAGCCGGACAGCGCCATCGACAGCGAAGCGCAGAATCGCGCCACCTCGACCTATTTCCCCGGCTTCGTGGTGCCGATGCTGCCCGAATCCCTGTCCAACGGCTTGTGCTCGCTGAACCCGGATGTGGACCGGCTGTGCATGGTCTGCGACATGCAGATCGACCAGTCCGGCACGGTCACCGAGAGCCGTTTCTACGACGCCGTGATGCGCTCGCATGCGCGTCTGACCTACGATGCCGTGTGGCAGGTGATCGGCAAGAGGGACAAGAACGTGCGTCAGCAACTGGGCACCGAGCGGGTCACGGTGCTGGATCATCTGCATGCCCTGTACAAGTCGCTGGACAAGGCGCGCCGGCGCCGTGGCGCGATCGAGTTCGACACGACCGAGGTCAAGTTTGGCCTGTCGGACAAGGGTGAGGTGGAATCGATGGGCACCACGCCGCGCAACGATGCACACAAGCTGATCGAGGAATGCATGATCGCGGCCAATGTGCAGGCGGCCAGATTCCTGTCGAAGAAGAAGATCCCCGCGCTGTACCGCGTGCATGCGCCGCCGCCGGCCGACAAGTACGAGGCGCTGCTGGAATTTCTGCGCCAGTACAAGCTCAAGCTGCCGCCGGTGGACAAGGTGACGCCGGCCGACTACACCGCATTGCTGGACAAGGTGCGTGACCAGCCCGATTTCGAGCTGATCCAGTCGGTGCTGCTGCGCTCGATGAGCATGGCCGTGTACATGCCCGAGAACCACGGTCACTTCGGCCTGGCGCTGGATGCCTACGCCCATTTCACCTCGCCGATCCGGCGTTACCCGGACTTGCTGGTGCATCGCGCGATCCGTTACGCGCTCAAGGGCGGCAAGCGCAAGGACTACGCCTGCAGCGACGAGGAAATGGCCCATCTCGGCGTGCACTGCTCGCAGCGCGAGCGCCGCGCCGAGGAGGCTGAGCGCGATGTCGACGAACGCTTCAAGTGCGCCTGGATGGAAAAGCATGTTGGCAGCGAGTTCGACGGCCGCGTCACCGGCGTCACTTCGTTCGGCCTGTTCGTGGATCTGGACCAGTCCGGCGTGTCCGGCCTGGTGCACATCACCCAGTTGCCCAACGACTACTACCACTTTGACCCGGATCGGCGGCTGCTGCGCGGTGAGCGCACCGGGCGCATGTTCAAGCTGGGTGAGGACGTGCGGGTCAAGGTGCTGCGCGCCAGCATGGAGGACCGCAAGATCGACTTCCGCCTGGTGCGCGAGAACGATGACGGCAAGCAGGGCAAGCGCGGCGGTAAGAAGCGATGAGCGAAACCTGGATCACCGGCATCCATCCGGTCGAGTCGGCGCTGAGCCATGATCCGGCGCGCATTCGTTCGGTCGTGATCGAGCAGGGCGCTCGCAACCGGCGCCTGAAGGCCATCGAGGAGCAGGCGCGCAAGGTCGGCGTGGTGGTGCGCCATGTGACGCGCGAAGCGCTGGAACGGGTAGCTGACGGTAGCCGGCATCAGGGCATCGCCGCCAGCTTCGATGCACCGGCCGCGGGCAGCGAGGACGATCTGCAGGATCTGATCGACAAGGCTGGCCGGCATGCTCTGTTTCTGGTGCTGGACGGCGTGACTGACCCGCACAACCTGGGCGCCTGCCTGCGCAGCGCGGCGGCCGCGGGGGCGACTGCCGTCATCGTGCCGAAAGATCGCGCCGTGGCCATGACGCCGGTGGTGCGCAAGGCCGCCGCCGGCGGTGCCGAGCGCGTGCCGTTGCTCGTGGTCACCAACCTGGCGCGGACCCTGCGCGATTTGAAAGATGCGGGTGTGTGGCTGACCGGACTGGCCGGTGAAGGCGATGCGTCCGTGTTCGATCAGGATCTGCGTGGACCCGCGGCCCTGGTGCTGGGCAGCGAAGGCGAGGGTCTGCGCCGCCTGACCCGCGACACCTGCGATTTTCTGGCGCGCATCCCGATGCCGGGCGGCATGGAAAGCCTCAACGTTTCCGTTGCGGCAGGTATAGTCTTGTTTGAAGCGGTTCGACAGAGGAGCGACGCATGAGCAGCATGGCATGGCACGACTGGGCAGGCCTGCTGGGCGTGGCGGTGGTGCTTCTGGCCTTCTTCCTGCTGCAGGCACGCAAGCTGCACGGAAACGGCATCGTCTACCAGAGCATGAACGCCCTGGGTGCGATCGGCATCATGCTGTCGCTGTTGCTGGGCAACTTCAATCTGGCCGCCTTTGTGCTGGAGGCCGCCTGGCTGGTGATCAGCATCTACGGCATGCTGGTCGGCCGCCGCATTCGCCGCGACGGGTAGGCCTGGAGCCTGAATCGTGTGCGTTCAGGAGCGGGCCATGCCCGCGAAGAATGCGTCTGAATGCAGTCGGAAAGGCCGCTCGCGCATGGCACGCTCCTGCAAGAAGATGGCGGGCTGTCGCTGATATTGTGTAGGAGCGGCTCATGGCCGCGAAGTTCCTGCGCGACTATTTGTCGCGGGCATGGCTCGCTCCTGCTCATGATTTGGCGCTACGGGTTGCCCAGGTGCGGCATGTCGGGTGTGGCGGTCTTGTCGGCGGACATGCGCGGTGCTTCGAGCTGTTCGCCCTCGACCACATACCATACGTTCTCGGCGATGTTGGTGGCATGGTCGCCGATGCGTTCGATGTTCTTGGCCATGAACAGCAGGTGGGTGCAGGCGGTGATGCTGCGCGGGTCTTCCATCATGTAGGTCAGCAGTTCGCGGAACAGGCTGGTGAAGACGCGGTCGAGCTTGACGTCGTTCTTCCACACCCGATAGGCGCCGTCCGCATCCTTGTCCCGGTAGGCCTTCAGAACATCGCGCACGGCGTGGGCTGCCAGTTCCGAAAGGCTCTTGAGGCCATCGGCGGGCGCGACCGGTGTCAGCATCGACAGCGGAATGGAACGTTTGGCGATGTTGGTGGCGTAATCGCCGATGCGCTCGATGTCCGAGGCCACGCGCAAGGCCGCGAACACTTCGCGCAGGTCACGCGCCATGGGCGCGCGCAATGCCAGCAGGCGCACCACGTCATGGCTGATCTGATCCTCCATCGCGTCGATGGCATCGTCGTTGTCGACAACATGTCTTGCGGCCCGGTCGTCTCGCCGCTCGACCAGTTCCACCGCCGCTTCAAGCTGCTTGACTGCCAGCTCGCCCATGCGCGCGATCTCGCCGGTCAATCGTTCGAGTTCGGTGTCGTAGCTTTTGATGATGTGGTCTTTGCCGGTGTTCATCTGGATTCTCGATTCAAATCAGGGGTGTTCCGAGGACAGGGAATCAGCCGTAACGACCCGTAATGTAGTCTTCGGTCTGTTTCTTTACCGGGTGGGTGAAGATGGTTTCGGTATCGCCGAACTCGATCAATTCGCCCAGGTACATGAAAGCGGTATGGTCGGACACGCGCGCGGCCTGCTGCATGTTGTGGGTGACGATGACGATGGTGTAGTCACGCTTCAGTTCCTCGATCAACTGTTCAATACGGCCGGTGGCAATCGGGTCCAGCGCCGAGGTTGGTTCGTCCAGAAGCAGCACCTCGGGCCTGAGCGCGATGCCGCGTGCAATGCACAGACGTTGTTGCTGGCCGCCGGACAGGCTCAAGGCGTTCTGCTTGAGCTTGCCCCTGACTTCGTCCCACAGTGCCGCAGCCGTGAGCGCTTCTTCGACCCGGTCATCCATGGCGCGGCGTGACAGCCGCTGGTGGTGGCGTATGCCCCAGGCGATATTCTCGTAAATGGTCATCGGGAACGGCACCGGCTTCTGGAACACCATGCCGACCTTGCTGCGCAGGCGGTTCATTGAATAGCGCGGATCGAGAATGTCCTCGCCATCGAGCCGCACCTGGCCTTGCGCGCGCAGGCCGGGGTACATTGCGTAAATGCGGTTGAACACCCGCAGCAAGGTGGACTTGCCACAACCCGATGGTCCGATGATGGCCGTGACTTCGCGCTCGGGAATGTCCATGTCCATGCCCCTCAATGCATGAAAGTCGCCATAGAAGAAATCGAGATTGCGCACGACCAGCCGCGGCTCGATCTGGCGGGCGTGTTCGGGGGTGTCAGGCCGCGTGGCCAGGGCTTCGGTCATTGGAACGTGCTCCGTCGTGCAAACAGGGTGCGGGCCAGAATCGACAGGGCCAGAACCAGCAGCGTGATCAGCAGGGCACCGGCCCAGGCGATGGCGTGCAGCGCCGGGTTCGGGTCGTTGGTGTACTGGTAGATCGCCACCGGCAACGAGGCCATTTTGTCCAGCGGGCCGAAGGCCATGAAGTTGTTGCCGAAGGCGGTGAACAGCAGCGGCGCGGTCTCGCCGGCCAACCGCGCCAGCGCCAGCATGATGCCGGTGACGATGCCCGAGGCGGATGCCCGCATCAGAACCTGCACGGTCAGTTTCCACTGCGGTATGCCCAGCGACAATGCCGCTTCGCGCAGCGTGGCCGGCACCAGTTGCAGCATCTCGTCGGTGGTGCGCACGATGACCGGCAGGCCGATCAGGGCCAGGGCCACCGCGCCGGCCAGGGCCGAGAACGTGGTATTGCCATTGCTCAGAGTGGTCATCGGCAACACAATCACCATGTACACGAACAGGCCCAGCACAATCGAGGGCGCGGACAGCAGGATGTCGTTGAGAAAACGGATGATCGAACCCAGCCGGGTACGCCGGGCGTATTCGGCCAGCCAGGTGCCGGCCAGCACGCCGATCGGGGCACACAGCGCAATGGCCATCAGGTCGATGATCAGCGATCCGACAATGGCATTGGCCAGTCCGCCCTGCTCGGCGTAGGCGGTAATGCGTGTGAACAGCGGCGCGCCGATGGCGCTGATGCCGCGGCTGATGGTGACCCACAGGATCCAGGCCAGGAATATCAGACCGATGCCGGTGGCCAGGCTGCTCGACAGCATGGCGACGAGATTGGTGACCTGGCGGCGACGGTACAGAGAAGTCATGCCTGGCCCTCCCGGCGCTTCAGCGAACGCAGCATCAGCCGCGCCAGCAGCAGCACGAAGAAGGTGACCACGAACAGCAGGAAGCCCAGAGCGATCAGCGCTGAACGGTGCAGGCCCACGGCCTCATTGAACTCGTTGGCGATGGACGAGGAAATCGAGGTTCCAGGCATCAGCAGCGAGCCGGTGATGTCGTAGCTGTTGCCGAGCACGAAGGTGACCGCCATGGTCTCGCCCAGCGCGCGGCCCAAGCCCAGGAAAATGCCGCCGATCACCGCCGAGCGGGTGTACGGCAGCACGATGTCCCAGACCACCTCCCAGGTGGACGAGCCCAGTGCGTGCGCCGACTCCTTAAGCCGTGCGGGCACGGTCTGGAACACCTCGCGCATCACCGAGGAAATGAACGGAATGATCATCACCGCCAGCACGATGCCGGCCGTCAGCAGGCCCAGGCCCAGCGGTGGCCCCTGGAACAGTTTGCCGAGCAACGGCAGTTCGCCAAGGTGGTCATTGATCCAGGGCTCGATATGGTCGGCCATGAACGGCACGAACACGAACAGGCCCCACATGCCGTAGATGATCGAGGGGATGCCGGCCAGCATCTCGATGGCCATGCCGATGGGGCCGCGCAGCCGGGTTGGGGCGATCTCGGTCAGGAACAGCGCGATGCCGAAGCTGACCGGCACGGCAATGAGGATGGCGATGATCGAGGTGACCAGGGTACCGTAGATGGGTGCCCAGGCACCGTAGCGGTTCTCGACCGGATTCCATTCGGCGCTGGTCAGAAACTCCAGGCCATGGCCGAACAACACCTCGCGCCCGCCCCACAGCGTGGCCAGCGCCGCGCCCAGCAGGGCCACCAGCACCAGCAGCGCGCAGGCCTTGAGCAGCCAGCGGAACAGCCGGTCGTGCCGTGCATCGCGGTGGCTGCGCTGTTCGCTGGCGTGATTGGCGTGTGAGGCGATTGCGTTCATGGTGTTCCGTGTGGCAAGTTCCAGGCTACCGCCCCGTCACTCCTGACAGCACGCAGCTACCCAATTCGTCATTCCGGGCGGCGCGAAGCGCCGACCCGGGATCCACTTGCCTGCAGATCAATCAGAAGATACAAGGCCGAAATTGCCTGCCCAGTAGCTCTCGATCTGCTTGACCAGGCTGTCCGGCAGCGGCACGTAGTCCAGCGACTCGGCGGCGGACTGACCGTTCTCGAGCGACCACTTGAAGAAGTCAAAAGCGACCTTGCTTTGCTCGGCATTCTTCGGCTGCTTGTACATGATCACCCAGGTGGTGGCGGTGATCGGCCAGGCGTCTGCGCCCGGTGCATTGGTCATGATCAGCCTGAAGTCCGTGGCATGTGCCCAGTCGGCAGTCGCTGCCGCGGCCTGGAAGCTGTCATTGCCCGGCTCGACGATCTTGCCCGCCGCGTTTCTCATCATGACGTGACTGATGTTGTTCTTCAGCGCATAGGCATACTCGACGTAGCCGATCGAGTTGCCGAGCTGCTTGACGTAGGCCGCCACGCCCTCGTTGCCCTTGCCGCCGATACCCGCCGGCCATTTCACCGCCGTGCCTTCGCCGACTTCGGCCTTCCATTCGGGGCTGAGCTTGGACAGGTAATTGGTGAAGTTGAATGTGGTGCCGGAGCCATCGGAGCGGTGCACCACATGGATCGTGCTGTCGGGCAGGTCAAGGCCCGGGTTGAGGTCGGCGATGGCCGGGTTGTTCCAGTGCTTGATCTTGCCCATGAAAATGTCGGCCAGGGTGGCGCCGTCCAGCACCAGCTTGCCATTGTCGACGCCCTGCAGATGCACGACCGGCACGATGCCGCCGATCACGATCGGGAACTGGCCCAGTTTGAACTTGGTCAGTTCATCCGCTGACAGCGGCTTGTCGGAAGCACCGAAATCCACCGTGCCGGCCTTGATCTGGGCAATGCCGCCGCCCGAACCGATGGACTGGTAGTTGACATGGTTGCCGGACTTTTCGGCGTAGGTTGCCGACCACCTGGACAGCACGGGGTAGACAAAGCTGGAACCGGCTCCGGTGATATCGGTAGCCATGGCGCCGGTGCTGGCAATGGCAGCAGCGGCGGCGAAGCAGATGCTCAGTTTGCTGGACACGGTGTAACTCCTGGTTTGAGTGGGCGTGGTGGAAGCCACGCATGCATTTGTAACCGGGTCCGATTGCAGTTCCATGACGGTGACGTTGCAGCCTTGTGACAGCGGTGGACGCGAGCGCGGCTGTCACGGATCGGCAACATCAGTTCAACACCTGTGTCACACAAGGTCGCCAGCATGTTGTCGTCACAATGCCGACGCATTGAGACGTCCCCATTACAGGAGCCTGGCATGCGTCACAAACTCGTATTCACCGCCGTTGCCGTTCTTTGCGCCGGCAGCGGTATTGCCCACGCCGACGAGCTTGATCTCGATTTCTCGGGAAAGATGTTCTTCGACCTCACCCACCTCGACCAGAAGAACAGCGATACCGGCAAGTCCGACAACAGCGGTTTCGGCGTCGATGTAAAGCGTTTCTATCTCACTGTCAATCCGAAGTTCGGCGACGTATGGTCGGCCAATCTGACCACCGACTTCACCTACGTGCAGGGCGACGGCCTGACCAACCTGTACGTCAAGAAGGCCTATCTTCAGGGAGCTTTTTCCAAGGCTGCCGTGCTGCGCATTGGCTCGGCGGATCTGCCGTGGATTCCGTTCGTCGAGCACTACTATGGCTACCGCTATGTCGAAAATACCCTGGTGGATCGCCTCAAGTTCGGTACCTCGGCCGACTGGGGCCTGCATCTTGGTGGCGGCGTCGGTGACAGCGGTCTGTTCAGCTATGCCATATCGGCGGTGAACGGTGGTGGCTACAAGCACACCGAGCGCAGCCAGTCGATGGACGTTGGCGCACGTGTGGCCTTCTCCCCGGTAGACGGCCTGGCCATTGCCGTGGGCGGTTATTCGGGCAAACTGGGCAAGGACACCGCAGCGGTGGATACCTCACATACCGCGCAGCGCTCGGATGTCATGCTTGCCTGGGCCCGAAACGGCCTGCGAGTTGGCGCCGAGTACTTTCGTGCCAACAACTGGAACACCGTACTCAATCCGCTGTCCGACAGCGCCAATGGCTACTCGGTCTGGGTGAGCCAGGCGTTCGGTGGCGACTATTCGGTGTTCGCGCGCGTCGATCGTGCCGACCTGAGCAATGATCTGGACCCGGAAGCCACGGATCGCTATTTCAATGTCGGTCTGCAATATGCGGTACGGAAAGGCATCAAGCTGGCCGCCGTATACAAGCATGACAAACGCGAGTCCACGGTGACCAGCCCCGATCCGCTGCATGTTGCCAACACCCGGACCAACGAAATCGGTTTGTGGGGCGAAGTGAAGTTCTGATCTCCTCGGATCTCGTGCCCCAGCGGGGCGGTGTCTGCTGGATGCAGCACCGCCTTTTTTTTGCAGGGCCCCACCGAAGTGCAGGGGGGGCGCAGTTGAACTGGCGCGTTTGTGCTTGCCTACCCTGGATCGGCAGCGTTTCCGCGCCAGCGAAGTGTTTCGATCAGCAAAGCCAGTGCCGGTGCCAGATGCCGGCGATTGGCGTAGTACAGGTGATAGCCCGTCAGCAAAGGCCACCAATCCTCCAGTACCGGGCTCAACCGGCCTTGTTCGACGTGCGACTGCACGAGGTCAAAGGGCACATAGGCAAAGCCCATGCCGTCCAGCGCCGCTTGCAGCATCAGGAAGGTGTTGTTGAACACCGTCTGGCCCCGTACATGCACCTTGACTTCTTGCCCGTCCTTCTCGAAATCCCAGGCGTACAGTCCGCCGTGGGTGGGTAGCCGCAGGTTGACGCAGCAGTGCTCGGTCAGATCGTGCGGCGTGACCGGAAGCGATTTGCCCGCCAGGTAGTCGGGTGACGCCGCCACCGCCATGCGGAAGTCCGGGCCGATACGCACGGCAATCATGTCCTTGTCCACGCGGTTACCGCTGCGCACGCCGGCATCGAAGCGGTGCGCGGCAATATCGGTGAGGGCGTAGTCCACACTGCACTCGATCTGGATGTCGGGGTATTGCCGCAGCAGCGGCCGCAACCGGGGCCAGAGCGCGGTGATGATGGCGTGGTCGTGCGCGGTGATGCGTACGGTGCCGGCCGGTGTATCGCGCATGGCGCTGAGCGAATCCAGCTCCAGCTCGATTTCATCGAGACGCGGGGCTACGGCATCGAGCAAACGTGCCCCGGCCTCCGTGGTGGAGACGCTGCGTGTTGTGCGTGTAAGCAGCCGTACGCCCAAGCGGGCCTCCAAGGCTGTCATGGCATGACTTAACGCCGAACGGGACAAGCCCAGTTGCGCGGCAGCGCGGGTGAAGCTGCGTTCGCGGGCGACCGTCACGAAGGCTTTCAGGTCGTTGAGGTTGTCTTTGCTCATTGGTGAATTATATGCACTATCGTATATTGATTTTACTATCTTCTCATCTAATCGAGCCCTCCGTAAAATTTCATTCAAACAGATCAACGAGGAACCGAAACGATGAATTACCGGTACCTGGGCCGTAGTGCCCTCAAAGTCTCTCCCCTGTGCCTCGGAGCCATGATGTTTGGCGGTGAGACGGATGAGCCGACCGCAAAGCGCATCATTGCCAAGGCTTTCGATCAGGGCGTGAATTTTCTCGATACGGCGGATGTCTATCACGCCGGGCGTTCCGAAGAGGTCGTCGGACGTGCGATTGCCCCGCATCGCGACCAGTGGGTGGTCGCCACCAAATTCGGGTTTGGACCGGATCAGCCCAACGCCCAGGGCCAGTCACGCAAGTGGATCTTTCAGTCGGCCGAAGCCAGCCTGAAGCGTCTGGGCACGGACTATCTGGACATTCTCTACTTCCACCGCGCGTTACCCGGCGTGCCGCTGGAGGAAGGTGTGCGCGCCATCGCCGACCTGATTCGCCAAGGGAAGGTGCGCTACTTCGGGGTATCGAACTTCCGTGGCTGGCGCATCGCCGAGGTGGTTCGCCTTGCCGATCAGCTCGGGATCGACCGTCCCGTGGCCAGCGAGCCTTTGTACAACCTGGTCGATCGCACGGCCGAGGTCGAGCAGTTGCCCGCCGCCGCACACTACGGGCTGGGCAGCGTTCCCTACAGCTCGCTTGCCCGGGGCGTGCTGACCGGCAAGTACGGCCTGGATGTTTCTCCCCCTTCGGACAGTCGCGCGGCCCGGGGCGACAAGCGCCTGGAGCAGACCGAATGGCGGCCGGAGTCGCTGAAGATTGCGCAGCGAATCGCCGCGCACGCCGCCGAACGCGGCACGACTTCCGTGGCCTTTGCGTTGGCATGGGTGCTGCACAACCGCCTAGTCAGTGCCGCGATCGCGGGACCACGCACTGAAGCCCACTGGGACGGCTACGTCGAGGCGCTCAAGCTGCAATTGGATGCCGAGGACGAGGCGCTGGTGGACAGTCTGGTGCCACCCGGACACGTCTCCACGCCGGGCTACACCGACCCGGGCTATCCGGTAGAAGGCCGCGTGGCCGTTTGAGCCCTTCGTATTGCGCTTTATTTCTATCGAGGAGGATCTTCCCGTGAATACTTTTATGAAAGTTGCCCTGTGTGCCGTCGCCTTGCAGGCGACCGTGGCCACCGCCGCCGAGCCCCAAACGGCAACAGCACCTGCTACCCAGCAGATTACCCGCGCGGGCAGCCAGCCCTCGATAGTTTGATCACCGTCGTGAGCTACGCGTCCACGACCAGGCAGGAGACCCGACCCATGACCCAATCACCATCTTCGGTGCCAAGCGCTTCCGAAACCCTAACCGCTCGCCAACAGGCCATCGTGCCCATTGCGGCGTTCGCTGCCGCCGGTGACATGGCCGGATTGAACACGGCCCTGAACCAGGGGCTGGATGCTGGCCTGACGATAAGCGACATCAAGGAAGTTTTGGTACAGCTCCATGCCTACGCCGGCTTTCCGCGCAGCCTCAATGCGCTTGGCGAGCTGATGAAGGTGCTGAAAGAGCGCGAGCAGCGCGGCGTCCATGACGCTCCGGGACGCGAACCTGGCCACGCCATTCCCAAAGGCGAGGCATTGCTGGCTGCCGGCACCGCCAACCAGACCAAGCTGGCAGGTGGCCCGGTCAAGGGGCCGCTGTTCGACTTCGCGCCTGTCATCGACGAATACCTCAAGACCCATCTGTTCGGCGACATCTTCGAACGCGACAACCTGGACTGGCAAAGCCGTGAATTGGCGACGCTGGGCATGCTCTCCGCACTGCCCGGAGTCGAGTCGCAATTGCAGGCGCACATGCGCATCAGCATGAACGTCGGCATCACGGCGAGCCAATTGCGCCAACTCGCTCCGGTGCTTGCCGAGCGCGTGAACGCCGACACGGCTCGCCGTGCAAGCCAGGCATTGGATCGGCATCTGGCAACCGTTGACCCCGAGAAATAAACAGGCGCCGCGCGGCGACCGTCAGGATCACTCCGCAAGACTGAGCGCAAACCATTCCGATCATTATCAAAGGAAACCCACCATGCAAGCCACCATGCTGTACGGGCCGCGCGACATCCGCTATGAAGAACGTCCGGACCCGCAAATCCTCAAACCCACCGACGCCATCGTGCGCATTGCGGCCACCTGCGTATGTGGCTCCGATCTGTGGCCCTATCGCGGAATTCAATCCATCGCCGAACCCATGCCGATGGGCCACGAGTACTGCGGCATCGTCGAAGAGGTCGGCGGCGAGGTGCGCAACATCAAGCCCGGCCAGTTCGTCATCGGCTCGTTCTTCGCCTCGGACAACACCTGCGCCATCTGTCATCACGGTTACCAATCGTCGTGCCAGCAGGCCGAGTTCGTGGGTGGCGCGCAAGCACCTTTTCTTCGCGTGCCGCTGGCCGATGGCACGCTGGTCGCCGTGCCCTCGGAACCCTCGACGGACAGGTTGGCTGATCTGCTGGCGCTTTCCGACGTCATGGGTACGGGCTGGTTCGGCGCCGCCGCCGCCCAGGTCCAACCCGGTTCGACCGTTGCGGTGGTCGGCGATGGTGCCGTGGGTCTGCTTGCCGTGCTCTCGGCCCGCCAGATGGGCGCCGAGCGCATCATCGCCATGAGCCGTCACCCATCGCGTCAACGATTGGCCCGCATTTTCGGTGCCACCGACATCGTGGAAGAGCGCGGCGACGAAGGGTCAGCCCGCATCCAGGACATGACCGACGGCCTCGGCGTGGACAGCACCGTCGAATGCGTGGGCACCGATGAATCGATGTGGCAGGCAATCCATGCCACGCGCGTCGGCGGGCACGTCGGTTACGTTGGCGTGCCGCACGGTGTGCAGCTCAAGGGCGACGAGTTGTTTTTCGAACATGTGCATCTGCACGGCGGGCCTGCGCCCGTGCGTCAGTATTTGCCGCATCTGATCGAGCTGGCGCTGGACAACAAGATCCAGCCTGGCCAGGTGTTCGATCTCACTTTGCCTTTGGGCGACGTGGCGGAAGGCTACCGTGCGATGGATGAACGTCGCGCCATCAAAACGCTGCTGATGCCGTGATGGCTTGCGGGTCAGCAGGGCTTGTTCCATGCAGATAGCGGCTGGCGAGTTGCAGGCCACGCGGCGTAGCGCCCGGGCGACCTTGGGTGCCGCTTTGCTCGGCTTTTTCATCATCACGCTGGATGCTGTCGTGGTCAACGTGGCCCTGCCGACGCTGGGGCACGCGCTGGGTGCTGGCATCACCGGATTGCAGTGGGTGGTGGACGGCTACACCCTGATGTTCGCCGCGCTGCTGCTGTCGGCCGGCGCACTGACCGACCGCATTGGCGCCCGCCAGGCCTTCGGCCTGGGCCTGCAGCCGGAGCACCCGCATCGTGAAACAGGGACAGGCTGAAGCCCGTCTCATGTGTTGCAGGTGTCGTCTTCGGCGGACTCCAGCAGGCGCGAGGGTTTGAAGATGCAGCGGAAGGTGGAGCCTTCGCCGGGGGTGCTTTCGATGTGCATGCGCGCCTGGTGCAGATTGAGTACGTGCTTGACGATGGACAGGCCCAGACCGGTGCCGCCCAGTTCGCGCGAGCGGCTGGTGGATACGCGGTAGAAGCGCTCGGCAAGCCGGTTGATGTGTTCGCCCGGAATGCCGTAGCCGGTATCGGTGACCGAGAACACACCGCCGTTGCGGTCGCCTGTCCAGCGCAGGGTGATGTGGCCGTCGTCGGGCGTGTAACGCACGGCATTGCTGACCAGGTTGGAAAAGGCGCTGTGCAGATCTCTGGCCGAACCCAGCAGATCGGCGCACGATTGCTGATCGAGGCTGATGTGATGCCGGCCCTTGCTCAGTGCTTCGGCCTCGCGCACCAGACTGCCCAGCAGCGCGCGCATGTCGACGCGCTCTTCGTCCAGTTCCTGCTGGGTCTCCAGGCGGGTCAGGGTCAGCAGGTCCTCGACAATCTGTCCCATGCGTTGGGACTGAACCCGCATTTCATGCAGTATCGGCGCCAGCGTCGGAACTTCATCGGGATCGAGCATTTCCAGATAGCCGTGAATCACCGTCAGCGGGGTGCGCAGCTCGTGCGATACATTGGACACGAAATCGCTGCGGGTACGCTGCAGACGGGTCAACTGGCTGGTGTCGCTGGCCAGCAACAGGCGTTGTGCGCCGGGCAGGCTGAGGAACTCCGCCTGCAGTCGTGCCTCGCTGTTTGCGGGAGCGGCCAGATCATGCACGCTGGATTCGGTATCGCTACGCAGCCATTTGCCGAGTTCGCTGCCCTCCAGGCGGGCGCTGAGCTGCTGGCCGGTATCGGCATCGCGAGCCAGGCCCAGCAGCCGTTCCGCGGCCCGGTTCAGCCACTGGATGTTGCCATTCCGATCCAGCAGCACCATTGCATTGGGCAGCAGGTCGCAGGCCGCTTGCAGGTGCATGAGGTCTTGCGAAGTATCCATGGGCCTTACCCGGATCGGGTGGAAAAGCGGTAGCCGACGCCGCGCACGGTCTGGACCAGGTGATCCAGGTTCCATGGCTCCAGTGCCTTGCGCAGGCGTCGGATATGCGCGTCCACGCTGCGTTCTTCGATGTACACGCTGCCACCCCAGACATGGTCGAGCAACTGCGCGCGCGAGTACACCCGTTCCGGATGCGACATGAAGAATTGCAACAGACGGTATTCGGTGGGTCCCATGCTGACCGGCTCATCGCCGGCGAAGACCCGGTGTGCGGTGCCGTCGATGCGCAATGCGCCCTGTTCCAGCACGCCAGTTCCGCGATCGGCCTGACTGCGCCGCAGCACGGCATGAATGCGCGCCACCAGCTCGCGGGTGGAGAACGGCTTGGTGATGTAATCGTCGGCGCCGGCTTCGAGTCCGTGCACGCGATCCATCTCCTCGCCGCGGGCGGTCAGCATGATGATCGGGATTTCGCGGGTCAGCTCCTCGCGCCGCCAGCGTCGCGCCAGATCCAGGCCGCTGATACCGGGCAGCATCCAGTCCAGCAGAATCAGGTCGGGCACCTTGTCTGCCAATTCGATCTGCGCCTGCTGGGCATCGGCGGCCTGGGCCACCTGCATGTCGGCGCGGGTCAGCGCCATGGCGACCATGGCCCGGATCGGAGCTTCGTCCTCGACGATCAGAATACGCTTTTGCATGGGCTTGCCGTGGTGGATGATGTGCACATTTGACTACAGGTCTGTTGCAGAATTGTTGCGGGCGAATTCTGGAGAGTAGCGCGTGCGTCTGCTAGGGTTAAGTTATCGCCGTTTATGCTGCATGGCACGCAATGCGTGCACTCAACCGGAGGCGCCATGGCCAGCCTGGCCCCGCGAACCACCACGCAATCGGATCTTGCCACACGCTATCGTGCCATCCGTGCCCGCACGCTGGCCCTGATCGAACCATTGCATCCGGAGGATACCGTGGTGCAATCGATGCCCGATGCCAGTCCGGCGAAGTGGCATCTGGCGCACACGACCTGGTTTTTCGAACAGTTCGTGCTGGGGCGCGCTCCGCACTGGCAGCCATTGCATCCCGACTGGCGTTTTCTGTTCAATTCCTACTATCAGTCGGTGGGGCCGATGCATGCGCGCACCGAGCGCGGACTGCTGAGTCGGCCGACGCTGGCCGAGGTGCTGGATTTCCGTCAGCGCGTGGACGATGCGATGTGCGCCTTTCTGGATGGCGAGCACGATGTGGACGTGGATGCGCTGGTGACCCTGGGGCTCCACCATGAACAGCAACACCAGGAACTGCTGCTGACCGACATCAAGCACCTGTTCTCGGTCAACCCGCTGGAACCGGTATACGCCGCGCGTCCCGCCGCACCCGACTCGCAGGCGGTGGCGCTGCGCTGGATCGAGGGCGCCAGCGGCATTATCGAAATCGGGCATCAAGGCGCAGGCTTTGCCTACGACAACGAGCAGCCACGCCACCGCGAACTGTTGCGTCCACACGTCATTGCGAACCGCCCGGTAACGAATGCCGAATTCCGCGATTTTATCGAACAGGGCGGTTACAAGTCTCCGACCCTGTGGATGAGCGAGGGCTGGGCCACGGTGCAGCGTGAAAACTGGCACCACCCGCTGTACTGGGCCGACGGCCTGGCCAGCGAGTTCACACTGGCGGGGCGGCGCGACATCGAGCCCAATGCACCGGTGTCACACCTCAGCTTCTATGAAGCCGATGCTTTCGCGCGCTGGGCCGGAGCACGGCTGCCGACCGAGACCGAATGGGAGCATCGGGCCGCGGCGCAAGCCCGGGTTGATGGCAACTTCCAGGATTCCGATGTTTTCCATCCCGTCGCGGCCGAAGCAGGCGAGGGGATGCTGCAGATGTTCGGCGATGTGTGGGAGTGGACGTCGAGCCCCTATGTCGGTTATCCGGGTTTCCGGCCGCTGTCCGGTGCGCTGGGCGAGTACAACGGCAAGTTCATGTGCGGCCAGTGGGTGCTGCGCGGCGGCTCGTGCGCGACGCCGCGCGATCATTTCCGCGTCAGCTACCGCAATTTCTTCTACCCGCCCGACCGCTGGCAGTTCATGGGCCTGCGCCTGGCCCGCGACGCATGAGCGCACCCGCCGATGTGCCGGATCTGGACGACCAGCACCCCAGTCGGCAGGACATTCTGCAGGATGTCTTGGCGGGCCTGTCGCGCCAGCCGCGTCGCCTGTCTTCGAAATATTTCTACGACCAGCGTGGCTCCGAGCTGTTCGAGCAGATTTGCCGCCAGCCCGAGTACTATCTGACCCGCGCCGAGCTGGCGCTGATGGAGACCCACATCGAAACCATCGCCGCGACCGTCGGCCCGGCCGTGCA
>CBFGSA010000004.1:0-51148 GCA_965651365.1 uncultured Rhodanobacteraceae bacterium | reverse complement strand
CCGCCTACGTGTACCATTTGGCGCATCGTGAACAAGGCGCCAGTAACTAGCCTGCTTTTCCTGGGGCGCGCAGCACGTCGGCGAAAAGCAAAAGCGTTTCGCGCCCGTAGGGCGTGAAACGCTTTTGCTCTCTTGGGCATGCGCGAGAAATGAACTCGCAGCTGCAGGGCCTGAAATGCTTTGGCTTTTCTGGCCAAGCAGAGAAAATGAACTGGCGCTCGAAGGGCGTGATAGGTATGCCGACATAAGTTGAACAGTGAACGAAAATCAAGGCAAAACCCCGAATTGGGCAATAGACCAATGGCACAGGCAGGCTGGCTGATGGCGAAGGTTGAGGACATGGAGAAGAGCCAACATGACGAAGCCTGGTACCGGCAGCCGATCCTGTGGCTGGGTGCGTTCATCCTGGCCGCGTCGCTGGCCGGGTGCATCTGGATGATCGTGCTGGCGATGCAGAATCCGGACGAGCTGACCCATGAGCCGGAGCGCACGGTGCTGGGCGTTCCCGTATCCCGGCCGGCGACGACAGCCAGCAGCGGGCCATGAGCAGCGCGGCGCTGGAGCCTGCTGCATGGCAGCGGCCCGGCCTGCACGACCAGGTAGTGCGCAGCCGCAGCGATGGCAAACAAGAGGCGGTGTTGCACCTGGATGCGCTGAGGACTCCGCATCAGGTCCTGCGTCTGGAAGCGCACCTTCAGCAGCTTGACGGCTTGCACCGCTTTGACCTCGACCGTACGGCGCAGCGTCTTCGGGTGTGCTGGGACCCCACCCGGACCGGTCTTGTTGCCGTGCTGGAGGCCTGCGCGACAGCGGGCTGCGTCGCGCGGCCACTGTCGACAACAGCGCTCGGCAACACGCGCCGCCACGAAACCCACGCCGCGCTGCGGCGGCTGATCGTGGCTGGCCTTTTTGCAATGCAGGCCATGATGTTTGCGACCGTGCTCTATATCGGCGATTTCGAGACGGTGGACCCGATCACCCGCGAGCTGTTCCGCTGGCTTGGCCTGCTGGCGGCCACGCCGGTCGTGTTGTGGGCGGCGCAGCCGTTCTACGTCCAGGCCGTGGAGGAACTGCGCCGGCGCCGGCCGGGCACGGAAACCGTCATCAGCCTGGCGGTGGGCCTGGTCTTTGCTACCGGCATTGTCGCCGCGGTGCGCGGCCATGGGGAAATCTGGTTCGATTCGATCAGCATGCTGGTGTTCGTACTGCTGCTGGGGCGCTACCTGGCGATGTGCGCGCGGCACCGCAGTCACGCTCTGGGCGAGGCCGCGGCCGATGCCGAGCCGGTGGCAGCGCAGCGCCGCCGTGATGACGGCAGCCTGGAATGGGTGGCCGTGGCCGAGCTGGCTGCAGGGGACCGGCTGCATGTGGCCGAGGGCGCCGTGGTGCCGGCCGATGGTCATGCACTGAATGCCGGCACCCTGCTCGATGAAGCGTTGCTCAGTGGGGAGTCGACCCCGCAACGGCGCGACCCGGGCCAGCCAGTGGCAGCCGGCAGCATGGTGGTGGCCGGACCGCTGGAGATGCGCGTCGACCAGCGCGCAGCACGGAGCACGCTGGCGGCGCTCGGGTCGCTGGCGCGGCGCGTCAGCACGCGCGCCGGCGACGCGGTGGGTGACAAGGCGGCCGCCCGATTCGCCATCCGCGTGCTGTTGCTGGGTCTGGCCACGGCCCTGTTCTGGCTGTGGGCAGACCCGAGCCGGGCTTTTGATGCGGCGGTCGCGGTGCTGGTCGTGGCGTGCCCCTGCGCCTTCGCGCTGGCGGCGCCGGCCGTGTTCAGCCGCGTTGCGACCGTGCTGGGTCGGCATGGCGTGTGGATCACGCGGCCCGAGGATATTGCGGCACTGGCGCGGGCCGATACGGCCTTGTTCGACAAGACCGGTACCCTCACCGAGCCGCACGTCGACGTCGCGGCTGTCCGCGCATTGCGCGCAGGTTTGACCGTGGACGAGCTTGTGCCGCTGGCGGCGGCGCTGGCGCGCGAAAGCAGCCATCCGCTGGCCCAGCGCCTGGCGCAGTTGGCGACCGGTCGCCATTTGCCCGAAGCCCGCGATGTGGAGGTTGTCGAAGGTGGCGGAATCCGCGGGCAGGTCGACGGGCGCGAACTGCGCCTGGGCCGGTCCGGCTTTGTCCGCACGCAGCCGGTCGCGGCAGATCTTGCCAGCGAAAGCCTGCTGCTGGCCGACGCCCGGGGCTTGCTGGCCGTGTTTCCGGTGCACGAGCAATTGCGCCTCGACGCACGAGACAGCCTGGCGGCGCTGGCCTCCGGTGGCATGCGACTGGAAGTTCTCAGCGGAGACGCCACGCCGCGGGTCGAACGCGTGGCCACCCGACTCCAGGTCGACGCATGGCAGGCGCGACAGAGCACGCGCGACAAGCTGGCGCGGGCCGAAGCGCTGCGTGCCGGGGGCGCCGTGGTGCTGGCCGTGGGCGACGGCAGCAACGATGCACCGCTGCTGGCCGCGGCCGATGTGTCGGCCGCCATGGTGCACGGCACCGAACTGGCCCAGGTGCATGCCAGCATGCTGCTGACCGAAGGGCTTGCGGGCCTGCCACTGGCGCGTCACGTCGCCCGTGCCGCCGGTCGCATTCTGCGGCAGAATCATCGCGGTTCACTGGCCTACAACCTGGTCGCGGTACCGTTCGCTGCCGCCGGTCTGGTGCCGCCGTGGCTGGCCATCATCGGCATGTGTGCCAGCTCGCTGGCCGTGGTGCTCAACAGTCTGCGCATCCGCACCGGTGAGCGCGACTCCGGCGCCGCGCAAGCCCGGCAGCACATGCAAACGGCATGAACGCGCTGCTGATCCTGATCCCCGTCAGCCTGCTGCTGGTCGCCGCCGCGGCCGGCATCTTTTTCTGGGCCGTCCGCCACCAGCAGTTCGACGACCTCGATACTCCCGAGATCCTGCCCCTGCTCGACGAACAGCCGGACGACGACGGCCAAGAGGATCGCGAAAAGCCGTAGGCCGGCTCAAGGAGCAGCGCGACGGAGCCGGCGTGGCAGGAATCAAGAGGCGCCGTTCTCACTGCCTCGCGGGATGGTAAAGTTTGCGCCTGCGCACATCGACGCGGCAGAAAAGGGGAGAGGCATGGGGCAGCAGAATCAATTTCGCTTGTTGCGCGAGCGGCGCTATTTGCCGTTTTTTCTGACCCAGTCGCTGGGCGCGTTCAACGACAACCTGTTCAAGAATGCGCTGGTGGTGCTGGTGGCTTTTCTCACCGTCAATCTCAGTGTCAGCGACGTCACCTTCTACACCAATCTCGCGGCCGGCCTGTTCATCCTGCCGTTTCTGCTGTTCTCGGCCACCAGCGGCCAGTTGTCGGACAAGTTCGACAAGGCGCGGCTGGCGCAGGTGATCAAGGCGCTGGAGATTGCCATCATGGCGGTGGCCTGCGCCGGCTTTTTCACGCGCGACATCAACCTGCTGCTGGTGATGCTGTTCATGATGGGCCTGCAGTCGACCCTGTTCGGGCCGCTCAAGTACGGACTGCTGCCGCAGGTGCTGAGCGACCGCGAGCTGGTCGGTGGCAACGGCCTGACCGAGATGGCGACTTTTGTCGCGATCCTGCTGGGCACGATTCTGGGTTCCACCCTGATCCGCATCGACGGCTTCGGCGCCTGGGTGGTGGGCCTGAGCGCAATCGCGATTGCCGTGGCCGGATTTGCGGCCTCGCTGGCGATGCCGCGGGTGCCGGCGCCGGACCCGAAGCTGAAGTTCAACTGGAACCCGGTCACGGAGACCTGGCGCAATCTGAAATACATCGTCGGCAACCGCACCGTGTTCCTGTCGTGCCTGGGCATTTCCTGGTTCTGGTTTTTCGGTTCGGTGTATTTCACCCAGTTGCCCAATTTCACGCGCGAGGTGCTGGGCGGCGATGCCGGCGTCTACACCCTGCTGCTGGCGGTGTTCTCGATCGGTATCGGTGTGGGCTCGGTGCTGTGCGAAAAGCTGTCAGGCCACAAGGTCGAGATCGGCCTGGTGCCGTTCGGCTCGATCGGCATGACGGCCTTCGGCATCGACCTGTACTTCGCGCATCCGCACCACGCCGGCCAGTTGGCACTGGGCGTGGGCGCGATGCTGGACCAGCCGCACATGTTCCGCGTGCTGTTCGACCTCACGATGATGGCGGTATTCAGCGGCTTTTTCACGGTGCCGCTCTTCGCCCTGATCCAGACCCGCACCGACAAGGCGCGGGTGTCCCGCGTGATCGCCGCCAACAACATCCTCAACGCGCTGTTCATGGTCGTGGCGGCGGGCCTGTCGATCCTGCTGCTGAACGTGGTGCACCTCGGCATTCCCGGCCTGCTGCTGGCGACGGCCATCCTCAACGCGCTGGTGGCGATCTACATCTACACCCTGGTGCCCGAGTTCCTGCTGCGCTTCGTCGACTGGGTGCTGATCAATCTCATGTACCGTATCCGCAAGCAGAATCTCGAACTCATCCCCGAGGATGGGCCGGCACTGCTGGTGTGCAATCATGTCAGCTTCATGGACCCGCTGGTCATCCTGGGCTGCGTGGGGCGGCCTGTGCGCTTCGTGATGTACTACAGGATCTTCGACATCCCGGGCATGCGCTTTCTGTTCCAGGCGGCCAAGGCGATCCCGATCGCGGGCCACAAGGAAGACCCGGAGCTGATGCAACGCGCCTTTGACGAAGTCGACCGCGAGCTGGCCGAGGGCAATATCGTGTGTATCTTCCCGGAGGGCGCCATCACCCGCGACGGCGACATCCAGCGCTTCCGGCCCGGTGTCGAGCGGATTTTGCAGCGACGCACCGTGCCGGTGGTGCCGATGGCGATCCGTGGCCTGTGGGGCAGCCTGTTCAGCCGCCGCGATTCGATGCTCGGGCGTCTGCGTCTGCCGCGCCGCTTCCGCGCGCGTATCGAGCTGGTTTGCGGCGAGCCCGTGCCGCCGCAGCAGGCGGGTGCAGAGCTGCTGGAAAAAAAGGTCCGCGCCCTGCGCGGCGATGCGGCGTAACAGATCTCCCGAATACCAAGGTGTGTACTTTCGTCATCCTGGGGCCGGCCGCAGGCCGGAACCCGGGATCCATTTTCGTATTGAGGCATGGTCCCGAAGCAAGATCAAAATGGACCCCGGGTTCTACACTACGTGCAGCCCCGGGGTGACGGGGAGTGTGGGGTTGTGCACTGCGTGCAGCCCCGGGGTGACGATGCGGTGCGGGATGCGTTACGCGGAGCCAGCGGCAGGACGAATACCTGCAATCGAACAATCAACCTGCGCAGACTTGCTCACCGCTCAGCGCTCATCACACACCGCTTGCCGCTCAACACAACCCGCCATTGATCCCCAGCACCTGACGCGTGATGTAGGCGGCCGGTTCGGTGAACAGGAAGGCGACCAGGCCGGCCACTTCGTCCGGGGTGCCGGCGCGGCCCATGGGGATGTGCTTGAGAATTTCCTCGACTGGCGCCTCATCCAGCATGTCGGTTTCGATCAGGCCCGGCGCCACACAGTTGACGGTGATGCGCCGCTTGGCCAGTTCCACCGCCAGCGCCTTGCTGGCGCCGATCAGGCCGGCCTTGGCCGCGCTGTAGTTGACCTGGCCGCGGTTGCCGGTCTGGCCAGCCACCGAGGCGATGCTGACGATGCGGCCGCCGTCGCGCAGGCGCACCAGCGGCATGGTCAGCGGATGCAGCACGTTGTAGAAGCCGCCCAGGTTGGTGTCGACCACCCGGTCCCAGTCTTCACCCGGCATGGCTGGAAAGGCATTGTCGGCGGTGATGCCGGCATTCAGCACCACGCCCCACCACATGCCCCTGGTCTCGATGTCGGCCTCGAGTGCGGCGCGGGTGGCTTCACGGTCGGTGATGTCGAAGCCGAGCGTGTCGGCGTGTCCTCCGCTGGCGCGAATCTCCTCGGCCAGGGACTCCGCGCTGGCGTCGTTGCTGCGGTAGTGCGCGGTGACGGCAAAGCCGGCCATGCCCAGGCGTCGGGTGATGGCGCGGCCAATGCCGCCGCTGGCGCCGGTGACCAGAACGCGTCGTTCACGGCTCATGCAATCTCTCCTTCGACAATGATGATGGTCGCTTCGGCCAGCAGGCCGGCGGCGTTCTCGATGCGGCAGTCGCAGGCGGCCATGCCGCCTTCGTGACCAAAGGCGGTCTGCGCCGTGATGGTGAGCGTGTCGCCGTCGGCAAACCAGGACGTGCTGGCCTGGTAGCGGCGCGTGCCCAGCAGCATGCCCTGGCGCGGTTCACGGCCTTCGCGCTGGCCGCTGAGGCCGGCGTGGGCGGCGATCGCCTGGGCCATCATCTCGATGCCGACCCAGGTCGGCACGCCGTGGCCGGCGACGAAGAACGGATGCTGCGGCGTGATGTGCGCCGAGGCGCGCACCACGCTGTCGGTGTCGGACAGGATCTCGTCGATCAGCACGGCGGGGCCGGCATGCGGCAGAAGCTCGGAAGGAGGCGGAAACCGGTTCACTGTGCCTCCATCGGTTTCAGTTCCAGATGCAGTTTGGCGGGCGCAATGTCGATGCTCAGATACGCCTGGTCCAGTCCGCCGGAACTGCGCTGGATGCGCGCGACAAGGCGTCCGTGTTCACGCAATTCACGCACCTCACTGCCATCGGCGTGCTTCGAAACGGCCAGCTCGATGCCGTGCAGTTGTGGGCGCAGCCGCGCCGGATCGGCAATCGCGGCCTCAAGCATGGCCGTGATCAGCTTGGGCCGCAAGCCCTCGCGGGGCGGCTGCACGCTGACCCTGTGGCCGTCCCAGTCGATCGTGAACAGGTGGGTGCCGAACAGGCTGGATGCGGCCAGGCGCATGGTCTGGTGATCCACCCGCAGCTGACCCAGGAACGTGTCCTTCTGCTCCTCGTGCACGATGTTGACAATATGGCTGGCGCGCACCGCCGGCAACGCCGCGGGCGGCAGCAGACAGGCGCCGCCGAAGGGGCCGATCTTGACGCAGCCCGGGCCCCGCGGCAGGCTGGCGCAGCCGGTCAGCAACGCTGCAAGCAGCAACAGTGCCAGGCAGTGCTTCATGTGTTGTGCTCCTTGCCGGAAACCGGCGGCAACGACAGCGGCGCCAGCAGGTAGCTGGCCAGGATGCCGATGCCGGTGGCGAGGCCAAACACATGCAAGGCCGGAATGCGGCTCAGTGCCAGCAGACCGAAGGACAGCAGCGTGGTCACGGCCGACAGCGTCACCGCCAGCGCCGGCGAGCGTTCGTGCGGACCGACTTCGCGCAGGAACACGGCGTAGTCGCGACCGAGTCCGAGGATCAGGATCAACGCCACCATCACGAATACATTGACCGGCTGGCCCAGCCAGCCCATGGCGCCCAGCGTGATGCCCAACGCCACGAGTGGCGGATAAATCATGCGCAGGCCCTCGCGGCCGCCGTAGCGCCACATCAGCAGCAGCGAAATCAGCAGGTAGCCGGCCACCACCAGCCACACCGCGCGCACGCGGATGCTGGCGAAGGTCTCGGTAATCCGCGCCAGTGGCTCGATATAGCGCACGCCGTCCAGGCCGCGGGCGGCCTGCGCCAGTGGAGCGCCTGTCACTTCCCGATCAGTGAACACCGTGGCAATCAGGGCGATGCTGCCGTCAAGCCGAATCACGAAGCGCCCGAGATCCGGTGCGGCAGCGAACAGTTCCCCGCTGCGGATGGGTTCATGCGGCGCTGCCCGCCAGCCCTTTTCGACATGGTCAGCCAGTTCCGCAGGCAATCCGAGGGCGGTGAATGCCTGGCGTACCTTGTCAGGGTCAGCCAGCAACGCGCGCCATGTGGCCAGGCTGGCCTGCTGTGCTCGGACCGAGGGCAGGAAGCGACTGAGGCCGAGCGGATCGGCCTCCAGGTCGTCTTTTTTCAAGCGCGCAAACAGTGCATCCTCGCGCTCCATGGCGGTGGCGAGATCGGGCGCCTCGGTAAGGAAAAAACCGCTGGCCGGGAAGCGTGCCAGTTGCGTGCGGATATGCTGATCGGTGTGCAGCAGCCCGGGCGGGAAATGCGACAGCTCGCGCACATCGTCGCTGGGCTTGAGCCAGAACCAGCCCGGCACCGCCAGCACCAGGGCCAGCGCCGGCAGCAGCCAGCGCACGCGCGAGGGCCGGCAGGCGCGGGCCACGAAACGCGCCGACCAGTCCACCACGGCGCGGGCCGCAACGCTCGGCTCACGGGCCAGGGACACCGGAAAAATCAGTGCCACCACCAACGCGGCTTCCAGCAGGCCAGCGACCGAGAACAGCGCGATCTGGCTCAGTGCCGGGAAGCCGGTCAGGGCCAGAAAGGCGAAGGCCAGCACGCCGGTAGCCAGGCCCACGCCGAGGCCGCTGCGTATCCGGCGCATGACTTGCGCGGGCGCGCTGCATCCGAACCAGTATTCGGAAAAGTACAAAAAGGCGTAGTCGATCGCGATGCCGAGCAAGGTGGTGCCGAACACCAGGGTCAGCACGTTGATCGAGCCGAACACGGCAATCACCGCGGCACTGGCCGCGGCGACGCTGGCAAAAAGCTGCAGAAAACCCAGCAGATGCGGTGCCAGCGACCGGAACACGATGGCGATCAGGATCATGATCAGCAAGGTCGAGGTCAGCGACAGCCAGGTCGTTTCCTGTTTCGCCTCGTGGCGTGCGGCGGCGGCAAACAGGGCAGCGCCGGTGGCCTCGAACGTGCACGACGGGCATGCCGACTCGACGGCGCGTTCGGCCGCGGCAACGGCGTGCGCGGCGCGCTCGGAGTCCTGGCTGCCGAAGGCGGTCGGCCCGGCCCCGAGCCGGAGCAGGAACAGCCGCCGACCGTCGCGCTCGGCCGAGAGCATGTCGCCGTCAGGGAGAAAGTCGGGGTAGGGGCGCGGCAGGCTCGATACATAGCGGGTCAGGTAGCCGGCCGGGTCATTGCCGAAATTGACCGCGCCGGCCGGACTGGCCAGGGCCACCGCCACATCGGTCGCCAGCGCTTTCGGACCTTCGCGTTCGAAGCGCTGGCGCTGGGCGGTGGACAAGAGTACGAAAGGACGCTCACGCAGCAGATTCAGCACGCGCTCGACACTGGAGCCGGTTTCCTCGGCGGTCAGACCGGCTGTAGTCAAGGTGTGCCAGGCAGCCTGGGCGGCCTGGCGTGTTTGCATCGTGTCAGGTCCCGTGACCAGGGCCAGCAGCTGCTGGCTGAAGGCATCGCGGCTGCGCTCGGTGGCCTTGTCCAGCGCCGGGTCGGCGTGCTGCTGCGGCAGCAGACTGAGGATATTGGTGTCCAGTGCACCGGCCGGGTCCATGCGCCACGCAGCCACTGCGCACAAAGCGCCCAGCGACAGTGCCCACACGATCCAGCGTGCTGCCGCTCGCGCGCCCATTCAGTCGCGGGCTTCCGCGTTGTCCGGCGAGAAGCGGATCTCCATGTGCGCGCCGCCCACCTCGTTCAGCACCATGTGCCGTGGCTGGCCGGGCGCGGCTTCGGTGACCTCAATGCGCTGGACCACCTGGCCCATGGCGCCGGGCCTGGGCACCAGGGTGACGTGGCGGCCATCGTCCAGCGGCGTGATGCTGACTTCGAAATAGCGCTCAAGGCGGGCCTGGTCCCCCGACAGCGCGCCGACGAACATGCGTTGCACGGCCTTCAGCCACGGCGTCTGATCGGGCTTGAGCGTGCGCCTGGTGCCGTCGGGCAGCTCTTCACGCGCCTGGTCGCCGTGCATCTCGAACACGTAGTGGTAGGGCTTGTCGATCTGCCAGTGAAATCCGTTCTCCGCACTGAAGCGCATTTCGCCGTGGCTGACCAGCGGCTTGTCGAAGCCGGGCAGAGTGCGTGTCTGCACGAACTTTGCCGCGAAATCCTGCGGCGCGTCCGCCGCCGCGGCAATGTCGGTCACACATGCGAATGCCAGAACGGCAAACAGGATGGCTATTGCTCTCATGCAAGTCTCGTATGGGTGGTGCGTCGCGGCGCCAGTGCGCCGCGCGAATCGCCAATCCTAGCTGATGAAGCGACCTGGCGGCATCCTTGCGAGGAATTTTTCGATGCCATGAGCTCGTGGCCGCGATTGTTGTGGCAATAACCGTAAATCGCGGCCATGGGCCGCTCCTACAGATCGGTGCCGATATCGCGGGCCGGTGGCGATCGGCGCAGCTGCAGTTGGCTGACCAGGCGCAGTGCCATGCCGGTGACCAGGCGCATGTGCAGCCAGGCCATGCGCGCGTTGTCGCGCAGCATTCGAAAGTGCGAGCTGCCGCCCTCGGGGTAGCGCACCCGGGTGGGCACAAACAGGCTGTCGGTGCCTGCCCAGTACAGGCGCACCATGATGTCGGTGTCGAAATCCATGCGCTTGCCGATGCGCACCCGCCGCGACAGTTGCATGCTCGGCGCCACCGGATACACGCGAAAACCGCACATGCTGTCCTTGAGCTGGAACGACAGGGTTTCCAGCCAGACCAGGGCGTGGGTCAGGTAGCGGCCGTAGAAGCGCACGGCCGGCACGCTGTCGTCGTATTCGGGGCAGCCCGAGATCAGGCATTCGGGGTGTTCGGTGGCCAGCGCCAGCAGCTTCGGCGCATCGTCCAGGTCGTGTTGGCCGTCGGCATCCACCTGCAGTGCATGGCTGAAGCCGCGGCTTGCAGCGTGCTCGATGCCGGCCAGCACGGCCGCACCCTTGCCTTGGTTGCGTGAAAAATGCAGGCATTCGACGGCATCACCGCTGACCAGCCCGTCCAGCACTTCGCGGGTCGCGGCATTGCTGCCGTCGTCGACCAGAATCACCGGCAGCGTTCGCTGGCGCAAGGCCGCGACCACGGCCGGCAGGCGGTCAGGGTGGTTGTAGGCCGGGATGACCGCGCAGGCCTTGATCATGTCGCCGGGGCGGACTGGGCAAAGCTGCCACTGGAGACGCTGGCCGGGCCATCGGCGGTGCTTGCCAGAAACTCGAAATCCAGCCTTTCGGCTTTGTCCCGCAGGTGCAGAATCAGGTCGGCACCGGGCCGGACCGGGCACTTGAACTTGATGCGCGTCAGCAGCGTGGGCGGCACAGTGAGGCCGGTCCACTCGGCGGCGAACCAGGCGGCCCAGCCGATCTGCACCACGCCTGGCAGGATCGGCTGGCCGGGGAAGTGACCCTCGAACCAAGGGCAGTCCGCATCCACACGCAGGGTCAGCTCCAGGCAGCCGTCTCCCTGCTTGCGGCGCTCGACGATCGGCAGGCCTTTCATGCCTCGCGCCCTTCCGCTTCGGCAGATGTGGCCGGAAGCTTTTCGGACGCAAGCTGCTGAACAAAAAAGGCCCGCATGGCACGGGTCACATGACGGGCAGCGACGCCGTGCGGCATGGCTTCGTGCCAGTCGAAATCGTCCAGCGTGCGCGGCGGACAGATACGCAGGGTCAAGCGCCAGGGCCGGTCGGAGACCTCGTGCCAGGCCTGGTGCTTGCCCAGGGCCAGCGGCTCGCAACGGATCACCACCGGCAGAATGTCACAGCCGCTGCGCACCGCAATTTGCGCGGCACCGCGATAGAAGTTGAGCGGCTTGCCCGGCGTGGAGCGCGTGCCCTCGGGAAACAGGATCAGGCTGCGGCCCTTTTTCAGCGCGGCCACGCCGTCGTTCACCAGACGCGCGCTGCCGTCATTGCTGATGTAGCCGATGGCCTGAACAAACCGCCGGTACCAGGGATTGCGTCGCATCGCGCCCTTGATGACGCAGTCGGCTTGCGGCAGCAGCCCGACCAGCGCCACCACGTCCAGGTACATGGGATGGTTGGCGACCAGCAATTTGCCTTCGGCCTGCGCCAGCCACTCGCGGCCCTCCAAGCGCACATCGCCCACGCGCAGCAGTGCGATCAGACCCAGCAGCCAGCGGAACGACAGGCTGACCAGCGCACGGATACGCCGTTGGCGCTGACGCGCCGAAGCGGGCCACAACATCAGCAAGGGCAATACCGTGATGCCGCCGAGCCACGCCACCAGACCGTACAACACGAAGCACAGGCCGGTACCAAACTGGCGCCAGCGGTAGCTTGCCCAGGCCCGTACACCGGGCCAGCCACGACTGCGGCCGCTGGCGTCCTCGCCCCGTATGGTCAGGCTGTCATCACTCAAACCCTGCTCCCCTGTTCCCCGGAAGGCCATGCATGCCGCTTATTCTACTGGTGCTGCCCGGACGGATGCCACGGCATCGCCCGGCAGCCAGCGCAGGCAGGCGAGGGCAATCGCGGCGCCGAGCAGGGCACCGGCGGCGACATCCAGTGCCACGTGCTGGCGCGTGGCCATGGTCGACCAGACAATCAGCAGGCACCAGACGATGCTGATCCCGTGCGCCCAGGCCGGTGCACGCACAGTCTGCAACAGACGCTGCAGCCAGATCGCGCTGAGCACGGCGTAGGCTACATGCAGCGAAGGGCAGGCGTTGCCCGCGGCGTCGGTCGATTTGAGCAGATCGAGCACCGGCCAGGCAGACCAGTCGGTGGCGGTGACGGGCACCATGGTCGGCCACAGATAGAAAATGCCGCAGCCGGTCAGCGCCACCAGGGTTACCGCCAGCACGTAGCGCCACATTTCTCCGTGCAACAGCAGCATGCTGGGTACGGCGCCGATGTACAGCCACAGACTTGCGTAGGGCCACACCGCCCAGGACACAAAGCCGATCCAGTGATCGAGCGCCGTCAGCGGCATCAGTTGCACCGCCCCCCGCGGATGCCTGAGCAGCGCGAAATAGGCCACCATGAACAGCGCGATATAGCCGCTGATGCCAATCCCTTTCAGGAACCGGTGCGAGCGCCATCGGGCCCGGAGCTGGGCAAGCCAGTGGCTGTTTGTCCGGGTTGTCATGGCGGCGAATCATGGCATGGCACCTGTCATGCGGCAATTGCCCGTCTTCGGCACACAGTAGAATGGGCGCGTTTTTTTGCGGAATCGGGGAAGCCAGCAATGATCATCGAGCCCAAAACCTGGGGTTTTGTCTGTACCACGGCGCATCCGGCCGGCTGCGCCGCCAATGTGCGCCAGCAGATCGCCCATGTCCGCAATGCCAAGCGCGGAGGCGGTGGGCCACGGCGCGTGCTGGTGATTGGCGCATCCACCGGTTATGGCCTGGCTGCACGCATCAACGCCGCCTTCGGCCATGGCGCGGCCACGCTGGGCGTGTTTCTGGAAAAGCCGCCGCGCGGGCGCAAGACCGCCAGCGCCGGCTGGTACAACAGCGCCGCTTTCGAGGAGGAAGCGCGCCGCGCCGGGCTGGCCAGCGTGTCGCTCAATGCCGACGCCTTTGCCCACGAAACCCGCCAGCGTGCCATCGAGCTGATCCGCTCGCAACTGGGTGGCCCGCTCGATCTGGTGATCTACTCCCTGGCCTCGCCGGTGCGCCGCATGCCGGATAGGGGTGAAACGGTGCGCACGGCCCTGCGTCCGATCGGCCAGCCGTTCCGCGGCACCACCATCGATACCGACAAGGACTGCCTGGCCGAGGTCTGCGTGGAAGCGGCCAGCGAACAGGAGATCGCCGATACCGTGACCGTGATGGGCGGTGATGACTGGGCTTTGTGGATGGACGCGCTGGGTGATGCCTCGCTGCTGGCGGACGGGGCGCGCAGTGTCGCCTTCAGCTATCTCGGGCCCGAATTGACCTGGCCGATCTACCGCGACGGCACCATCGGCCGGGCCAAGGCGCATCTGGAGCAGGTGGCCAGCGCGATGTGCCAGCGCGCCGGGCGTGATGATTTCGCCCGTGTCGCGGTGCTCAAGTCCATCGTCACCCAGGCCAGCGCAGCCATTCCGGTGATTCCGCTGTACCTGTCGGTGGTGTCGCGGGTGATGCGCGAGCGCGGCGTGGACGAGGGCGCGATCGAGCAGCAGACACGCCTGTTTGCCGATTTTCTCTACCCGGAGTCCGGCGAGGCAAGGCTCGACCGGAATGGCCGGATGCGGCTCGACGAGCGCGAGCTGGCTCCGGAAGTTCAGAATGCCTGCCTGGCCATATGGCCCGAAATCACCGACGACAACTTGAACCAGCTTGCCGACTACGCGGGCTACAAGCGTCAGTTCCTCAATTTGTTCGGCTTCGAGCGCGACGATATCGATTACGCCGCCGAGATCGACCCCGCGGTTGCATTTCAACCCGAGACCAATTGACCGGCTGCCAGTGGCCTTATACGCTTGGCGTTTGGCCAGCGGTGGCCAGCCACCCATTGATCGAATCGATGACACAGCAGGACATTTTCAAGACACTGAAGGACACCCTGGTCGAGCAGTTCGAGCTTGATCCGGAGTCCATCACGCCCGACGCGCACCTGAGCGAGGACCTGGGCCTGGACAGCATTGATGCCGTTGACATGATCCTCAAGGTGCAGGAGTTGACCGGCTGCAAGGTGGCGCCGGAGGACTTCAAGCAGGTGCGCACCGTGGGCGATGTCGAACAGGTGGTCCAGCGACTGGTGGCCGAACAGTCGCCGCAAGCTGCGCAGTAGCTTGGCGACCAAGGGGAGCAACAGCATGCGCCAGCGCGTCGTGGTAACCGGCTTCGGTGGCCTGACCGCGCTCGGCCACGACTGGCTGACCATTCGCCGGAATTTGCGTGCGGCCACTTCCGGCGTGCGCCAGATGCCCGAGTGGGACGATCTGCAGTCCATGAACACGCGCCTGGCCGCCCCGGTCATGGATTACGAATTGCCGGACCGTTACAACCGCAAGTCGATGCGCAGCATGGGCCCGGTTGCGGTGATGTCGACGCGCTCGGCCGAACTCGCTCTGCAAGACGCCGGCCTGCTCGGTGATCCGGTGCTTGGCAGCGGCCAGGTCGGCATCGCGCACGGCGCCTGTGCCGGCAGCGCCGAAGACGTGACCCGCTTCGGCCAGCTCGGCATGACCCGCAATCTGCGCTCGATCAACGCCAGCACCTACGTGCGCATGATGAGCCACACCGGTGCCGTCAACATCAGCGTGTTCCTGGGCATCAACGGCCGCATCATTCCCTCGTCCAGTGCCTGCACTTCGGGCAGCCAGGCGATCGGCTTTGCACTGGAGACGCTGCAGGCCGGGAAGCAGCAGGTGATGATTGCCGGCGGCGGCGAAGAGCTGTCGATCGGCACCACCGGCGCCTTCGACCGCCTGTTCGCCACCAGCACGCGCAATGACGAACCCGACCTGACGCCGCGCCCGTTCGACCGCGACCGCGACGGCCTGGTGGTGGGTGAGGGTGCGGTCAGCCTGATTCTGGAAACCCTGGAGCACGCCGAGCAGCGCGGCGCCACGATCCATGCCGAGGTGGTCGGTTTCGGCACCAATTCCGACGGCGCCCACATCACCCAGCCGCAGACCGAAACGATGGCCGAAGTCATGCGCCTGGCACTGGCCGATGCCGGGCTCGCGCCCGAGGCCATCGGCTACGTCAGTGCGCACGGCACCGCCACCGACCGCGGCGACGTGGCCGAATCGCACGCTACAAACCAGGTTTTCGGCCACCGCATTCCGGTCAGTTCCATGAAAGGCAATTTCGGCCACACCCTGGGGGCCTGCGGTTCTCTGGAAGCCTGGCTGGCCATCGAAATGCAGCGCGAAGGACACTTCGCGCCGACGCTGAACCTGGATAACCCCGACCCCGAATGCGCCGAACTCGACTACATCACCGGTGACGGCCGCACGCTCGATGTCGAATACATCATGAGCAACAATTTCGCCTTCGGCGGCATCAACACCAGCTTGATCTTCCGCCGCTGGTAGTTTGCGTCCTTCGCGGACAATCGCTCTTGATCGCGCGCATGGCGCGCTCCTGCATGCGAATGAATGTCCTGCTTCTGCAGGAGCGGCCCATGGCCCAATGGCACTTAGTTAACGTTCCATTGGGAAATCCCGTCATCCTGGGGCCGCCGCAGGCGACGCGGGGAGCGCCCATGGATGGGTGCGTTTTGAGGAGCGAGGAAACCCGGGATCCATTTTCAAGCAGCTGGGAAACTGCGGTTGTGCGGGAACTCCCGTCAAATGATCCACGCCACGAAGGCCGTCAACGCTGACCCAGATCAAGCCCGCCCCCGCCGGCCTCGTTACAATGGCCTGCATGAGCATGCTCCGATTCATCGACAGCGGCCTGTCGCCCGACGATGTGCGCGAACTGGTCGGCACCTTCTATGACCGCATCCAGGTCCATCCGGTGCTGGGCCCGATCTTCAATGACGTGGTCGAGGACTGGGACGAACACAAGGCGCGCCTGACCTCGTTCTGGTGCTCGGTCGCCCTCGGCGCGCGCAGCTACCGCGGCAATCCGCTGGCCAAACACCAGCCGTTGCCGATTGACTCGGACCACTTCCAGCAATGGCTGGCGCTGTGGCAGCAGACCACGCGTGACGTGCTGGCCCCGGAAGTGGCTGAACAGATGCTGGGCTATGCCCAGCGCATCGCCCGCGGCATGCAGATGGGCATGGGTTTGCAAACCAGGCCACAGAACGACTTCGGCATTCCCGTCATGCCGGCACCTGTGCGGGCCGAGACAGATGCTGGCTGAACACTATCTCGCCATCCGGCACCTGCATGTAGCCAGCGTGGTGCTGAGCGGCTGCGTGTTCCTGCTGCGCGGCTTGCTGATCCAGGCCGGCCGCAAGAAGTGGGCGCTGGCCGCACTGGTGCGCTACACCAGCTACACCATCGACACGATCCTGCTGGTTTCGGCCCTGCTGCTGGTCGCGATCCTGCCCTGGGCCATGTTCGCCAACGGCTGGCTGGCCACAAAGCTGGTACTGGTGGTGCTCTACGTCGTGCTCGGCACCTACGCCCTCAAGCGCGGTCGCACCCGCCGCGTGCGCGCCATCTGCTACCTCGCCGCCCTTGCCACTTTCATCATCATCATCGGCATCGCCATCGCCCACCAACCCCTCGGCTGGCTGTACCTGTGGCGGTCCTGAAGTGATGACTTGATTTGAAACATCGTCATTCTGGACACCACGCAGCGGTGATCCAGAACCCACTTTCCAACCCGGAAGTTGATGCAAGCCAGTGGATCCCGCGTTCCGCCTTCGGCGGCCCCAGGATGACAAAAATAGCCATGCGCCATCCCATCAGGCAACAAAAATGAGCGAATCTACCTCCACCCAATCCCTCCGTCACTGGGCAAACGAGGCCGTCCAGTGCCTGATGCGCGAGTCGGCACGCTCGGCCGATACCCACCTGCTGCAACTGGATCTGCCCGGCTTTCCCGGCATCGATTTCTACTTCAAGGACGAGGCCTCGCACCCCAGCGGCAGCCTCAAGCACCGTCTGGCGCGCTCGCTGTATCTGTACGCGCTGTGCAATGGCCGATTGCGCGAGGGCATGGATGTGGTCGATGCCTCGTCGGGCAGCACGGCCATTTCAGAAGCCTGGTTCGCGCGCCTGCTGGGGCTCAAGTTCACCGCCGTGATGCCGGCTGCCACCGCGCCGCGCAAGATCCGGGATGTCGAGGCTCTGGGTGGATCCTGTGACCTGGTCGATGATCCGGCCGAAGTGCACGCGCGCGCGGCCGGGCATGCGGCCAATGGCGCCTGCCATCTGGATCAGTTCGGTCTGGCCGAGCGCGCAACCGACTGGCGCGGCAACAACAATATCGCCGAATCCATCGTCGATCAGATGGCGGGAGAAAAGCATTCGCAGCCAGTCTGGATCGTGTGCGGTGCCGGCACCGGTGGCACATCGGCCACCATCGGCCGCTATCTGCGCTACCGGCACATGGGCACGCGCCTGTGCGTGGCCGAACCGACCGGCTGTGCCTTTGCCCGCGGCTGGCACAGTCGCGACCGCACGATACGGGCCAGCCAGCCCACCGTGATCGAGGGCATCGGCCGCCAGATCGTCGAGCCGAGTTTCGTGTTCGAGGTGGTCGACCGCGTTGTCGAAGTCGACGACGGCGCTTCCATCGCCGCCGCACGCCTGCTCGATGAACTGCTCGGTCACCGCTATGGCGGTTCGTCCGGCACCAACCTTGCAGCCTGCCTGCAATTGGCCAGCGAAATGCACGAGCGCGGCGAAAAGGGCAGTATTGTCAGTCTGCTCGGCGACCGCGGCGAACGCTACGACGAAACCCTGTTCAGCGACTGCTGGCTGCGTCGGCACCCGCTTCGGCAGGACGAATGGGAAGCGGCATTGCGCGGATGCACAAGTACTGGCCGGTGGCAGATTCCAGGCTGAGGCTCTTCAGGGGCTGGCGTCCGGTACGCTGTGCAGAAAGCGCGGGCGTTGGTAAGCGTGGCTGGCTTGCTCGAAGCCGGCGGCGATCGAAATCAGGGTCGGCTCGCCCCACTTGCGGGTCATGAACACGATGCCGACCGGCAGGCCGTGGGCAAAGCCGGCGGGCAGCGTGATTGACGGATAGCCGGCGACGGATGCCGGTTGTGACACGCCACCCACGGTGGGGTCGCCGCTGACGATGTGGTCGCCCAGCACCATGTCGGTGCGGAATGCCGGCCCCCAGGACGGGGCGAGCAGAGCATCCAGTGTGTGTGCCTTCAGTGCAGCATCGATGCCTTCGGGGCCGGCGTGGCGCTTGGCGCGCGCCAGTGCGTCGATGTAGGTCTTGTCGGTCAACGGGCCCTTCTTTTCCGCCATCAGGAACAGCTCCTGTGCGAACCAGGGCATTTCGGTCTTGGCATGTGCCTTGTTGAAGGCGATCAGGTCAGTCAGTGTGTGGATCTTGAGGTTCTTTCGCGTGGCCAGGTATTCGTTCAGGTCATGCTTGAAGTCATACAGCAGCACAGTCATTTCGTCGTCGCCGAGGGCGCTGATGTGCGGCAGCTCGACCGGATCGACAATGATCGCGCCGGCCTGCCTCATCGTGGCAATGGCCTGATCCAGTACGCGATCGGCATTGGGTTCGGCGCCGGTGTACTGGCGCAGTACGCCAATGCGCTTGCCCTTCAGGCCGTCGGCAACGGCGAACTTGCGGTAGTCGGTGGCGTGCTGGTCGGCTTCGGCCGTGGCCGGATCACGTGGATCGCTGCCGGCCATCACGCTCAGCAAGGTGGCGGCATCGGCCACGCTGCGGGCCATGGGGCCGGCCGTGTCCTGGTTGTGGCTGATCGGCACGATGCCGGCGCGGCTGACCAGGCCCAGGGTCGGCTTGATGCCGACAATGCCGTTCATCGAGGCCGGGCAGATCACCGAGCCGTCCGTTTCCGTGCCAATTGCCACGGTGGCAAATCCGGCCGCCACGGCGGCGGCAGAACCCGAACTGGAGCCGCAGGCGTTGCGGTCGAGAACATACGGGTTGTGGGTCAGGCCGCCGCGCCCGCTCCAGCCGCTGGTGGCATGGGTGGAGCGGAAATTGGCCCATTCGCTGAGATTGGTCTTGCCCAGGATGACGGCGCCGGCCTTGCGCAGCTTGTCGACAATCGTGGCATCGCGTGGGGCCGGTGCTGCGCTCAAGGCCAGCGAGCCGGCCGTGGTCAGCATGCGGTCGCCGGTGTCGATATTGTCCTTCAGCAGCACCGGGATGCCGCGTAGCGGCTGGTCCCCGGCAGCGTCCTGCTCGGCATCGCGCTGACGCGCCTGGGTGAGCGCGTCGGGATTGAGCTCGATCACCGAGTTGACGCCCGGCCCGGCATGATCGAAGCGGGCAATGCGCCAGATGAACAGCCGGGCCAGCTCCAGCGCATCCAGCGTGTTGTGCTGCATGGCCTGGTGCAGTGCGTCAATGCCCGCATAAGCCATGTCGCGGCGGTCCAGGCTGGCCGAGGCAGACGCCCCGTCGTGGGCAGGACTGCTGGTGGCCGGCGCCACCTGTTGTGCGGCGCAGCCCAGAGGCAGGGCAGCGGCGAACCCCAGCAAGGCAAATCGGCGACGGAACTGTTTCATGCGAACCCCCCACGGTCGACAGCGGAACACCAATGGCGCATAGTATGGCGCATGCGCGATGTCCCTGTCTTTTCCTGCCCTTTGGCCGGAATGGTGTGTGTTTTGCTGCTGTTTGCCGCGCCACTCGCGGTGGGCGGCAATGAAGCCGTACCCGATACCCTGGTCCAGCGCATCGCGGCCTGCGCGGCCTGCCACGGCAAGCACGGCGAAGGCGGCGGCACCGGCTACTACCCGCGCATTGCCGGCAAACCGGCGCTGTATCTGTACCGCCAGTTGCGCAACTTTCAGGAAGGTCGGCGCGACAATCCGATGATGCAACACATGACAAGCGGGCTGTCAGGTGCGTATTTGCACGAGATTGCCGAGCACTATGCGCGGATGCAGCCACCGCATCGGACAGCCCCCCGCAAGCACTGGCCCGAAGCCGTGCTGGCCCGCGGCCGGCAACTGGTGCGCCACGGCGATCCGCAGCGCAAGGTACCGGCCTGCCAGGCCTGCCACGGCCAGCGCCTGACCGGTGTCGAGCCGGCGACGCCGGCACTGATCGGCCTGCCGGCCGACTACATCAGCGCGCAACTGGGCGCCTGGCGCTCGCATACCCGGGCGGCACCGGCGCCGGATTGCATGGCGGCCGTTGCCAGGCGACTGAACAAGCAGGATATTCACGCGATTGCGGCCTGGCTCGCCAGCCGGCCGCTGCCGACCGATTCGGCGCCGATGCAGCCCGGCGCGGTCGACCCGCCACTTGAGTGCGGGAGTTTGACCCCGTGAGCGGTGTGCGCTGCTGGCTGGTGCCGATCGTGCTTGTGCTGCTGTCAGCGTGCAATGGGCAGCCGGCGCCGCCGACGCCGACTGCGGAAACATCCCGGGCGGACACGGCACAAATCGCCCGCGGCCAGTACCTGCTGCGGGTCGGCGACTGCCAGGCGTGCCATACTCGACCCGGTGGAAAGCCGTTTGCCGGCGGCCGCGCGGTGCCGACGCCGTTCGGCAACATCTACGCACCCAATATCACGCCGGATGACGCCACCGGCATCGGCGGCTGGTCCGGTGAAGACTTCTGGCAGGCGCTGCACAACGGCAAATCGCGTGACGGACGGATGCTCTATCCCGCGTTTCCGTTTGATTCGTTCACCCGCGTGCGGCGTGCTGACAGTGACGCAATGTTTGCGGCCCTGCGGGCGGTTTCCGCTGTGCACCGCAAAAACGTGCCGCCGCAACTGACCTTCCCATACAACCAGCGCAAGCTGCTGGTGGCCTGGCGCGCACTGTATTTCGATGCCGGCGTCTACCGCGGCCATCCGGACAAGTCCGCGCAGTGGAACCGTGGCGCCTACCTGGTGGAAGGGCTCGGGCATTGCAAGGCCTGCCACACGCCGCGCAATTTTCTCGGCGCCAGCCAGGCTGAGCATCAACTCGCCGGCGGTTTGATCGCGGTGCAGGACTGGTACGCGCCCAGTCTGCATCCCGGGCCTGGCGGTGGCCTGCACGGCTGGACGCGCCAGGACATCGTCGATTTGCTGAAAACCGGTCGTTCGCGCCGCGGCACCGCCTTCGGGCCGATGGCCGAGGTGGTGAGTCAGAGCCTGCAGCACCTGCATGACGAGGATCTTGATGCCATCGCCGCCTATCTGCTGGACCAGCCGCCGGCCGAGGTGGTGCCCAGGTTCGCCGGCTTGCGTCCGTCACGGCACGAAGCCGCGGATCTGGTGACGCACGGCAAGAAGCTTTACGACAAACATTGTGCCGACTGCCACGGCGATGATGGAACCGGCAAGGGCGGCATCTATCCGCCGCTGGCCGGCAACAGCGCCCTGCTGGGCAATCCGGTCAACGCCATTCGCGCCGTGCTGCTGGGCGGCTTCGAGCCGACCACGGCTGCCAATCCAAGGCCATACTCGATGCCGCCCTTCGCGCCGCAGTTCGACGACAGCGAGGTCGCCGCCGTGGTCAGCTATGTGCGCGCGGCGTTTGGCAATGAGGCTGCTGCCGTGTCGCCACAGACGGTGGCCAGGTACCGTTCCACGCCCATACGGTAAGTATCCCAATCGATGGCGCGCTTCGCTTTGCTCAGGGTGCTGCCGAGCGAAAGCGAAGCGTACCGCGGTGTGCGGCTTGCAATGGTGCGCTTCACTTCGTTCAACAGAACCCTACGGAATGCTTTTCGCAGGCAATCGCCGTGCCAGCGCCATCCACGGTCCCAGATCCCAGTAACCGCGCGCCTGGCCTGACGGCGAGGGCAGCACGAATACCTCGGTGTCGACGATCCGCTCGCTCTGCAGTCCGTAGGCGCTGATGCGCCGGCCCAGCGCGGCGCGCGCCGCGTTCTTGCTGGTGAAGGCGATGCGCCGCGGTGCGAACCGTGCGATTTTTGTCTCCAGCGCCGCGACATCGAAGGCATCGCCGGGCAGTTCACAGTCGTTGCCGCAGTGGCGCTTGGCCAGGTCGGTCAGGCCGATGCCGAGACTCGGCAGTTGCCGGAACTCGGCCGGCGCCAGGCGCCGGGGCGTGAAACCGGCCTCGAACAGGGCGCGCCAGAAATAATTGCCCGGATGCGCATAGTAGGCGCCTTCGGCCGCCGAACGCCGGCTTGGCGCGGTACCGCAGAACACCAGCGCCAGCCCCGGCTCCAGCACATCCGGCAGAATCGGCGCCGCGCGATCAGCCATCGACGAGAAGATAGTCCTGGAACTGGAAGCGTTCGTCGCGCAGCACCGACTCGCCGGGCGTCAATTCGAGATCGTGCCCGAACAGCGGGCCGCCGTGTGCCAGCGTGTGGAATTCGCCATTCTCGCCGCAGGGATCGACCGCATCGGGCAGATCTGACAGCAGCGCGTCATCGAATGCGCGGCCGCAGAATGCGCCATCGAGCTGTTCAGTGTCGACGCAGACCAGGTTGGCGCGATGGCCCGCGTCGATGAAGTGCCGCGCAAGCCGGGTGGTGTCCTCGCCCCACAGCGGAAACACCGATTCCCGGCCATGTTCGCGCATCTGCTGTTCGCGCCAGGCCCGCACATCGGCCAGGTGGATGTCACCGAAAGCACACGTTGAAAGCTCCGGCCAGCGGGCTTGCGCTTCATTCAGGGCCTGATGCCAGGATTCCAGATACACCTCGTTGCTGCCCGGCCAGTCCATCTCGGCCACCACCAGTGGCAGGCCCAGACTGGCCGCCTGTGCTTCCAGCACGCTGCGGCGGATGCCGTGCATGGCGATGCGCTCGTGCTTGCGGTTGACCGTGGTCAACAGGCCCACGACTTGCCAGGCCGGGTCATCGTACAGGCACTGCAGCGCCATCAGGCAATCCTTGCCACCGCTCCAGGACAATATGACGGGTTGCGCCAGCATGCGGCCATTGTAGCCGGGTGCGCCGTGAGTGGTCAGCGGTCAGCGGGACTCGGGACTCGGGACTCGGGAATAAATTTGCGCCAGTGTCGGGAAAGAAGCAGCCTGTTCCGCTTGCCGCTTGCCGCTTGCCGCTTGCCGCTTGCCGCTTGCCGCTTGCCGCTTGCCGCTCCCCACTCACAAGCCCACATTGACCATCACGCCGACCACGCTGGCGGTGAAGCTGCGGTTGGGGCCGCGGTCGGTGTAGATGCGGTGGTCGACGATCGGGTCGGGGTCGAGGCCGATGTAGTGCCAGTCGAAGAAACTGCCATTCCAGGTACGGCTGAACACGCGCATGCCGACGCGCCCAGCCAGCGGGAAGCTCAAGCCCAGGTCCAGTGTGCCGAGACGATAGTCGGTGTCCGGGAAGTTCTGCGGAACATCCCCGGCATACGCTTGCTGGGTACCGGAGATGGCGCCGGCCGAGGCCGCGTCCCAGCCCAGCCTGTTGCGCGTCAGAACCCATGACCAGGCCGCGTCGAAGTGGATGCGGTGGGCAAAATCGTGACCCAAGGTGATGCCGGCGTTGTAATCGCGGTCGCGGCTGTTTTCCCACCACTGGTTGGCGTAGGGATACAGCGGGCCGCCCAGTGACGGATCCTGCTGGCCGGCATCGGCACCAATCAGGCCTTCATTGTCGGCGACGTTGGAAAAGGCAATGCGGGCGCGGTCGATGCCCAGCCAGGCGCCGACACTGGTCTCGGGCCGGGGCTGCCAGTCCCAGGACAGGGTGACGCCCTGGTTGCGGCTGCTGTGGCGGCCAACCGGAGCATCGTAGCTGTCGTTGAGGCCATGCCAGGTGGCCGAGACGGTGGCGGTGTCGGCTATGGGGTAGATGTAGATGGCTCGCCATTTGGTCTCGTTGCGATCGCTCATGTCGTACTTGCGCATCGCATCCGTGGTCAAGGCGTTGAGGCCGATGTCTGGCATCACGAAGCCGGGTAGCGATTCGGCGTAGAACGCGCTGTAGGGATCGTAGTTGTAGGTGTCTCCACGGCGGCGGGCATGTTCGATGCTGGCGCGCAAGGTGCCGCCCGCGAATTCGCGATCATTCCAGGCCAGTTTCAGGCGGCTTTCATCCAGACGCTTGCGTTCGCGATGTTCGGGCTTGTTGTGGTCAAAGGTGTAGACAATGTCGAGCGACTGGCTGTCGCTGACCCGCCAGTCGGCACCGAGCTCGAGTTTCGCGTCTTCGTAGGCAAAGGGTACGTTGCGGATCATCGCGTTGTAGGACCAGTACAGTGGATTGCTCGGGTCGAAGATGCCGGTTTCGCCCGGCACCACCGAGCCCTGCGAGCCGTTTTCGGAAATGTAGCCGTACTGGCCGGTCAGCGGGTTGAAGGAAAGATAGTTGGTCTTGTTGTCTTCCTTGTACCAGCGCAACTGTGCGTGCCAGCCGAAGCGGCGCGTGGGCCGGAAGCTGGCCTTGGCGTAGACCAGGGCGGTGTCGATGCGCGCGTTCGCCGTCTGTGTCGACAGCGCCGCCGGCGTGTTCCAGTCGGCGCAGTTGAAGGTGTAATCGGCCGGCGGCGCGATGAATATGCCGCCCTTGCCGGTGCAGGTCACGGGGGCCAGAAGGTCGTCGTTCTGGCGCATCGTGCCCCAGGCAGCGGCGAAGGACAGGTCGCCGTTTTTGGGCAGGCTGCGTGCCAGCTCCAGGCGCAGGTTGTGGTAGTCGTTGTCCGGCTCCAGCGAGAATTCGCCCTGGTAGATGTTGCCCACATTGGGCGTGCCGACCACGTTGTAGAGCGCAAACGGGCTCTCGAAATCCAGCGTATCCTTGTGGTTGCGGAAGAACGAGCCGGAGTAGACCGCGTTGAAGCGCCAGGCCTTGCCCACGAAGCGCAGGCCGGCGTTGAGGTCGGTGGTGCGAAAGTCGATCGGACGCACGGTCTCCAGCGCGCCGCCGTTGCTGGGGAAGGGGAAGTTGAAGAACATCGGCCCGCCCCACAGTCGCGTGCCCTTGCGGTCCTCATTGGTGATCGCCGCGTAGCCGGTCCAATGCTTGAGCAGGGTGCCTTCCAGGCTCAATCCGCTGCGTGTGCGGGTCAGGCGGATGGTCTGTCGCGGGCGCGTTGCCGCCACGGCGGCGACATCGGCCACGCTGCTGGCGCCGGGCGTGAGCGGCGCCGGTACGGTCAGATCGGTGCTGCCCACGCCGTCCCAGAACGGATAGGCATTGGTCGCCACGGTGTGCGGAATGTCATGATGGAAAGCCTCGATTTTGTACTTGCCGTAGCGCCCGGCCCGCAGTCGCAGGAACTGGTCATTGCCGCTGAGGCGGCTGGCGCGCAACTCGACAAAATTGGCCGTCGAGGGCTGGTAGTAGTCCAGCGTCAGCAGGCCCAATACCAGGCCTTCGTCCCAGTCGGCGTACTGGCGGACAAATTCGGCGCTGTCATCGCCACTGGTGGCCAGGTAACCCAGTTGCAGGATGCCGTAACCGACCCACTGGTCGCTGTCCGGGTCGGGAATGTCGGCGCTGCGCAGCGGCGGATAGTTGTACAGCACGCCACTCGGGGTGCGTTTCATGCCCTCGTGCAGATGCGAGAAGCCGTCCGGGTCCTTCGGCCACAGTGCCGCTGCCCAGCCGGTCGGGTCCAGCGCGTTGCCGTACTGCATGTCGCCCACGCGCATGCTGTCGCTGCCGTCGGCGAAGGCGATGGAGGCCAGTCCCGCGCCAAGACACAGCGCCAGGGAAGTCACCAGGGATTTGCGCTTGTACATGCGTCGCCTCCTTCCGCCTATTTGTGGAAGTGCGAGCCCGAGGGATTGTTCGAGCCGTGGATGTTGGTGTGACAGGTGATGCAGGCGCGGCCGATCAGGCGCTCGTCGGGTGCGCGGCCGTTGGCCAGACCGGCCACCGTCTGCAGATCGTTCGGGTGTCGGGTCATGGTGTGGCACTGCTGGCACAGCATCGGCAGCGGCATCACCAGCAGGGTCTGCTGGTTGGAGCCGTGCGGATCGTGGCAGTTGAGGCAGCTTTCACGCACCGGCGCGTGCTCGAACAGGAACGGACCGCGCTTTTCCGCATGGCAGGTGTAGCAGGTCTCGTTGACCGTGTCGGTCTTGAGCAGGGGTTTGGTGATGGTGCCGTGCGGGTTGTGGCAGTCGGTGCAGGCCATCTGGCCTTCCGGCAGCGGCATGTGCGAACGGCGATTGAACTTCGCCCTCACATCCTGGTGGCAGGACGAGCAGACCTGGTTGATCGAGGACTTGGCCAGCACGCCTTCGGGCGACAGGTTGGCCATCGGGTTGTGGCAGTCGGTGCAGGACAGTTCGCGCGACTGGTGGATCGAGCCGGCCCAGTGCTGGCGCGCGCCGCCGGCATGACAGGCCAGGCAGGTGCCGGTCTGGGTGTCGATCGGCGTGTTGCTGTCGCGGGTGAAGGAAATGATGCGCCCCGGCGAAGGATCGGTGATGTGCGCCGAGCCGGGACCGTGACAGGTTTCGCAGGCAGCATCCGGCCCGGAGCCTGCGGCGCCTGCGCGAAAGGCCTTGAGGTGGATCGAATGCGAGGCGTGCACGTTTTCAAGCGAATGGCAGGTGACGCAGGTCCCGGCGCCGACGGGTGTCGCATCCGGGGCCAGCGGATTGTGCGGGATGGGTGCCGCGGCAAAGGCCGTGGCGAGGCTGTTGCCGGACTGACCGATGGCCGGATGGCCTGCCGGCAGGCCCTCGCCGGCACCCATGTCGGTGGCCGGCAGCATGCGCGCGATGTCCTGCCGGGTCAGGCGGCTGCCGTCCGCGTGACCCGGACTGTCCTGCTGGGCATGGGCCAGCGTGAGCATCGTCAGTCCGGCCAGCAGCAAGGTACCGAGGGCAAAGGGCAGAAGTGTGCGTGTTGTGGTGCGCATTGCAGTGTCCCCGTCGGTTTCCCGGCCGGCCCGCAATCCCCGATCAGCCCGCTCAGGGAGGGCGGGCGGCGCAACTGGCCACCATCCTGCCACCGGCTCGTTCATTCTGAAAGCCGCACAATGCGGAAACATTGTTCTGGAAAGCGGACAATAATCCGGTGTAGGCTGCGAGTCCGAGCTAGCCCGCATTATTCACCGGGATTCGTAGCGAGCCGGTTCCAGGGTGCGTGCCGCGTGGGTTTCGCGACCGAGGAGCGCGCAGGCGTAGTGGACACTACGTCGAGCGCTCCGACCGAGCGAAAGCCGCGCGGCGCGTACTCTGGGGCCGGCGCAGTAGACATGCTGGTGAATAATGCGGGCTAGGTACATTGGGGAGCGCCAGCATGCAGCAGGATCTCAACGACATGGCCGTGTTTGCTGCCGTGGTCGAGTGCGGCAGTTTTACGGCCGCTGCCGAGCATCGCGGCATCGGCAAATCGCAGGTCAGCCAGCGCATTGCACGGCTGGAGAACCGCCTTGGCATGCGCCTGATCCAGCGCACCACGCGCCAGCAGCAGATTACCGAGTTCGGCCAGACCTACTACCGGCACTGCCGCGACATGCTGGACGCTGCACGACGGGCGCAGCACGTGGCCGAGCGTGCCACCGAGCGCGCCAGCGGCGCGCTGCGCGCGGTCTGCCCGCCGCTGTTCTCGGAGCTTGTCCTGGGGCCGATCGTGGTCGACTTCATGCGCGATTTTCCCGAGGTGCAACTGGTGGTTGACCAGAAATACCGCGAGGTCGACCTCGTTCGCGAAGGCTATGATCTGGCCTTCCGCATCCGCGACCACATTGGCGATTCGACCCTGGTGGCACGCTCGGTCGGCAAGGACGGGCACCTGCTGGTGGTCAGTCCGACGCTGCTCAATGGGCACAATCCCGAGAAGCCGGACGATCTGGATCGTCTGCCCAGCCTGTCGATGGCGGCGGGCAACGTGCACGGCAGCCATCAGTGGCAACTGCGAGGTCCGCACGGCACCCAGCATCTGCAACGGCATGCGCCGCGGCTGGTCAGCGACGATCTGCTGATGCTGCGCGAGGCAGCGGTGGCCGGCCACGGCGTCGTTGCCCTGCCGGGTTTCCTGTGTGCCGAACAACTGGCCCGGGGGGAGCTGACGGTGGTGCTGCCGGATTGGTCGCTGCCGCTGGTCGATGTGCACCTGGTGTTTCCCTCGCGCCAGGGCCAGCCCCCGGCCGTGCGCGCCTTCATCGACTTCGTCGTGCCGCGCGTCAGTGCCCGTCTCGATGAACTGCATGCGCATATTGCCGCCGATGTTGCGCTGGTACAACGCAGCGTTTCCCGCTCGGGCCTTCTGACAAACGCAGCGGGCACGTAGACTGTTGGCATGACGGCCTGCCGTGAAGGCGGCGAACAGACTTTGCCCATTCCAAGGAGATTTCATGAAGCCCAAACTGCAAGTCATCATCTGTTCCACCCGGCCGGGACGGGTCGGTCCGTCCGTGGCGAAATGGTTCGACGGCTTTGCACGTGAGCACGACCGGTTCGAGGTCGAGCTGGTGGATCTGGCCGACTTCGACCTGCCGGTTTACGACGAACCCGTGCATCCGGCGAAGCAGGACTACAAGCACGAACACACGAAAAGGTGGAGCGCGAGCGTGGCCAGCGCGGATGCCTATGCCTTCGTGATGCCCGAATACAACTACAGTCCGACCCCGGCGCTGGTCAATGCGCTGGACTATGTGTACAAGGAATGGAACTACAAGCCCTGCGGCATCGTCAGCTATGGCGGCGTGTCCGGCGGCCTGCGTGCGGCCCAGGCGGTCAAGGTGCAGCTCACCACGTTGAAACTGGTGCCGCTGATGGAAGGCGTGATGGTGCCGATGGTGGGCCAGCAGATCGACAATGAGGGCACGTTCCAGTCCAACGCGCTGATCGACAAGTCGGCCACCACCTTGCTGAACGAACTGCACTATTGGGCTCAAGGCCTCAAGGCCATGCGCGAAACGCCACGATAGCCTGTGCAGGCGATGCCTGATCTTTTGCTGCGATGGCAGAGAAAGATCGGTTTGAAATCGCCGCCCGGATTTCCTGCATCGGCCGTTTCCCGGCGGACGACGCCCTTGTGTGCTTGCGAGTCGCTGCTGCCGACGGGCTTGCGAATCGCGGCATGAGGCCGCAGCAGCGACCTGCTTGCGCGTTTTGCAAACGCAAAAATCCCGCATTTTCAACAGCCTTGAGCTTGTTTCTTACAAGCAACATGATGTTGTCTGCGGGCGTCGCTTTGTCATTGATCTGCAAGCAAAAATTCCTTGACAGTCTCAACTGGTGAGACTATCGTGGGTTTCCGTGTATATTTGTGGGAATCCGTGGGTAGGCCAGTCTGATGTTTCAGGGCGAAACCGCCATCAGTGTCGACGACAAGGGTCGGCTTGCGATACCGACCGCGTATCGCGAGCAGATCGCGCGCGAGTGCGGCAATCAGCTGGTGGTGACCTACAACCCCTTCGAGCACGGCTGTCTGTGGCTGTTCCCCAAGGCCGAATGGGAATCGGTGCGCGACCAGATCAATGGTCTCAGCAGCGTCAAGGCGGTGCACCGCAACCTGCAGATGAAACTGGTCGGTGCGGCCGCGCCGCTGGAACCCGACGGCAATCACCGCGTGCTGCTGCCGGCGTCCCAGCGCGCAGCAGCCGGGATCGAGAAGCGGGCCGTGCTGCTGGGCATGGGCAACAAGTTCGAGCTGTGGAGTGAACAGGCCCACCTCGCCAAGATCAGGGAAACCATCGGCGAGGATCAGATCAGCGAGGACATGGCGAATTTGAAGCTGTAGACGGACGGCGTTTCATGAACGGGATGGCAGCGATGAAGCACGATCAGCTTGAACACATCCCGGTAATGCGGGATGCAGCGCTTGCGGCGCTTGAGCTGAAGCCGCAGGGTCGCTATCTCGATGCCACCTTTGGCCGCGGCGGGCATGCCGCAGGCATGTTGGCCGCGCTGGATGCTGCCGGCCAACTGCTGTTGTTGGACCGTGACCCGGAAGCGATTGCCGAGGCACGCAGGCGCTATGGACATGATGCACGCGTACAAATCCGGCATGGCAACTTTGCCGAACTTGGCTCCTGGGCTGCGGTGCAGGGTGGCCTGGACGGCGCCCTGTTTGATCTGGGTGTGTCCTCGCCGCAGCTGGACACGGCCGGGCGCGGATTCAGCTTTCAGGCCGATGCGCCGCTGGACATGCGCATGGACACCAGCCATGGCGAGACGGCCGCCGATTTTCTGGCGCGGGCCGATGAAAAAACCATTGCCGACGTACTGTGGCGTTATGGCGAGGAGCGCATGAGCCGGCGCATTGCCCGTGCCATCGTGGCCCGCCGCGAGGAGCAGCCGATTCGCCGCACCGGCGAGCTCGCCGGCTTGGTGACGGCCGTGATCGGCCGGCGCGAGAAGGGCAAGCATCCGGCCACGCGCAGCTTTCAGGCCTTGCGCATCCAGGTCAACGACGAGCTGGCGGAGGTCGAGCAGGGCCTGGCCGCGGTGCTGGATTTTCTGCGTCCCGGTGCGCGACTGGCCGTGATCAGCTTTCATTCGCTGGAGGACCGGCTTGTCAAGCGTTTCATCCGCGATCATTCGGGCGTGGTGCAAGGTGATCGCCGCCTGCCCCCGGCGAAGGCGCCGCCGGCGCGGCTGCGCGCGGTGGGCAAGGCGCAATTTGCCGACAAGGCCGAACTTGCCTCCAATCCGCGGGCGCGCTCGGCGGTACTGCGGGTGGCGGAGGTGCAGGCATGAGCCGCCTTCAGGTACTGGGAACCGCATGCCTGCTGATTCTGGTGCTCGGCACGGCGATCGGTGTGGTGTGGCAGCGCCACCAGAGCCGGGTACTGTTTGTCGAACTGACCAAGCTGCAAAAGCAGCGCGACGCGCTGAATGTCGATTTCGGCCGCCAGGAGATTGAACAGGCGACCTGGGCCGAGCCCAGCCGCATCGAGCGCATCGCGCGACAGAAGCTGGGCATGATCGACCCGCCCGCCGACGCCATCCGGTTGCTGCGCCGATGAACATGGCACCCCGTCATCGCCGCGAGACCGAGCCGCGCAGCCGGCGCCGGCCCAGCACCCGCTTCCGCCTGGTGGTAATGCTGGTGCTGCTGGGCACGGCGACCGCGGGCCTGGCCCTGCGCGCTGTCGATCTGCAGGTGCTGCGCAAGGGCTTCCTGAAACAGCAAGGGGATGCGCGCTACCTGCGCACGATTCCGATGCGCGTCTCGCGCGGCACCATCTTCGACCGCAACGGCGTGCCGCTGGCGGTATCGACGCCCGTCGAGTCGCTGTGGGTCGATCCGGCCCAGCTCGACCAGCACCCCGAGCGTATCCCGGAGCTGGCCGATGCGCTGCACGTTGACGCGCGGGATCTGGCCGCTCGGATCAAGGCCAATCATGGGCGCGAATTCCTGTACCTGAAACGCCGCATCAGCCCGGCAGAGGCGAAAAAGGTGCTGGATCTGGACATTCCCGGCGTCAACCAGCAGCGTGAATACAAGCGTTTCTATCCCTCCGGCGAGGTGATGGCGCACGTGCTTGGCTTCACCAACATCGACGACAACGGCGTCGAGGGCCTGGAACGGACCTACAACGACTGGCTGTCCGGTCGCGACGGCAGCAAGCGCGTGATCCGCGACCGGCTTGGGCACGTGGTCGAGAATGTCGGGCTGGTGAACGAGCCCAAGCCCGGCCACGACCTGACCCTGAGCATTGATCGCCGCATCCAGTACCTGGCCTACCGCGAGCTGAAATCGGCCGTGGTCGATCACGGCGCCCGGGCCGGTTCGATCATCGTCATGGACGTGCGCAACGGCGAGGTGCTGGCGATGGTCAACCAGCCCTCGTTCAATCCCAATGCGGTGGGCCATTCGCGCCCGGCGCAGCGGCGCAACCGCGCCATCACCGATGTCATCGAGCCGGGTTCGGTGATGAAGCCGTTCACGATTGCCGCAGCGCTGGAGAGTGGCAAATGGACCCCGACCACGCCGGTCGACACCAATCCCGGCTGGCTCAGCATGGCCGGCTACACCATCCACGACGTGCACAACCACGGCCTGTTGGACCTGACCGGCGTGATCACCAAATCCAGCAACGTCGGCGCGGCCGAGATTTCCGAAACCCTGGACAGCCGCCACATGTACGAGCTGCTGCGCCGCTTCGGTTTCGGTGAGCGCAGCGGCAGCGGTTTTCCGGGCGAGGTCTCGGGCGTGCTGCCGCCGGGCGCGAGCTGGAGCGATCTGCGCAAGGCGACCATTTCCTACGGCTACGGCATCAGTGTCACGCCGTTGCAGCTGGCACGTGCCTACGCCGCGTTGGCCGACGGCGGGCGCATGCACGTGCCCAGCTTCGTGCGCGGCCAGGACGGCAAGCCCGATGCGGTGATCGACCCGGCGCTGGCGCGCGAAATCCTGGACATGCTGGAAACCGTGGTCAGCCCCGAAGGTACGGCGCTGAAAGCCGCCGTGGCCAATTACAGCGTCGCCGGCAAGACCGGCACCTCGCATATCGCCGCCGGTGGCGGCTACTCCGACCGCTACGTCAGCGCCTTCGTCGGCATTGCGCCGGCCACGCACCCGCGCCTGGTCGCGGTGGTTATCGTCGACGATCCCAGTGAAGGCAGCTATTACGGCGGACTGGTGGCCGCACCGTTGTTCAGCCGCGTCATGAGCAACGCGCTTCGTCTGCTGGATGTGCCGCCGGACAATGTGCAGCACTGGTATGCCGGCGGGCCGGCCATGGACAAGCCGATCAATGCGGCCAGCCCGGCGCCCGACTACCGGCCGGGCCAGACCAATTACCAGGAGGGCACGCAGCCATGAGCCGCAGCATGCCCCTTGGAACACTCTTGGCCGGTGTGGCCGATGCCGGCGCCGCCGCGACCCTGAGCGTTACCGGTCTGTGTCTGGATTCGCGCAATGTGCGCCCTGGCGAGGCCTTTGTCGCCTTGCAGGGGCTCAATCATCACGGCATCGAATTCGCGGCAACGGCACGAGAGCGCGGCGCCAGCGTGGTGCTGGCCGAAGCGCCGATGCCAGCCGGCTGTCGCATCGATGGTGCCGTGCTGTGGATCGCCAACCTGGCCGCGAAGCTGGGCGAGCTGGCTGCGCGATTTTTTGGGGCTCCGGGTTCGGCCCTGAGCATCACCGGCGTCACCGGCACCAACGGCAAGACCTCGATCGTGCAGTTGCTGTCCCAGGCCTGGAGCCGGCTGGGGCATGTCGCGGCCAGCATCGGTACCCTGGGTGCGGGCCTGCACGGCCATCTGGATGCGGCCGAACGCACCACGCCCGATGCGATCAGCGTGCAGGCCCTGCTGTCAGAGTTTCGCGACAGGGGCGCCGACCGGGTGCAGATGGAAGTGTCCTCGCACGCGCTGGTGCAGGGCCGGGTCAACGCGGTGCCGTTCAAGAGCGCCGTGTTCACCAATCTCAGCCGCGACCATCTCGACTATCACGGCAGCATGGATGCCTACTTCGAAGCCAAGGCGCGCCTGTTCGACTGGCCCGGCCTGGAGAGCGCGATCATCAACCTGGATGATGCGTACGGCCGCGATCTTGCCGCTCGTCTGCCCGCGAGCATGCGGGCCTTGCGGGTCGGCATTGATGCCGGGGATGCCGATGTCCGGGCGCGCAAGCTGCGCAGTCATGGCGACGGTTTTGACTTTGAACTGGTCACGCCCTGGGGCGAAGCTCCCGTGCACACGCCTTTGCTGGGACGCTTCAACGTGGCCAACCTGCTGGCGGTTGCGGCTTGCCTGGGTGCTGCCGAGGTGCCGTTTGGCCGTCTGTGCCGGGTGCTGGCTGAACTGGAACCGATCCGCGGTCGCATGAACCGCATCGGCGGCGGCACGAAACCTTTGGTGGTGGTTGATTATGCGCACACGCCGCAGGCACTGGAATCGGCCCTGCAGAGCCTGCGCCCCCACGTCCACGGTCGGCTGCTGTGTGTGTTCGGCGCCGGCGGCGACCGCGATCGCGGCAAGCGACCGCAGATGGGCGGCGTGGTCGAATCGCTGGCCGATGGCCTGTACGTGACCGACGACAATCCGCGCAGCGAGGACGGCGATGCCATCGTTGCCGACATCCTTTCCGGAATGGAACAGCCCGATGCAGCGCGTGTGCTGCGCGATCGTGCGGCTGCGATTGCCGCCGCCATCGGCGAGGCCACGCGCGACGATGTGGTGCTGATTGCGGGCAAGGGCCACGAAACCACGCAGGAAGACGCCCGCGGCAAGCATCCGTTCGATGACCTGGAAGTGGCCGACGCCGCGCTGGCCGGGAGGGCGCCATGTTGAGCATGCGCTTGTCCGAGATCGCGCTGTGGACCCAGGGCCGGCTGCACGGCGCGGACGGAGCCGTCGCCGGGGTCGGCATCGATACCCGCAGCCTCCAGGCCGGCGAGCTGTTCGTTGCACTGCCGGGCAGGCACGGCGACGGACACGAGCATGTGGCCGCGGCCGCGCGTGCCGGCGCCTGCGCGGCGCTGGTTTCGCATCGCATGGATGCGCCGCTGGCCCAGATCGAGGTGGCCGACACCGAGCGTGCGCTGGGGGACTTCGCCAGCGCCGTGCGTGCGCGCCGCCAGGCACGCGTGGTCGGCATCACCGGCTCCAACGGCAAGACCACCGTCAAGTCACTGACCGCCGCGATCCTGTCACGCCACGGCCGTACCCACGTCAACGCCGGCAACCGCAACAACGAGATCGGTCTGCCGCTGAGCGTGCTGGCCATGCCGCAGGACTGCGAATACGCCGTGTTCGAGATGGGCGCCGGCAAGCCCGGCGACATCGATTATTTGGCTGCCATCGCACGGCCAGAAATCGGCCTCGTCAACAACATCGCGCCGGCGCATCTTGAGCGCATGAAAAGTCTTGAAGGCATCGCCGAGACCAAGGGCGCGGTGTACGAGGCACTGCCCGCCGACGGCGTGGCCGTGATCAATGCCGACGATCATTTTGCCGACCATTTTGCCAACCGCGCCGGACGCCGCCGCGTGCTGCGCTTTGCGCTCGACAGCGAGGCCGAGGTGCGTGCCAGCGCAGTGCAAGGCGAGGCCGGCGCCAGCCGCTTCATGCTGCAGACGCCACAGGGCGAGATGGCAGTCGAGTTGCCCCTGCCGGGACGGCACAACGTCGCCAATGCGCTGGCTGCGGCGACCGTCGCGCTGGCACTGGACGTGCCGCTTGCGACCATCGCGGCCGGGCTCGCGGCGGCCGAAGGCGTGGCCGGCCGGCTGCGCATCAGCGACATGCCGACGGGCTGGCGGCTGATCGACGACAGCTACAACGCCAATCCAGCATCGCTGGCCGCGGCTGTCGACACCGTTGCCGCGCTGCCCGGCGAAGCCTGGCTGGTGCTGGGCGACATGGGCGAGCTGGGCGGCGAAGCCGAGTCCCTGCACTTCGAGGCCGGTCGGCGAGCGCGCGAGCGCGGCATTCAGCGCCTGTGGACCGTCGGGCCGCTGAGTGCGGCAGCGAGCGAGGCGTTTGGCGAGGGTGCTCGACACTTCGACGCCGTCGAGGATCTGAGCCGCGAACTCGGCAAAGCGCTGCACGCGCACGTCAACTGTCTGGTCAAGGGCTCGCGTGCGGCGGGCATGGAGCGCGTGGTCGAAGCCTTGCGCCAGCGCAACGAGGGGGGCAATTCGAATGCTGCTTGAACTGGCCAAATGGCTGCAGGGGCATGTCAATGCCTTTCATCTGTTTCAGTACATCACCTTCCGTTCGATCATGAGCGCGCTGACCGCGCTGGCCGTGTCGCTGCTGGCCGGTCCGGCACTGATTCGCCGTCTGGCCAGCCTCAAGGCCGGGCAGGTGGTGCGCGACGACGGGCCCCAGACGCATCTGAGCAAGGCGGGCACGCCGACCATGGGCGGCATGCTGATCCTGCTCGCGATCCTGATCGCGACCCTGCTCTGGGGCGATCTGCACAACCGCTACGTGTGGATCGTTCTGGGCGTGACCGCCAGCTTCGGCGCCATCGGCTTCTGGGACGATTACCGCAAGCTGGTTTACCAGGACAGCCGCGGCCTGGCCTCGCGCTGGAAATACCTGCTGCAGTCGCTGTTTGGTCTGGGTGCGGCCATCCTGCTGTATCACACCGCGCAGCTGCCGGTGGAGACGGCGCTGTTCGTGCCGCTGTTCAAGCACGTGGTGCTGCCGCTGGGTCTGCTGTTCGTGCTGATCGCCTACCTGATGATCGTGGGCTTTTCCAATGCGGTGAATCTGACCGACGGCCTGGACGGCCTGGCCATCATGCCCAGCGTGCTGGTGGCCGGCGCGCTGGGCGTTTTCGCCTATCTTTCGGGCAATGCGGTGTTCTCGGAATACCTTGGCATTCCGGCTATCCCGGGGGCCGGCGAGCTGGCCATCTTCACCGGTGCCATCGCGGGCGCAGGACTGGGCTTTCTGTGGTTCAACACCTATCCGGCCCAGGTCTTCATGGGCGACATCGGCGCGCTGTCGATCGGTGCCGCGCTGGGCTGCGTGGCCGTGATCGTGCGCCAGGAAATCGTGCTGCTGGTGATGGGCGGCGTGTTCGTGGTCGAAACCGCCTCGGTGATGCTGCAGGTAGCCAGCTTCAAGCTGACCGGCAAGCGCATCTTCCGCATGGCGCCGATCCACCACCACTTCGAGCTCAAGGGCTGGCCCGAGCCGCGCGTGATCGTGCGCTTCTGGATCATTTCGGTGGTGCTGGTGCTGGTGGGGTTGGCGACGTTGAAGGTGCGTTGAAGGCCGGGATTGGAGATTTGGGATTTGGGATTCGGGATTCGCAAGAGCAAGAGCAGAAGCAACGACAAGAGCAAAAGAGGGTGATTGGAACTTGGTAGCGAAGGTGACAAACGGAAGGGCGCAGGCGCGGCGGCTGGATGCGGCGCGGGGCGAGTACGATCGCTGGCTGCTGCTGGTGATCGTGGCGCTGGCCTGTTTTGGCGTGGTCATGGTGACCTCGAGCTCGATTGCCGTGGCCGATGGCGAGCACATCGGTGCGTTCTACTACCTGCGTCGGCACCTGGCCTTCCTGCTGATTGGCGGTGGCCTGCTGTTTGTGGCCACGCGCATCGAGCTGCGCTTCATCGAAAAATTCCACATCCTGCTGGTGCTGGCCGCGGTGGCATTGCTGCTGGCCGTGTATCTGCCCGGCATCGGCATGCGCATCAACGGCGCTCGGCGCTGGCTCAACCTGGGCGTGACCGGATTTCAGCCGGTGGAGGCGGTCAAGATCGTGATCGTGATCTATATCGCCAGTTATCTGGTACGCCACCGCGATGGCGTGGAAGAGAAGTTCTTTGGTGCCTTCAAGCCCGTCATCATCGCGCTGCTGTTTGCGAGCCTGCTCCTGGCGCAACCCGACTTCGGCTCGGCGGCGCTGATTCTGGCGGTCAGCGTGGGCATGGTATGGCTGGGTGGCGCGCGCATGCGCAACCTCGTCATCATGGCCACGCCGCTGGTGCCGCTGGCTGCCTTCGTGGCGACCAGCCAGGACTACCGCATGCAGCGCCTGACCTCGTTCCTGGATCCGTGGCAGGACCCGTTCGCCAACGGCTTCCAGTTGACCCAGGCGCTGATCGCGATTGGTCGCGGCGAATGGTTTGGCGTCGGCCTTGGGGCCAGTGTGCAGAAGCTGTTCTATCTGCCCGAAGCGCACACCGACTTCATTCTGGCCGTGATCGCCGAGGAATTGGGTCTGGCCGGTATCTTGCTGGTGCTTGGACTGTACGCGTTGCTGGTCACCCGCGGCTTGCTGCTGGGCATGCGCGGGGTGGCGGTCGGGCAGCGCTTTGCCGGCTACGTCGCCTTCGGCATCTCGCTCACCATTGGCCTGCAGGCCATGGTCTCGGTGGGCGTGAATCTGGGCGTGCTGCCGACCAAGGGCCTGACTCTGCCGCTGATCAGTTCGGGCGGCTCCAGTGTGGTCATGACCTGCGCCATGCTCGGTCTGCTGCTGCGCGCCAGCTACGAGGTCACGCGCGCCGAGCGCCAGCGCGGCCGCGCCGGGATGCGCGAACTCGCCACCGCCACCGCGGAGGCTGCGGCATGAATTTTTACGGGACTCGGGACTCGGGACTCGGGACTCGCAAAAGCGGGTCGGCGCTTCCCGCGTCCAGTGCAGCAAACCTCATGCATGGCGCCAATCCGAAAACACGGCGCCACCCGGTACGTCTCGCCGAGTCCCGAGTCCCGAGTCCCGAGTCCCGCGAACCCGTATTGATCATGGCCGGCGGCACCGGTGGCCACATCTTTCCAGGCCTGGCCGTGGCCGAGGTGCTGAGTGCACGCGGCGTGGCGGTGGTCTGGCTCGGCGCGGCCGGTGCGATGGAAACACGCCTGGTGCCGCAACGCGGCATCGCGCTCGACACCATTGCCGTGGTCGGGCTGCGCGGCAAGGGATGGGGCACGCGTCTCAAGGCACCGTGGATGCTGCTGCGCGCCCTGTGGCAGGCGTGGCGTGTGCTGCGCCGGGTGCGTCCGCGCAGCGTGCTGTCGATGGGCGGTTTTGCGGCCGGCCCCGGTGGCCTGGCAGCCTGGCTACAGCGAAGGCCTTTGCTGGTGCACGAGCAGAACAGCATCCCCGGTGTTACCAACCGCCTGCTGGCACGCGTGGCGCGGCGGGTGCTGACGGGCTTCCCCGACACGCTGAAAGCAAACGCCGCACACGAGTGGGTCGGCAATCCGGTGCGTGCGGCGATCGCCGCGATCGCGCCGCCCGCCGAGCGCCTGGCTGGCCGCGACGGCCCCATGCGGCTGCTGGTGCTGGGCGGGAGCCTGGGCGCGCGCAGTCTCAACCTGGGGTTGCCGCGGGCACTGGCCGAACGTGCGCCGGAGCAGCGCCCCCAGATCCGGCATCAGGCCGGCGAACGCGGCCTGGCCGAAGCACTTGACGCCTATGCCGATGCTGGCGTGGAGGCGCGGGTTGATGCCTTCATCGATGACATGGCTGAGGCCTATGCCTGGGCTGATCTGTGCGTGTGCCGTGCCGGTGCCCTGACCATTGCCGAACTGTGCGCGGCCGGTCTCGGCGCGCTGTTCGTGCCCTATCCGCATGCGGTCGACGACCACCAAACCCGCAATGCCGGGGTCATGCGCGCAGCGGGTGCCGCGGAAATCGTGACCGAAAACCGCCTCGATGGCGAACTTCAAGCACAGCTCGACGCGCTGCTGGGTGATCGTGGGCGTCTGTTGGCGATGGCCGCGGCGGCACGCCAACTGGCGCGGCCGGAAGCCGCGGCGCGGATTGCCGACTGCTGCATCGAGGAGGGGGCATGACGCCGCATCGCCTCAACGCGCACGAGGACATCATGAGCGCCTTCCGCCATGTCCATTTCATCGGTATCGGCGGTGTTGGCATGAGCGGCATTGCCGAAGTGCTGAACAATCTCGGCTACCAGGTGTCGGGCTCGGACAAGGCCCGCTCGCCGACAACCGAGCGTTTGACCGGCCTGGGCGTGCAGGTCAGCGAGGGCCACAGCGCCGACAATCTTGATCAGGCGGACGTGGTGGTCACCTCAAGCGCGATCCGGCCGGACAACCCGGAACTTGCCGCGGCCCGCGAGCGCGGCATCCCGGTGGTGCCGCGGGCGGAAATGCTGGGCGAACTGATGCGCTTCCGGCGCGGCATCGCCATCGCCGGTACCCACGGCAAGACCACCACCACCAGCCTGGTCGCCAGCGTGCTGGCGGAAGCCGGCTACGACCCGACCTTCGTCATCGGCGGCCAGCTCAATTCGGCCGGCGCCAATGCGCGCCTGGGCACCGGCGAATACCTGGTGGCCGAAGCCGACGAGTCCGACGGCTCGTTCCTGATGCTGTCGCCGGTAGTGGCTGCAGTCACCAATATCGACGCCGACCATCTGGAAAATTACGGCGGCGACTTCGCCCGCGTGCGCGAGGCTTTTGATGACTTCCTGCATCGTCTGCCGTTCTACGGCGTGGCGGTCCTGTGTATCGACGATGCCGAAGTGGCGGCGCTGGCCGATCGCGTGGGACGCAGCGTGCTGCGCTACGGCATCGACAACGCCGAGGCCGATGTGCGCGCACTGAACCTGCGCCAGGACGGTTTCGAGATGTCGTTTGATCTGCAGTTGCCGGGCGACGAAAACAGCATCGCCGTGCGCCTCAATCTGCCCGGCCGGCACAATGTGCTCAACGCGCTGGCGGCGGCCGCGATCGGTTGGCAGCTCGGCGCTGCGCCCGAACACATTGCAGCGGCGCTGAAAAAATTCGAGGGCGTGGGTCGCCGCTTCCATCGCCGCGGTGAACTGGGGCTGGATCAGGGTCGCGTGTTGCTGATCGACGATTACGGGCATCATCCGAGCGAGCTGCGCGCCGTGTTCGAGGCGGTGCGCGGCGGCTGGCCGGAACGGCGCATGGTGGTGGCTTTCCAGCCGCACCGCTACACCCGTACCCGCGACCTGATGGACGATTTCGCGCAAGTGCTGTGTGAGGCCGACGTGCTGGTGCTCACCGATGTGTATCCGGGCGGCGAGGCGCCGATAGCCGGCGCCGACGCCCGCGACCTGGCCCGCGCCGTGCGCGCCCGCGGCAAGGTCGACCCGGTACTGGTCGACCACCCGCGCGACTTCGCCCAGGCTCTGCCCGCACTGCTTGAAGACCGGGACCTGCTGCTGCTTCTCGGTGCCGGCGACATCGGCCGCACCGCCGCCGAGCTGGCGGCGCGCGGGCATTTGCGGGCAGGAGGTGGGGCATGAGTGTGGATCAGACTTTGCGACACGGTTGTATGCGGGACTCGGGACTCGGGACTCGGGACTCGGTTCGTGGCCGGGACTCGGAACTCGGGACTCGGGACTCGGTCACGAGCCAGACCAGTGATCCCGGACTGTTGTTGCGCCAAGGTCCGAAGCGGGCCGTACGCGCTGCAAGCACCATCGAAGCCGCCGCCTCTTCGAGTCCCGAGTCCCGGGTCCCGAAGCCCGAAGCCGCAACCCATAAAAGTGCGCCCCTCCAGACGCTCGCCGCAGGACCGCAGCAAACGACCGCTTCTCCGAGTCCCGAGTCCCGAGTCCCGAGTCCCGCAAACAGCAACAAGGCGCAAACCACCCACAAATCCAACATTCCGAAACCGGAGGCCTTCGGCCGCGTCGCCGTCGTCATGGGTGGCAGCAGCGCCGAGCGTGAGGTGTCGCTGGACTCGGGACGCAACGTGCTGGAGGCGCTGCAATCGCGTGGCGTCGATGCGCATGCCGTGGACGGCATTCCGGCCCTGCTGGATGCGCTGCGTGGCGGGCACTTTGCGCGGGTGTTCAACATCCTGCACGGCCAGCATGGCGGCGGCGAGGACGGTGTGCTGCAGGGTGCGCTGGAATCGCTGCGCGTGCCCTGCACCGGCTCCGGCGTGCTGGGTTCGGCGCTGTCGATGGACAAGGTGCGCTCGAAACAGGTGTGGCGCGCGCTGGGTCTGCCGACGCCGGAATTCGCGGCGCTGCCGCGCGGCGGCGATGTGCATCGGGCCGCGCGCGAGCTGGGTTTGCCGCTGATCGTCAAGCCGGCCTGCGAAGGCTCCAGCGTTGGCGTGACCCGGATCTTTGCCGAATCGGATCTGGACGCGGCCGTGACGCTGGCCGAGCGCTATCCGGGCAGCCTGCTGGTCGAGCGCCTGGTCGCGGGTGAGGAGTACACGGTGTCCATCCTGGGCGAGCGGGTGTTGCCCAGCATTCGCATCGTGCCGGCTGGCGAATACTACGATTACCAGGCCAAGTACATCGCCGAAGACACCCGCTACATCTGCCCGGGGCTGGAAGGCGAGGCCGAGGCGCAGATGCGGGCGCTGGCGCGTCGCGCCTTCGATGCACTGGGCTGTGCCGGCTGGGGCCGGGTCGACATCATGCGCGATGCGGACGGCAACAACTGGCTGCTCGAGGTCAATACTGCACCGGGCATGACCAGCCACTCGCTGGTGCCAATGGCGGCCAGGGCCGAGGGCATCGATTTTGCCGAACTGTGCCTGCGCATTCTGGCGACCAGCCTGGGTGCGGATGAAGCGAATGCCGGAGGCAGGCCATGAAAGCGCTGCTGCCGGCGCGGATCCTGGCCTGGACGCTGGCACTGGGCATGCTGGCACTGCCGCTGGTGGGCCTGTTCATGGGCTGGTTCGCAGCCGATCACTGGCCGGTGCGCTCGCTGCGGGTGGATGGCCCGTTCCAGCACGTCAGCGCGGCCGAGGTGCGCCAGCTGGCCACGCCCATGCTTGACTCGGGCTTTTTTGCCACCAACCCCGATCGCATCCGCGCAACGGTTGCCGCATTGCCGTGGGTGGCCCAAGTTGAGGTACGCAAGCACTGGCCGGACCAGGTGCGCATCCGCTTCACCGAACATCAGCCCTTTGCGCGCTGGAATGCGAACGGGCTGATCAATCGCCATGGCCGGGTGTTCCGCGTGCCGGATGCCGTGGAGCTGGCCCGGCTGCCGGCGCTCAGCGGTCCGGCGGGCTCGGAACACGAAGTGCTCGCCTTCTATCTTGAAGCGCGCAAGCAGCTTGCGCGCGTGGGCCTGGCCTTGCGCGACATCCACGAAAGCCGTCGCGGCACCTGGCTGCTGACCCTGGACAACGATGCCCGCGTGACCATCGGCACCGATCATCCGCAGCAGCGGCTGGCACGCTTCGTGGTCGGCTACGCGCAACTGGTGGGCAGCCATCCGCTCGGCTTCGTCAGTGCCGATCTGCGCTACAGCAACGGGTTTGCCGTGAGCTGGCCGCAACCTGAAGACACGACTGGAGGGCCACCCCCGGCATGAATCGCAAGAGTGACAAGCAGCTCGTGGTCGGGCTTGATATCGGCACCGCCAAGGTGGTGTCGATCGTGGGCGAGTACGAGCCCGGCGAGCCGGTCGAGGTGATCGGCATCGGCTCGCATGTGTCGCGCGGGCTCAAGCGCGGCGTGGTGGTCGACATCGAGGCCACGGTCAACTCGATCCAGCGCGCGGTGGAGGAAGCCGAGCTGATGGTCGGTTGCGACATCCGCTCGGTGTACGCCTCGATTTCCGGCAGCCATCTGGAAACGCGCAACTCGCAGGGCACGGCGGCCATCCGTGATGGCGAAGTGACCCGCTCGGACATGGAGCAGGTGCTGGCCGCGGCCCGCGCGGTGGCCATTCCGGCCGACCGCCAGGTGCTGTTCACCGAGGCCCAGGAATACCGCATCGACGGCCAGGAAGGCATCCGCCGTCCGGTCGGCATGAGCGGCGTGCGGCTGGAAGCCAACGTGCACATGGTCACGGCCGCGGCCAGTGCGGCGCAGAACATCAGCAAGTGCATCCGCCGCTGCGGCCTCAACGTCGACGAACTGGTGCCCTCGGCGCTGGCCTCGGCGCGCGCCGTTCTGACCGAGGACGAGCGCGACCTGGGCGTGTGTCTGGTCGACATCGGCGCCGGCACCACCGACATCGCGATCTATGCCCAGGGTGCGATCCGCTTCACCCGCTCGCTGCCACTGGGTGGTGACCTGGTGACCAACGACATCGCCTATGGCGTGCACACGCCGACCATGCATGCCGAGGAGTTGAAGGTGAAGTATGCCTGCGCGCTGGCGCAGCTTGCGCACAGCGAGGAGACGGTACAGGTGCCCAGCGTGGGCGACCGCGAATCGCGTCGCTGGGCGCGCCAGCAGCTGGCCCAGGTGGTGCAGGCCCGCTACGAGGAAATCTTCGAGGAAGTGCAGCGCGAGCTGCAGCGTTCCGGCTACGAGTCGCTGGTCGCGGCCGGCATCGTGCTCACCGGTGGTGCCTCGCGCATGGAGGGTGCGCAGCAACTGGCCGAGGAGATCTTCCACAAGATGGTGCGCATCGGCCGCCCGCAGCATGTCGCCGGCATGATCGACGTGGTTGCCGGAGAGCAGCATTCGACCAGCGTCGGCTTGCTGCTGCATGGCGCGGCGATGGGCGGGATGCAGGCTGCGCCGGGCGCCATGGCCGGCGGCATGGGCACGATGCTGGGCCGCATGCGTGGCTGGCTGGAGAAGAATTTCTGATGGCGGCGTTGGTGATGCCAGCGCTGTTGTCGAATGCGCCGTTCCGGGCGGCGCGGCAATCCACACCGGTTGCCGAAGTCCGGATCGTGTCGGCGAAATGCCCGCACGGGTCAAATTACACGTTGAACCCCTTTTGAACTGGAGGACTCGCAAATGTTTGAACTGGTAGAAAACACGGCACCCAATGCGGTGATCAAGGTATTCGGCGTGGGCGGCGGCGGAGGCAATGCCGTCGGCCACATGGTCAAGTCACAGATCGAGGGCGTCGAGTTCATCGCCGCCAACACCGACGCCCAGGCCATGAAGTCCAGCGGTGCCAAGACCCAGTTGCAACTGGGCGCCAATGTCACCAAGGGCCTGGGCGCGGGCGCCAACCCGGAGGTCGGTCGCCAGGCCGCGCTGGAGGACCGCGAGCGCATCGAGGAACTGCTGGAAGGCACCGACATGGTGTTCATCACCGCCGGCATGGGCGGCGGCACGGGTACCGGCGCCGCGCCGGTGGTGGCGCAACTGGCCAAGGAGAAGGGTATCCTGACTGTGGCCGTGGTCACCAAGCCGTTCCCGTTCGAGGGCCGGCGCCGCATGCAGGTGGCGATGAAGGGCATCGACGATCTGCAGCAGCATGTCGACTCGCTGATCACCGTGCCCAACGAGAAGCTGCTGACCGTGCTCGGCCGCGAAGTGACCCTGCTGTCGGCCTTCAAGGCCGCCAACGAAGTGTTGCAAGGAGCGGTACAGGGCATTGCCGACCTGATCACCAGTCCCGGACTGATCAACGTCGACTTTGCCGACGTGCGCACCGTGATGAGCGAGATGGGCATGGCCATGATGGGGTCGGGCAACGCCAACGGCGACGATCGCGCCCAGGCTGCGGCCGAGGCGGCGATCAACAATCCGCTGCTGGAGGATGTGGATCTGGCCGGCGCCTGCGGCATCCTGGTCAATGTCACCGCCGGCCCGAATCTCACGATGCGTGAGTTCGACGAGATCGGTCGCGTGGTGCACGACTTCGCCAGCGAGGACGCCACCGTGGTGATGGGCACCTCGATGGATCCCGAGCTCAAGGACGACGTGCGCGTGACCGTGGTCGCCACCGGCATCAACCGTGGCAACATGCAGGCTGCGGCACGCAAGCCCGAGCGGGTGGCGCGTCCGCGTCTGGTGGCCCGCACCGGTACCGACGACCATGCCGCACCGGTCGATGCCGCACCGCGGGAAAGCCGTGTGGTGAAGCAGACCCCCGCACCCAACATGCGCGCGACGCGCAGGGCCGAGCAGGAGCATGAGCCGGAGACATCAAACGCCAGCAAGAACGTGCCGGACTATCTCGATATCCCCTCGTTTCTGCGGCGTCAGGCCGACTGAGCGGTGCAAGCCCGGATTGTTCATGAGTGTCCGGGCCGGGTTCTCCCGTGATCGGCGCCGGGTGTGCGGTGCCGATCCGTCCCGAATCTGCCATACTATGGCGAATGGTGCGGTATTGGATATCTGTTGGGCTTTTGCAACAATGTTGTGTGCATGTCGACGCGCCTCTTTTCGGCGAGGCTTTGACGTGATAGCATTCGCGGCGCCTCATGCTCCTGGGCTTCAGGAACCATAATGATCAGACAGCGTACGCTGAAGAATGTCATCCGTGCGACGGGCGTTGGCATTCATACAGGGGAAAAAGTGTACATGACGTTGCGACCGGCACCGGTCGACAGCGGCATCGTGTTTCGTCGGGTGGACCTGGAGCCCCCGCACGAAATCGTTGCGCGCGCCGAAAACGTCGGTGATACCAGTCTGTCGAGCACCCTGGTCAAGGACGGTATCCGCATCGCCACGGTCGAGCACCTCTTGTCGGCCATGGCGGGCCTGGGCATCGACAATGCCTGCATCGACCTGTCGGCCAGCGAAGTGCCGATCATGGACGGCAGCGCCGGCCCGTTCGTGTTTCTGTTGCAATCGGCGGGCATCGCCGAACAGGAAGCAGCCAAGCGCTTCATCCGCATCAAGAAGCCGGTCCTGCTGGAAGAGGGCGACAAATGGGCCCGCTTCGAGCCCTTTGACGGCTTCAAGGTCGGTTTCTCGATCGACTTCAAGCATCCCATTTTCACGCGCCGGTCCTCCAGCGCGGAAATCGACTTTTCCACCACCTCCTTCGTCAAGGAGGTCAGCCGTGCGCGCACCTTCGGCTTCATGCGCGACATCGAGATGCTGCGTGAACAGAATCTGGTGCTCGGCGGCTCGATGGACAACGCCATCGTGCTCGACGACTACCGCGTCCTCAACGAGGACGGTCTGCGTTACGAGGACGAGTTCGTCAAGCACAAGATCCTCGACGCCATCGGTGATCTGTACCTGCTGGGGCACAGCCTGATCGGCTCGTTCTATGGCCACAAGTCGGGCCATTCGCTCAACAACCGCCTGTTGCGCAAGCTGCTGGCCCAGACCGATGCCTGGGAAGAGGTCGTGTTCTCGGATCCGGCCAAGGCGCCGATTTCCTATGCACATCCGGCGCAGGCAGTATAGAATCAACTGAACGATGCACTGATCGCAGGCAGCGATCAGTCGGGAGCGGTTTCGGCCAGGGTGGCCAATTCAAGGAACCGGGCCCGCAGTTCGGGGTCTGAAGTGGACGATGCCACCGAGCGCAAATGTTCGGCGGTGGCAGCGGTGAGGGGTTTGCGGCCAGGTGGCGTACGGGGAGTGCGCTCGGGCTGAACTACTTTCACGTCGATGGAATCAACCTGCTGGCCAAGTGCCTGCAGGATCTGGCGGAGTTGTCCCTGCTGCAGCCGCGTGCGCGCGGCCCAGGCAGACGTCTTGGCCAGAAAAAGCGCCCGGTCGGCACGGACACTGGCCAGCACGATGCGGTCGGACAGTTCCGGCGGCAGCTCAGCTTGCAGGTGCTGATTCAATCGGGCAAGTTTCAGCGCGCGCTGGCCGGATGGCAAGGCGTGCAGGCAGTCGGCAACCGGTACGGGTTGCTCGCAGCCGCTGCGGTTTTGCCTGTTTGAGTTGGCTTTCATTCCGACAAGTCCGGATCAAAACACACATGAACATCATACTCGTCCCGCGCCGGCAAAAGGCTCCCTTGAGCTTCGATCTTTCAAGGCGCCGCACACTGCTTGCCCTGGCCGGGATCACCTTTGGCGCGGCCGCGGTCTGCGCCATCCTGGGTGCCGTTCTGGCAATCTACCTCGCCAGCCCGACCGATGCCGCGATGGCCAAATTGAAACATCTGCGTAGCCAGTTGCAGACGCAGAGCAGTCAGTTGACCGCAGTGCAGTCCGACGCCCAGCGTCAGGTCAATGCACTGGCGCTCAAGCTGGGCAATCTGCAGGCGCAGTCGATGCGCATCAACGCGCTGGGCGAGCGCCTGACCAAGCTTGGCAAGCTGGATGATGGCGAGTTCGACTTTGACCGCGATCCCGCGGTCGGCGGCCCGGAGGAGGACAGCAGCAATGCCTACCTGCTGCCGGGAAGTCTCAGTGCCGGCATCAGATCTCTCGAAGAGCGCTTCGACCATCAGCAGCAGCAGCTCCAGGTGCTGCAGGATCTGCTGATCGACCACAAGGTCGCTTCCAATCAGCGTCCGACCGGCATGCCGCTCAATACGGGCTACATCTCGTCCTATTACGGCAAGCGCATTGACCCCTTCGACGGTCATTCCGAGTTTCACCGCGGCATTGATTTTGCAGCGCCCAAAGGTACGCCGGTGCATACCGTGGCCGAGGGCGTGGTGACCTTTGCCGGTGTCCGTTCCGGCTACGGCAACGTGGTCGAGATCGACCACGGCAACGGCTACGCCACCCGCTATGCCCACAACAGCAAGATTCTGGTGCACGTGGGTCAGCGCGTGCATGTCGGCCAGGAAATCGCCGTGGTCGGTTCCACCGGCCGCTCCACCGGCCCGCATTCCCACTTTGAAGTGTGGCACGACGGCCGCTCGGTCAACCCGCTGGCGTACGTGCGCAGTCATCGGGGGTGACGTGCGCTGCGCGCACGTCGGGAGTAGGGAGTAGGGAGTGGGAAGTAGGAAAGCAGGGCACTGTCAGTTAATCGAGTGCCTCGAACTTTGGCATGGCATAGCCGCAAGCGGGCAGTGTGCCGTGCACTGTCAAGTTTTCCGGAGGGGTTGCGCTTTCCCACTTCCGACTTCCCACTCCCCACTCCCGCGTTTCCCAAACGCCTCTCGCACCAAGTGAGCGGCGCGCTCCGGTACTGCGCAACCCTTGAAACCGCCGCGCCCCGCCACCACGCTTTGCCCATGGCCTGCAACAATCGTATGATTGTCGGCTTGCTGTCGCCCGTGGGCGACGCCCATCCCCATTCCAGACAAGACCAAACAGATGTTCAATCGTGTCCTGACCAGTGTGTTCGGCAGCCGCAACGAGCGGGTGCTCAAGGAAATGTCGCGCATGGTGGCGCGCATCAATGCGCTGGAGGACGACTTCAAGGCACTTGACGACGCAGCGCTCAAGGCGAAGACGGCCGAGTTCAGGCAGCGCCTCGCCGATGGCGAAAAACTGGACAAATTGCTGCCCGAGGCCTTTGCCACCGTGCGCGAGGCCTCGCGCCGGGTGATCGGCTTGCGCCACTACGATGTGCAGCTGATCGGCGGCATGGTTCTGCACCGGGGCAGGATTGCCGAAATGCGTACCGGTGAGGGCAAGACCCTGGTGGCAACGCTGGCGGTCTACCTCAACGCGCTGGAAGGCAAGGGCGTGCATGTGGTCACGGTCAATGACTACCTGGCGCGCCGTGACGCGGCCTGGATGGGCAAGGTCTACGACTTTCTCGGCATGAGCGTGGGCGTGGTCTGGCCCGGCATGGAACACGAGGACAAGAAGGCGGCCTATGCAGCCGATATCACCTACGGCACCAATAACGAGCTGGGTTTCGACTATCTGCGCGACAACATGGCCCTGGCGGCCGACCAGCGCGTCCAGCGCGATCTGCACTACGCGATCATCGACGAGGTCGACTCGATCCTGATCGACGAGGCCCGCACGCCGCTGATCATTTCCGGGCCGGCCGAAGAGTCCCCGGAGCTGTTCAAGCAGGTCAACAAGATCGTGCCCAGGCTCAGCAAGCAGGAAAAGGAAGACGGCCCGGGTGATTTCTGGCCCGACGAGAAGCAGAAGCAGGTGCACCTGTCCGAGGAAGGCATGGAGCACGTCGAGGAACTGCTGCGCGCCGAAGGCATTCTGGAGCCGGACAGCAATCTCTACGATGCCGGCAATCTGGCCGTGGTGCACCACCTCAATGCCGCGATCCGGGCGCACGCCCTGTACCAGCGCGATGTGGACTACATCGTGCGCGATGGCGAGGTCGTGATCGTGGACGAATTCACCGGCCGTACCCTGGCCGGACGGCGCTGGTCCGACGGCCTGCACCAGGCGGTCGAGGCCAAGGAAGGCGTACCGATCCAGCGCGACAACCAGACGCTGGCCACGATCACCTTCCAGAACCTGTTCCGCATGTACGACAAGTTGTCGGGCATGACCGGCACGGCCGACACCGAAGCCTTCGAGTTCAATTCGATCTACGGCCTGGAAGTGGTGGTGATCCCCACCCACAAGCCGATGATTCGCAAGGACGCACCGGACCTGGTGTTCCTCAAGGCGAAGCACAAGTTCGACGCCATCGTCGAGGACATCCAGGACTGCTACAAGCGCGGCCAGCCGGTGCTGGTCGGCACGACTTCGATTGAAGTGTCCGAATACATCAGCGGTCTGCTGGACAAGCTCAAGGTGCCGCATGAAGTGCTCAACGCCAAGCAGCACGAGCGCGAGGCGCTGATCGTCGAGCAGGCCGGTGCCCCGGGTTCGGTCACCATTGCCACCAACATGGCTGGCCGCGGTACCGATATCGTGCTCGGCGGCAACCTCGAAGCGGCGCTGGAGCGCCTGCCCGAAGATGCCACGAAAGCCGATCGCGAAAAGGTGCGCGCCGACTGGAAGAAGCGCCACGAGCAGGTGCTGGAGTCCGGCGGTTTGCACATCGTCGGCACTGAACGCCACGAGTCACGCCGCATCGACAACCAGTTGCGCGGGCGTTCCGGGCGTCAGGGCGACCCGGGCTCCTCGCGTTTCTACCTGTCGCTGGAAGACAACCTGATGCGCATCTTCGGCGGCGAGAACCTGGTGCGCTGGATGCAGCGCTTCGGCATGAAGGAAGGCGATGCGCTGGAGGACCGCATGGTCAGCCGCCAGATTGAAAAGGCACAGCGCAAGGTCGAACAGCACAACTTCGACATCCGCAAGCAATTGCTGGAGTTCGACGACACCGCCAACGACCAGCGCAAGGTGGTCTATGACCAGCGCAACGAGCTGCTCACCAGCAGCGACGTCAAGGACATCATCCAGGACATCCGCGAGGATGTGTTCCGCGAAATCAGCTACCGCCATGTGCCGCCCGACACCATCGATGACCAGTGGGACCTGCCCGGCCTCGAGCGGGAGCTGGAAAGCGAATTCGGCATACCGGTCAAGCTCGTCGATTGGGTCGAGAGTCAGAAGGACGTCGACAGCGCGGCCATCGAGGCGCACGTCCAGGACTACGCCGAGCGACTGTTCCGCGAAAAGGAAACCATGGTCGGCAGCGACGTGATGCGCCAGCTCGAACAACACATCATGCTGTCGGTGCTGGACAACGCCTGGAAGGAACATCTGGCCAACATGGACTACATGCGCCAGGGCATCTTCCTCAGGAGCTATGCCCAGGTCCAGCCCAAGCAGGAGTTCAAGCGGGAAGCCTTCCGCCTGTTCACCATGATGCTGGAGAAGATCAAGGCCGAAGTGGTTCAGGTGCTGGCGCGCATCCGCGTGCGCAGCGAAGAGGAAGTGGCCGAGATGGAGGCCATGCAGCAGCGCCAGCAGGCGGCTGCCGCATCGAGCATGGACTTCCAGCATGCCGGCGCCAACGCCATGCAGCCCGAGCCGGAAATGGCCGAGGCCGATGCACACGCTGGCGGACCGGCCGCACCGGTCTACCGTGACACCCCGAAAGTCGGCCGCAACGAACCCTGCCCCTGCGGTTCGGGCAAAAAGTTCAAGCAATGTCATGGGAAGCTTGGGTGAGCCGGACCGAACTGCCAGTGGCAGTTCGCAGCCGGCGAACGCCCGGCCAGGGTGAGG
>CBFGSA010000003.1:0-55085 GCA_965651365.1 uncultured Rhodanobacteraceae bacterium | reverse complement strand
GCCATGACCATCACGATTACCGCCTTTGAACGCTCGCCCGACGGCGGCAAGGGCCTGGCGCGCGACATGCGCGTGCGCTGGGCGCTGGAGGAAGTGGGCCAACCCTGTCAGGTTCGTCTGCTTTCGTTCCGGGCCATGAAGGAAGCACGGCACATGGGCCTGCACCCCTTCGGCCAGATTCCGACCTATGAAGAAGGCGATCTCGCCCTGTTCGAAACCGGCGCAATCGTTTTCCACATCGCCGAACGTCATGCCGGGCTGTTTCCCGAAGATACCCATGCCCGGGCACGCGCGATCATGTGGATGTTCGCCGCGCTCAACACCGTGGAACCACCGATCCAGGAACTGACCATCGCCAGGATTCTGGAAGCCGACAAGCCCTGGGCTCAAGGACGTCTGCCTCTGGTGCAGGACCGCATCCGCAATCGCCTCGGCCAGCTGTCTGTCCGTCTGGGCGATGCACAGTGGCTGGATGGCGCATTCAGCGCGGGCGACGTGATGATGGTGTCGGTACTGCTGAGACTGAGAATGTCGGGCATTCTGGACGAATTTCCGAACCTGGCGGCCTATGTCGCCCGCGGCGAAGCGCGTCCCGCCTACCAGCGGGCCTTTGCCGCCCAGTTGGCGGTCAATACCGCCCCGCGCAAAGCTGCGGCAGGTGGCCCGACCGACAAGGAAACTTCAGTATGACCATCAAGCTGTATGGGCACCCATTCGCCGCATTCGTGGAGAAATCACATGACAACCCGTGCCAAGAACTCCGTCTGCCTCTGGTATGACGGCAACGCCGAAGAGGCCGCGCGCTTTTATGCCGCGACCTTTCCCGATTCATCCGTGGACGCGGTGCACCGCGCTCCGGGCGACAATCCTTCCTGCAAACAGGGCGAAGTCCTGACCGTGGAGTTCACGCTCATGGGCATTCCATGCATCGGGCTCAACGGCGGATCGGCGTTCAAGCACAGCGAAGCCTTTTCGTTTCAGGTCGCCACCGCCGACCAGGCCGAGACCGACCGCTACTGGAACGCCATCGTCGGCAACGGCGGCCAGGAAAGCCAATGCGGCTGGTGCAAGGACAAATGGGGGCTGTCCTGGCAAATCACCCCGTTGGCCCTGACCGAAGCATTCACCGGTGCCGATCGCGCAGCCGCCAAGCGCGTTTTCGAGGCCATGATGAAAATGCGCAAGATCGACGTCGCCACCATCGAGGCGGCACGACGCGGCTGACATTGCCCAACCCTGCTTCACGGTGATGCCACCATGGCAATTGCCGCCGCCGGTTGCCGACTGGCGAGTCGAACCGTCAACCACATTCGGAAGGAAGATCATGAGCAAAGTATTCGTCAACATCGCGCTCAGCCTTGATGGCTACATGGCTCCGGAAGGGATGACCATGGAAGATTCCGGGTACAAAGATTGGGGTGAAAAATGGGGTGCACTGATGGCCTGGCTGCTCAATCAGCAGTACATGCGCGACAAGCTCAAGTTCGGTCCCGGAGGCGAGACTGGCCCGGTCAACGACATGGTTCGCCAGACATTCGAGCGTTCCGGCGCCCACATCATGGGCAAGCGCATGTTCGATCAAGGTGAGGTCAGTTGGCCAGAGGAGGCTCCCTTTCACACGCCTGTATACGTTCTCACCCACGAGAAACGGGACCCATGGGTGCGTCCTGGCGGAACGACGTTTCACTTCATCAACGAGGGACCCGAATTTGCGCTCGCACTGGCCAGGGAGGCAGCGCAGGATCGTGACATTCGCATTTCAGGTGGCGCAGAGGTGATCCAGCAGTACCTGAACCTCGGTGTTGTTGATGAGCTGGAAATTGCCCTGGCCCCCGTATTCTTCCATGCGGGGCGGCGACTGTTTGAAAACCTGAACGAACCCGGGCCGCAGTTTCGCATTGACAAAGTTCTTGATGGCCCGGCAGCCACCCACCTGCGATATGTGCGGCAATCAGCTCAACAATGATCTGGGCGAAGTTGCCGCCATGATTGTATCGACATGATCTTCAGCCAAACCCTCGGCCTTTGGCAGTACCCCTTTCCCTTGCTACCTGGAAAACTGACATGAAACCCAATCCCGTCGTCTGATTCGAAATCTACGTGCAGGATCTGGCGCGTGCGCGCAAATTCTATGAAACCGTGCTCCAGTGCACGCTGGAGCCGCTGCTTCCCGACGGCGAGGCCGGCGGCCTGCAGATGCTGGCCTTTCCCATGGACATGGACGCATCGGGAAGCGGTGGCGCCCTGGTGAAGATGCCCGACAGCCCGCCCGCAGCCGGGCTGGGCACGCTGGTGTATTTCGCCTGCGAGGACTGCGCCGTCGAACAGGGCCGCGTCGAGGCCGCCGGCGGCACGATTTTCAAGCCCAAGTTCTCGATCGGCCAGTACGGGCACTGCGCGCTGGTGACCGACACCGAGGGAAACACCGTCGGCCTGCACTCGATGCAATGAATTGGCTCTCTTGCGCCGCAGCGCGCGAACCGGCGGCGGCGCACGAACATTCCGGTTGACCGTGTCTTGCCTTGGGTGTAAATATATACACCATGAGCAAGACGAACTCGACCCCCCATCTGACGGCCAGGCAGCAGGCCACGCTGGACTTCATTGGCACCTACGTGCAGCGGCACGGCATGCCACCGGTGCTCGCCGAAATCACCCGCGCACTGGGCTTTGCGCATACCAGCACGGCACAGAAATGCCTCGCGGCGCTTGAGCGCAAGGGCTGCGTGGAACGTCTGCCGGGCAAGGCGCGCGGCATCCGGCTGCACGGTGCGGCGCGCTCGCGGGACGGTTTCCTCAGCCTGCCGGTGCTGGGCCGGGTAGCGGCCGGTGCGCCGGTCGGGCCGGACACGCTGGAGGGCGAAGCCGAGCGCCATGTGCGCATTGACCCGGAACTGTTCCGGCCGCGCGCCGACTACCTGCTCAGGGTCGAGGGTGATTCGATGATCGACGACGGCATTCTTGACGGCGACCTGGTCGGCGTGCGCCGCCAGCCCGAGGCCGAGAACGGCCAGACCGTGGTGGCGCGCATCGACGGTGAAGTCACGATCAAGCGCCTGGAACGCAAACGGGGCCGCATCCGCCTGCTGCCGCGCAATCCGGCCTATGCCCCGATCGAGGTTGATCCGGCCGGCGACGACTTCGCCATCGAGGGTCTGTTTGTCGGCCTGCTGAGGGTGGGCACTTGAACGCGGTTGCGCTCGATGCCGTACTGGCCGACCCGCGCATCTGGCGCGGACGCGGCACGGGCCATGCGCCGCATGCCGTGCCCAGCGGCCATGCGCCGCTGGATGCCGCCCTGCCCGGCGGCGGCTGGCCGCGCCATGCGCTCAGCGAAATCCTGATTCCGGCTGATGGCCACGGCGAGCTGCAACTCGTTCTGCCGGCACTGGCAACCCTGGCCGACACCCGCCATCCGGTGGCCCTGATCAAGCCGCCCTACGTACCCTTTCCAGTCGCCTGGCAGGCTCGTGGTATCGACCCGGCGGTGCTGGCCCTGGTCAACTGCCCGGCCGAGGATGTTCTGTGGGCCGCCGAGCAATGCCTGCGCTCGGGCGCCTGCGCCGCGGTGCTGCTGTGGCCGCGACGCAGTACGCATGCGCAGTTGCGCCGGCTGCAGGTCGCCGCCGAAAGTGGCCGCGCCACGGGTTTCGTGTTCCGCGATGCCCGCTGCGCCGCCGAAGCCTCGCCGGCCGCGGTGCGGGTGCGGCTGCAGCCGGACCCGTACGGTCTGGAGATTCTCAAATGCCGCGGTGGCAATCCGCCGGCGAAACATTTCGCCATGCCAGGCCGCGTGCATTGAGGACGGTCCGGACATGTCATCTTCGCTCTGGGCCTGCCTGCGACTGCCGTCGCTGGCCATCGACACGACGCTTCGGCAGCGGCCGCCGGACGCACGCCGGCAACCGCTGGTGCTGGTGGACGGGCCACCGCAACGGCGTGTGCTGGCCGCCGTCAACGAGGCTGCCGCCGCGGCCGGCCTGCAGCCCGGCCAGGCCCTGACCACGGCCGAGGCCATCTGCCCGGCCCTGCGCAGCGAAGCGCTGGATCCCGCAGCGCTGCTGCGCAGCCGCCAGTTGCTGGCCGCCTGGGCCTACCAGTACAGCTCGCAGGTCGCGATCGAGACCTTCGAGGATGCCGTGCTGCTGGAAGTCGGTGCCAGCATGGGATTGTTCGGGCCGTGGCCGCACCTGGCGCAGCGCCTGCACGACGGTCTGGACGCACTGGGCTTCCGGCATCATCGGGTGCTGGCGCCGAATCCATACGCCGCCTACGCACTGTCGGCGAAGCACGCCGAGCTGGCCATCCACTCACAGACCGAACTGGAGACCGCGCTGGCCCGGCTGCCCGTTGCCTGTGCCGGATTCGAAGCCCGCCACGCCGAGCGCCTGGAACGGATGGGTCTGAATCGCCTGGGACAGTTGTTCGCCCTGCCGCGCGATGCCCTGGTCCGGCGCTTCGGGCCGGGCCTGATCGAGCAACTCGATGCCCTGCGCGAAACCGGACCCTGCCGTCTGGCCACCTGGCAGCCACCGCCGCGATTCGATGCGCGCATCGAGCTGGATCGCGTCGTGGCCAGCACCCAGGCTCTGCTGTTTCCGCTGCGCCGCCTGTGTGCGGATCTGGCCGCATTTCTGGTGGCCCGCGATGGCGGCGTGCAGCGTTTCGAAGTGTTGCTGGAGCATGAGGAGCGTGCTCCCAGCCGGTTGAATATCGGCCTGCTGGCGCCCGAACGCGACCCCCAGCGCCTGTTCGAGCTGGCGCGCCAGCATCTGGAACGGGTGCGGCTGCCGGCCGAGGTCGGCGGGCTTCGCATCGAGGCTGCCGAACTGCCGCCCTTCGTGCCCGAGCGCGCTGGCCTGTTCGAACAGCGCGGCGAGCAGCACCTGGCCTGGCCGCAACTGCGCGAGCGCCTGCGTGCACGCCTGGGCGAGAACGCCGTGCGCCAGATCAGCGTCCAGGCCGATCACCGCCCGGAAAAAGCCTGGCGCTGCCACCTGCAAGCGGAAAAGGCAACGGCAGACATGCCGCGCCTGCCGCGTCCGGCCTGGCTGCTGGCCCGGCCGATTCCACTGCGCGGCGCACCACCGCGCCTGCTGGCCGGTCCCGAACGCATCGAGAGCGGCTGGTGGGACGGCGGCGACACCCGCCGCGACTACTACGTGGCCGAAACCGCCCCCGGCCAGCGCGCCTGGGTGTTCTGCGCCGTCGGCGAACGCGGCCCGTTTCACCTGCACGGCTGGTTTGCGTGAGTACAGAAAAATGCGGTCCGCAAATGAACGCGAAGAACGCGAATGTGTTGGCAACGCAGCCATCCACCAATGACCCGTCATGCCCGCGAAGGCGGGCATCCAGCGACTTTAGCTCTTGTCCGGGATCGTGGAAGAAAGGCACTGGGCTCCCGCCTGCGCGGGAGCGACGGTTTCTTTTCGTCATGCCCGCGAAGGCGGGCATCCAGCGACTTTCAAGCTCGTCATCCTGGGGCCGGCCGAAGGCCGGAACCCGGGATCCATTTTGATCTTTTCTGATGTCTTCAAAACGTCAGGACGCGCAAGCTTCTGAAAATGGATCCCGGGTTACTCGCTGCACGCGGCCCCAGGATAACGGCGATGGAAATTTTCGCCACACCAGTGCCCCTGACTACGCCGAGCTGCACTGTCTGTCGAATTTCAGTTTCGGTCGTGGTGCCTCCAGTCCGCGCGAGCTCATCGAGCGGGCGCACACGCTGGGCTATCGGGCACTGGCGATCACCGACGAGGCTTCGGTGGCCGGTATCGTGCGTGCACACGAGGCCGCGCGCGAATTCGGTTTGCATCTGATTGTCGGCAGCGAGCTGGCCATCGTGGACGGACCGAAAGTGGTCCTGCTGGCCGAGAGCCGCACCGGGTACGCGCATCTGTGCAGTCTCATCACCCGCGCCCGACGGCGCTCGAAGAAAGGTGCCTATCGGCTTGTGCGCGATGACTTCGAGAATACCGAAGGACTGCTGGCGCTGTGGTTGCCCGCAAACCCGATCGAGCCCGAACACGGTACCTGGCTGGCCGACCGGTTCCCCGGCCGCACCTGGCTGGCGGTGGAACTGCATCGCGGCCCCGATGATGCAGCACGCCTGCAAGCGTGCCTGGATGCAGCCGCCACACTCGGCCTGCCCGCCGTTGCCGCCGGTGACGTGCACATGCATCAGCGCCGGCGGCGTGCCCTGCAGGATGTGTTGACGGCCAACCGGGTGGGCAAGACCGTGGCCGCGGCGGGCACGCAGCTTTTCCCCAATGGCGAACGCCACCTGCGCCCGCGCCCGACCCTGGCGACGCTGTATCCCGCAGCGCTGCTGGCCGCAAGCGTGCACATCACCGCGCGCTGCCGGTTCGCGCTCACCGAACTCCGCTACCGCTATCCGCATGAAGTCGTGCCCCAAGACCACACGCCGGACTCCTGGCTGCGTCAGCTCAGCGATGAGGGCCTCAAGTGGCGCTGGCCCGGGGGTGCGCCGGACAAAGTGCGCCAGCAGGTCGACGACGAACTGGCACTGATCGCCGAACTGGACTATGCCTGCTACTTCCTCACCGTGTACGACATCGTGCGCTTTGCCCGTGAACGCGGCATCCTGTGCCAGGGCCGCGGCTCGGCGGCCAACTCGGCGGTGTGCTTCGTGCTTGGCATCACCGAGGTCGACCCGGCGCGGATGCAGATGCTGTTCGAGCGCTTCATCTCGCGCGAGCGCAACGAGCCGCCGGACATCGATGTCGATTTCGACAGTGCCCGCCGCGAAGAGGTGATCCAGTACGTCTACCAGCGCTACGGTCGTCGTCGCGCGGCGCTGACTGCCGTGGCGATCAGCTACCGCGCACGCAGCGCGGTGCGCGACGTGGCTCGCGCGCTGGGCTTTGCACCCGACCAGGTTTCCCGGCTGGCACGCTGCGTCGGTGCCTGGAGCGATACCGCACCGGGTGCCGAGGTGCTGCGTGAAGCCGGCTTCGACCCGGCCAGTCCGATCCTGCACCGCCTGTGCGTGCTGGTCGGCGAGCTGATCGGTTTTCCACGCCACCTGTCGCAGCATCCCGGCGGTTTTCTGATCGCCGAGGATCCGCTGGACAACCTGGTGCCGGTGGAAAATGCGGCCATGCCCGAACGCACCGTGATCCAGTGGGACAAGGACGACCTCGACACCCTGGGTCTGCTCAAGGTCGACGTGCTGGGCATCGGCATGCTGGGCGCGATGGCACGCTGCTTCGAGCTGCTGCGCACCAGCGGTCGGCGCGAGCTGTCGCCGGCCACGGTGCCGGCCGAAGATCCGGCCACCTACGCCATGATCCGCCGTGCCGACACCGTCGGTGCGTTCCAGATCGAGTCGCGGGCGCAGATGTCGATGCTGCCGCGCCTTGCGCCGCGCCGCTTCTACGACCTGGTGATCGAGGTCGCCATCGTGCGCCCCGGTCCGATCCAGGGCCAGATGGTGCATCCCTACCTCAACCGCCGCCGCGGCCGCGAGCCGGTGCGCTATCCCTCCAAGGCGCTGGAAAAGGTGCTGGCGCGCACGCTCGGCGTGCCGCTGTTCCAGGAACAGGTGATGCAGATCGCGATGACCGCAGCCGGCTATTCGGCCGGCGAGGCCGACGAACTGCGCCGCTCGATGGCGGCCTGGAAGCGTCACGGCAACATGGACAAGCACCGCCGCAAGATTCTGGCCGGCATGGCCGAGCGCGGCTACGACGCCGAATTCGCCGAGAGCGTGTTCGAGCAGATCCGCGGCTTCGGCAGCTACGGCTTTCCCGAATCGCACGCGGCCAGCTACGCGCTGCTGGCCTATGTCTCGTCCTGGCTGAAATGCCACGAACCGGCGGCGCTGCTGTGCGGCCTGCTGGATGCCCAACCGATGGGCTTCTACGCACCGGCACAACTGGTGCAGGACGCGCGCTGCCACGGCGTCGAGGTGCGCCCGGTCGACGTGCGCGCCAGCGACTGGCCGTGCACGCTGGAGGCCGGCGCCGCCGCGCTGGACGACACCCGCAAGCAACCGGCCGTACGGCTAGGTCTGGGCCAGATCAAGGGCCTCGCCGAGGCCACCGGCCAGCGCCTCGTCGAGGCCCGTCGCGCCAGGCCCTTCGTGCACATCCAGGATCTGGTCGATCGCGCCGGCCTGGAGCGCAGTGATCTCGACCTCCTGGCCAACGCCGGCGCACTGCAAGGTCTGGCCGGGCACCGCCACCAGGCACGCTGGGCCGCCGCGGCCGGGCGCCGCCAGTTGCCGCTGTTCGCAGGACGCGAAACGGCCGACTCCAAAGCCGTGGCACTGGCCGCACCCGCCGTGGGCGAGGACATCATCGCCGACTATGCCAGCACCGGGCTCACCCTGGGCGCACACCCGCTGTCGCTGCTGCGCCCGCATCTCGTCCGCCGTCGCTGCCGGCGCAGCCGCGAAGTCCTGCAACTGGTCAGCGGCAGCCCGGTGCGGATCGCCGGCCTGGTCACCCTGCGCCAGCGGCCGCAGACCGCCAGCGGCGTGGTGTTCCTGACTCTGGAAGACGAGGACGGCCTGGTCAACGTGATCGTGTGGCGCGACCTGGTCGAACGGCAGAGCCGCGCCCTGCTGCAGTCACGCCTGCTGGCAGTGGATGGCAAACTCGAAGCCGCCGACGGCGTGCGCCACGTCATCGCCCAGCGCCTGGAAAACCTGAGCCCGCTGCTGGGCGAGCTTGCAACGCGCTCACGCGACTTTCATTGAGGTGGGGTTTGCCTGAACGAGTGCGCACCATGCGCGCGATGTCGTTCGGTCAAAACCTTCGCGGCCATGGGCCGCTCCTGCAAAGTACATGCAAAACTCCAATCCCGTAGGAGCGGCCCATGGCCGCGATGCAGAACCCGGCAAGATTCCAGCGGCCACACACAGCTTCTGAAGCACGGTGCCTGTGCCGAAGTTCAGCAGACTTTCCGTAGGCCAGAGACTACAAGAAGTTCCGTTCCAGACCGATACCGCAATGCGCGGCCATTGCGTACGCTGTAGCCACAGTGAATTGCATTTGGAGACAATGGCAATGATCAGCTACTACATCCAGCCGGGGCAACGCTGCTGGCTGGTGATGCGCGACGGGCGCCCCGCAGCCAAGTTCACTCGTGCCCACATGGCGCTTGGCATGGCCCGGCTGCTGGCTGAACGGTCGGCAGCCAATGGCGAGAAGGCGATATTCACGGGTATTGCAACCGAACCACTGGTGCCTGCTGCACGCGCTGCGTAAGGAAAGCTTCTGGTAGCTCCCGCTTGCTGGCGACCGCTCGCCAGCGTCATCGCGGATCGCCCGCTGCTGCAGAAAAATCTTGATCGCGGGCATGGCCCGCTCCTACCAAAACTTCTTCCATCGCGGGCATGGCCCGCTCCAACAATGCTAATCGGTCGATTCGGCTTACAGGCTGGCCTGGTGCTTGCGGTCCCAGGCGCGCAGTTCGTCGCGGATGTAGGCAACGCGCTGGCGGCCGAGAGCGTTGCGCTGGTCGTCGACGACGCGGCCATCCAGCAATTCGGCCAGGCGGCGCGCCGTGGGCAGCATGGTGTCCCAGCCGTCCAGTGCCGGCATCGGTCCCGGCAATGTCATGAACAGGTTGAGTCCCGGCGTTTCCAGTTCGTGGATGCTGTTCATGTCGAAGTTACCCGGCTCGACCATGTTGGCGGCGCTGAATACGGGACCCAGGGCCGACTTGCCTTCCAGCAGGCGGTGGAAGATGCCCATATCGCCAAAGACCAGTCCGGTCTTTTCCGCCGCCACGACAATGTCCGGGCCGTGAAAGCGCTGGTCATCGTCACGGGTGACGATCATCAGACTGACGATGCGCTCGGGCGCCTTTCCATCGGGCCGGCGACCCGGCAGAGGCCGGTTCGATGGCGGCATGGGTGTGGTGCGGCGCGCGGCGTGCGGTGCCGGCGATGCTGCCGGGCGATCATCCGCCACATCGACGTTCAGTTCCGACTGCACAGGCTCGCCGGGTGTCGCGTCCCCGGCCCCATCTTCAATAGCGGATTCCGCAGTCTCACTGTCGCCAAGCCTGGGTTCGACGCGGCGACCGGGCGGCCGTTCGCTGCGCCGACCCTGTTCGCGTCGGCCCGGTTTTCCGAACCAGTAGATCAGGGCCAGCACGATCAGGCCCAGGATGATCAGGATGACGCGCATTTCAGTCGGGCTCAGGGTTTCCGCAGCCATGCAGGTATTCCTTCGGATGAATAGACAAAATCTGCTGTGCAGCGGTTATCGCGCCTGTGGCATTGAATCCGAAGGATACGCGATATCGGGCACACGGCGGTAGGGTCGCATGCACCCGGTGCGCTTCGCTGCGCTCAGCTGCACCCTGAGCGTGCAAATTCCTGTTCAAAAACGCTCACGCCGCACTGGCCAGCTTGGCCGCTTCGGCCACGTCGACCATCACCAGGCGCGACACGCCCGGTTCGCGCATGGTCACGCCGCACAACTGCTCGGCGGCCTCCATGGTGCTCTTGTTGTGGGTGACGACGATGAACTGCACCTTCTCGCTCATCTCCATCACCATGTCCGTGAAGCGCCCAACGTTGGCTTCGTCCATGGGTGCGTCGACTTCGTCCAGAATGCAGAACGGTGCCGGGTTGAGCTGGAAGATGGCGAACACCAGGGCCACGGCGGTGACGGCCTTCTCGCCACCGGACAGCAGCGAGATATTGCTGATGCGCTTGCCAGGTGGCCTGACCATGATTGCCACACCGGCGCTGAGCAGGTCTTCGCCGGTCAGCTCCAGATAGGCGTGACCGCCGCCGAACAGGCGCGGGAACAGGGCCTGCAAACCGATGTTGACCTTGTCGAAGGTTTCCTTGAAGCGCGAACGGGTTTCCCGGTCGATCTTGCGAATGGCCGATTCCAGCGTTTCCAGCGCCGTGGTCAAATCGTCCATCTGGGCGTCGAGATATTGCTTGCGCTCGGCCTGCTCCTCGTGCTCCTGGATGGCAGCCAGGTTGACCGGTTCCATGCGCTGGATGCGCTCACCGAGTGTACTGATCCTGTTTTGCCAGTCTTCGACACCGGCATCGTCAGGCAGCTCGCCCAGCAAGGCTTCGGTATCGAGGCCGGCTTCCTGGATGGTTGCGGCCAGCTGCTCGCTGCGCATTCGCAACGCCTGTTCGGCCAGACGCTTCTCCGAGTGCTCCTCACGCAGCGCGGCAACCTGCTGTTCAAATCCGCTGCGCTGCTCCTCGGCGGCGCGCAGCTTTTCGTCGACTTCATCCAGCGCCTTGCGTGCGCTGACCAGCTCCCGGTCCACCTGCAGACGCTGATCCAGACTCTGCTGGCGCTCGGCCTCCAGAGTGGCGACCGGATCGTTGCCCTCGGCAAGCTGGCGCTGGATATCCTGGCGTCGCGCTTCCAGCTGCTCAATCTGCTTTTGCGTGCGTTCCAGTGACTGGCTCAAGGAGCTGAGCGTGCTGCGGCGCGATTCCATGCCGATGGCATGGCGCTGGCGTTGTTCGGCGGCTTCACGCGCGTTGAGGCGGGCTTCTTCACGCTGCTCCAGCAAGCCGCGGCGTTCCTGTTCCAATGTACGCCGCGCGCTTTCACACTCCTGCATGCGCCCAACGGCAGCCTCCAGCCGTCCCCGCGTCTCGCGATTTTGCTGTTCCAGCTCGTGACGGCGCGGCGCCAGTGTCTCCAGCTCGGCCAGCAGCTTTTCCAGCCGGGTTCGGGCCGTTTCCAGATGTCCGCTGCGCGAATTGAGCTCGCCGGCCAGCTCGGACACGCGACGATGTGCCTGGTGCGCCTGCTGCTGCATTTCGTCGCGCGCCTGCTCGGCCGTTTGACGTGCCGCGCGCTTGTCCTCGAGCTCGGCCGTCCACTGCTCAACCCGGGTCGCCAGGGCCTGCATTTCTGCCCCGAGTTCCTGCATTTCACGCTCGCGCGCCAGCACGCCCGCCTGACGATCGGCGGCGCGCAGCATGCGCAGCATGCCGCGCTCGAACCACAGGCCGCCGCGGGTCACCACGCCGTGGCCTTCGGACAGCGCGGGCAGCATGCCGCGGGCTTGCTCAATATCGTCGGCGCAGTGAATCCGCGCCAGCAGCGCCATGGCGCTGGCCGGACCGGACACATGGGCAGCCAGCAGGGATGTGTCGTCGACTTTGGCGTCCGCAGCCGGATCCAGCAGAGCAAGATCACAACGCCCGGCTTGCTCGATGGCATCGGCATGCTTGAGCGGTTGCTCGGTCAGCACGCCTTCGAGCAGGCCATGCAGGACCGTCTCGACGGCCGTCTCCCAGCCCGGCTCGACGTCCAGCGCGCTGCCGAGGCGGCGCGAGGGATCGACACCGTGCGATTTCAGCCATTCGTCGGCATCGCTGTTGTCACGTCCCAGCGCTGCACTTTGCAGGGCCTCCAGCGAGGACAGGCGCCCTCGCCCGGTTGACAGGCGCTGACGCGCCTCGGCCAGACGCTCTTCCAGCTCGCGCTGCTCAACGAGCAGCTTGTCCTGATGGTTCTTGCGTTCGGCCAGGGTCTGGTTGTGTTGTTCGAGTGTCTGCTGGGCCTGGGCGTGCTCTTGCTGGAGCGTTTCGACACGGGCTTCCAGCTCATCCAGGTCGGTGGCCTGCTTTTCCTCGGCGAGCTCGCCATGACGCTTGCCGACATCGGCCTGTTGGCGATCCAGGTAGTCCAGCCGGGTGCGCTCGACATCGGCGGCGCGCGAAGCCTCGGCACTGCTTTCATTGTGCTGCTGCCAGCGCTGCTGCCATTCGGCCAGCGCCTCCTCGGCCTTTTCCAACGCGGCTGCAGCCTGCTCTTCGGCGCTGACCAGGGTACGGGTTTCCGGCTCGCCCTGCTGGACGCTCTGCTCCAGACGCTCGGCTTCGGCACGATCGGCCTGCAGTTGGCGTGACAGCTCGCTGTGGTTTTCAGCCACTTCCAACGCGGCCTTCTGCAGGCGCTCGCGCAGCTCACCGGTATGCCGGATCTGCTGCTCGATGCGCGCGATGTCGGCGCCGATCTGGTAGCCGCGCGCCTGCACCTTGTTCAGCGCCTCGGCCGCTTCCTGGCGCTGCTGACGCTGCTGCTCAAGGTCTGCTTCGACCCGCCGCTGCTCGGCCAGCTGGCGGTCGATGGCCAGTTGCGCGTCCTTGAGCCCGCCGTCGTGCCGGGCCAATTCGCGCCGCACCTGGCGGAACTGGATGGCGTGCAGCTCGCCCTGGCGGCGGTTGAGCTCCTCCTTCAGCGCCTGCCAGCGTTCAGCGGTCTTGGCCTGGCGTGTCAGACGTTCAAGCTGTTTGTCAACTTCCTCGCGTATGTCATTGATCCGATCTATGTTTTCACGTGTGTGGCGAATCCGGTTTTCGGTTTCGCGGCGGCGCTCCTTGTAGCGTGAAATACCCGCCGCCTCTTCCAGATGATTGCGCAACTGGTCCGGATGCGCCTCGACGATCTCGGAAATCACGCCCTGCTCGATGATCGAGTAGCTGCGCGCGCCCAGACCGGTGCCCAGGAACAGATCGGTGATATCACGCCGGCGGCAGCGGCTGCCGTTGAGAAAATACTGCGAAGTGCCGTCGCGGCTGACCGTGCGCTTGACCGAAATCTGGTTGAACTGCGCGTACTCGCCCTCGATGGTGCCATCGCTGTTGTCGAACAGCAGTTCCACCGTGGCCTGGCCAACCGGCTTGCGTGCGCTGGAGCCGGCAAAGATCACGTCGGTCAGGGAGTCGCCGCGCAGGCGGCTGGCGGCGCTCTCGCCCATCACCCAGCGCACCGCGTCGATGATGTTCGACTTGCCGCAACCGTTCGGACCCACCACGCCGCTGAGGTTGGTCGGCAGTTGCAGCGTGGTCGGGTCCACGAAGGACTTGAACCCGGCCATCTTGATCGTTTCAAGTCGCATCAGTGCGCGGTTCCGCTGGTGGCGGGCGCCTTGGCGTCCTTGTCCTTCACGACCGTATGCGACAGCGCGGCCTTCTTGTCCGATCCGGGCGGAGCGCTGTTTGCGTCGGTCAGTGGCGCCGTGGCGGACTGCGGGCTGACCGTGATCCTGGCATCGTCCTTGAGCGACTGCACCCAGGCCTTGGCCTGCTTTTCCTGCATGCCGCGGCGAACCTTGGCCTCGACCTGGGCCAGTGGCGGCGCCTGGAAGTCGTCGATGCCGTCCAGGTGCAGCAAGTGCCAGCCGACCTTGGACTGCACCGGTTGCGGTGTGGTCTGGCCGGGTTTGAGCGCGGTCAGGGCATGCGCCAGCGGGTCGGGCAACTGGCGCGGAAACACGCCGCTGTACTGCTGGGCGTCGGCTGCCTTGTCGTGCCACTGGTCATACACATCCTTGAATGGCTTGCCTGCAGCCAGCTCGGCCACGGCCTTGTCGGCATCGGCCTTGTTGTCGAACAGCAGCTGGGTGAAGCGATAGGTCTTGTTGCCCGCCTCGCGGGTTTGGCGCGCATAATCGTCCGCCACCATCTTTTCAGTCACCGGATGGCTGCGGTCATACGCTGCCAGCACCGCATTGGCGACGCCTTGCAGCCGTTCGGACTCGGCCATTGCCGCCAGGTCCGGCTGCTGGCGCATTTTCAGCTTGTCGGCCTGCTGCGCGACCAGGACGTACTGAACCAGATTGTCCAGGGCTTCCTTGCGCTGCTCGGGTTGCTTGATGTCGAGTCCATGCTTGGCGGCAAAGGCATCCAGCAGGGCCGCGGGGATCTTGGTGCCATTGACGGTGGCCGCCACAGCGCCGTTGCCCTGCAAATGGATGATCTTGCCGGAATCGGATCCGGCCGCGCCGCCCGCGGATGAACCGGCGCCACAGGCCGCCAGCAAGGCCGTCAGGCTGGCCACCGCCAGGAGCCTGGGCAGCAGAAGCCGTCCGGCCTGCAAAGCCCCACCGCCGGACCCGGTTTTCCGCCGATTCTTGTCCCATAGCCCCACTATGCGCCTGCGAATCGTCAAAAAACCGGGCCTCGCGGTGATACTTTTCGGCTCGAACGCTTCTGCCGCCCAGGCTCCCGGGACGCGAATGCGGATACTCATGCTTCCTCCTCGGTTTTTGCTTCCACGCTGAGCGCGTGAATATCGGTTTGCATCATCGCTCCCACCGCATCGTATACCATGCGGTGGCGCTGCAAGGGTGCCTTGCCCTGAAAGGCATTACTGACGACCCGGACACGAAAATGGCCACGGCCGTCACGCGCGCCAGGATGGCCGACATGCTTGTGGCTTTCGTCGATCACTTCCAGCGCCAGGGGGTGCAAGGCGCGCTCCAGGCAGGCGCGAATCTGCTCCACCCGGCTCACGGCAGCACCGCCTTGAACGGCCGCACGCTAATGCAATACAACATCTCAAACATCTCCCGAATCGCCGTTTTCCCGAGTCCCGAGTCCCGAGTCCCGAGTCCCTGCAGCCTCCGGCCGCATATACGGAAACAGCAACACATCCCGAATCGAGGCCGAATCGGTCAGCAGCATCACCAGGCGGTCGATGCCCACGCCCAGACCACCGGTCGGCGGCATGCCGTACTCCAGCGCGCGGATATAGTCCGAATCAAAATGCATGGCCTCGTCGTCGCCGGCGTCCTTGGCCTCGACTTGGGCATGGAAGCGCGCAGCCTGATCTTCCGGATCGTTGAGCTCGGAAAAGCCGTTGGCCAGTTCCTTGCCGCCGACGAACAGCTCGAAGCGGTCGGTCACTTCCGCATCGTCATCGTTGGCGCGGGCCAGCGGGCTGACCTCGGTTGGATACCGGGTGATGAAGGTCGGCTGGATCAGCGTGTCCTCGACCGTTTTCTCGAAAATTTCCAGCAGCAGCTTGCCCCAGCCGTAGTCGTTCTTGTACGGCACGCCGAGCCGTTCGCAGTGGCGGTGCAGCGCGGCCACATCACGCAGCTCCTGGTCGGTGATTTCCGGATTGTGATGCTGCACGGCCTCGGCCAGGGCCCAGCGCCGGAAGGGCTGGCCCAGATCGATGGCGTGGCCTTCCCAGGGCACCGTCGTGTGTCCCAGTACCGTGGCCGCGGCATCACGAATCATGGCTTCGGTCAGGTCCATGATCTCGGTGTAGCTGGCGTAAGCCTGGTACAGCTCCAGCATGGTGAACTCGGGATTGTGCCGGGTTGACACGCCCTCGTTGCGGAAATTGCGGTTGATCTCGTAGATGCGCTCGAAACCGCCCACCACCAGGCGCTTCAGGTACAGCTCCGGCGCCACACGCAGGAAAAGCTGCATGTCCAGCGCATTGTGATGGGTGACGAAGGGCCGGGCCGTGGCGCCGCCGGGGATGACGTGCATCATCGGCGTTTCCACTTCCATGAACTCGCGCGGCTCGGCTTCCAGCCAGGCGCGCAGTGCCTTGATGATCTGCGAGCGCAGCTTGAAGGTCTCGCGCGCCTGCTCGGTGACGATCAGGTCCACGTAGCGCTGGCGGTAGCGCTGTTCGACATCAGCCAGGCCGTGGAACTTGTCCGGCAGCGGCCGCAAGGACTTGCTCAAAAGTCGCAGCGTTTCGACCCGCAGCGACAGCTCGCCGGTACGCGTGCGCATCAGGGTGCCCGATGCGGCAGCGATATCGCCCACATCCCAGCCCTTGAACGCCTTGTACACATCCTCGCCGATTGCGTCCTTGCGGATGAAAAGCTGGATGCGGCCGCTGCGGTCCTGCAACTGCACGAAACTGACCTTGCCCTGGACGCGCTTGAGCATGATGCGCCCGGCCACCTTGACCTGGCGCGCAGCCTCTTCCAGGCGCTCGGCGCTCCAGGTCTCGACGTCGGCAAACTCGGCCTGCAGCTTGCCGGCCTGCGCATCGGGGCGAAAATCATTGGGAAAGGCAATGCCCTGCCCGCGCAATGCACGCAGCTTCTCGCGCCGCTCGGCAATCAGGCGGTTGGTATCGACTTCAGGATGGGCTTCGGTTTGATCAGGCATCAGCGTGTTCTTGACGTAGTGAGAGCTCAGGCGTCGGCGCGCCTGGCGCCCGCCTCCAGGCCGGACTTCAGGCTGGCCTCGATGAATCCGTCCAGGTCGCCATCGAGCACTTTCTGGGTGTCGCTGCGCTCGACACCGGTGCGCAGGTCCTTGATCCGCGACTGGTCCAGCACGTAGTTGCGGATCTGGCTGCCCCAGCCGATGTCCGACTTGCCCGCTTCCAGGGCTTCCTTTTCGGCGTTGCGCTTTTGTACTTCCAGCTCGTACAGCTTGGCCTGCAGCATTTTCATCGCACGATCGCGGTTGGCATGCTGGCTGCGCTCGGTCTGGCAGGCCACCACCACACCGGACGGGCCGTGATGCAGGCGCACCGCCGACTCGGTCTTGTTGACGTGCTGGCCACCGGCACCGGACGAGCGGTACACGTCCATCTTGATGTCGGCCGGGTTGATGTCGATTTCGATGCTGTCATCGACCTCCGGCGACACGAACACCGAGGTGAAGCTGGTGTGGCGGCGGTTGTCGGAATCGAACGGGCTCTTGCGCACCAGCCGGTGCACGCCGATCTCGGTCTTCAGCCAGCCGTAGGCATAATCGCCCTCGACCCGGAAGGTCGCCGACTTGACCCCCGCCACGTCGCCGCCGGACACTTCCAGCAGCTCGGTTTTCCAGCCGCGATGCTCGCACCAGCGCAGGTACATGCGCAGCAGCATCTCGGCCCAGTCCTGGGCCTCGGTGCCGCCGGCACCGGCCTGGATGTCGACAAAGGCGTTGCTGGTGTCCATCTCGCCGGAAAACATGCGCTGGAACTCCAGCTTGCCAACTCGCTTTTCCAGCTCGGCAACATCCGCCGTCACGGCATCGGCCGTGGCCTGGTCATCGTCGGCATCGGCCATGTCCAGCAACTCGGCGGCGTCATCAAGCGCCGCGCCAATGTCCTCGATGCCGCTGACCACTTCGTCCAGGCGCGCGCGCTCGCGCCCGAGATCCTGGGCGCGCTGCGGATCATCCCAGACATCCGGGCTTTCCAGCTCGCGGTTTACCTCTTCCAGGCGCTCTTTCTTGCCCGGGTAGTCAAAGATACCCCCTGAGCGAATCGACCCGCCCCTTGAGGTCGGCGATCTGCGCGTGTACTGGATTGGTCTCGGTCATGGTGGCAAGCGGCCTGGCGCGTAGCTAGTGTGGCAAAGCGCACCAGCATAGCAAATTCCGCGGCCGCGGTGCAGCAGGTAGCGACACGAACGCACTCACGGCAATTCGTTTGTCAGCCGCCAGCCGCCAGCCGCAGCAACTGGCCGCAGACCCAGGCCGCGTAGGTACCCAGCGAGTAGCCCAGCACTGCCAGCAGCACGCCCACCGGCGCCAGCACCGGATTGAAGGCCGAAGCCACCACCGGTGCCGAGGCTGCGCCACCGATGTTGGCCTGCGAGCCCACCGCCATGTAGAACACCGGCGCCCGGATCAGCCAGGCCACCAGCAGCATGGCGATACCGTGGATCAGGATCCAGATGCCGCCCAGGGCAAACAGGCCCGGATCAGAAAACACCGAGCGCAGATCCATGTGCATGCCGATCGTGGCGACCAGCACGTACAGGCACACCGAGCCGATCTTGGAGGCCCCGGCGCCTTCCATCTTCCTGGCCCGCGTGAACGAGAGCAGCAGGCCGAATGTCGTGGCCAGCACCACCACCCAGAAAAAATGCGAGGTCAGGCTGAAACGCGCCAGGCCCGGTGCATTGGCTTCAAGCCACGGCGCAATGACACCGGCCAGCGCATGCGAAAGGCCGGTGAAACCGAAACCGATCGCGACAATCAGCATCAGATCGGTCATGCTGGCCACGCGACGGTGCTCGGCATGAAAACCCTCGATCCGCTGGCGCAGACTGTCCAATGCGCTGGTGTCGGCACGCGTCCAGGCATCCACCTGTTCGGCACGTCCGGCCAGCCACAGCAGCACGGCCAGCCACAGGTTGGCGACGATGACATCGACCGCGATGAACTTCGCGAACGTGTCCGGCCCAACCTCGAACACCTCTTTCATCGCCGCCTGATTCGCGCCGCCGCCGATCCAGCTTCCGGCCATGGTGGTCATGCCGCGCCAGATCGCTTCCGGTCCCGTGCCCTGGCTGACCAGTGCCGGATCGAGCACCCCCATCAGCCACAGGGCAATCGGGCCACCAATGACAACACTGGCGGTACCAACCAGAAACATGATGATGGCCTTCGGCCCCAGTCGCACGATGCCCTTGAGATCGCTGGAAAGAGTCAGCAGGATCAGCGAGGCCGGCAGCAGGTAGTCGCGCGCCACCGGATAGAGGTTGGAGCCCTCGTTGCTGATCACGCCCAGGGTATTGAGAAGGCCCGGAATGAAATAGCACAGCAGCAGGGCCGGTACATAGCGGTAGAAGGCCTTGAGCCAGGGATGCGCATGGGCACTGGTCCAGAACACCAGCGCCAGGACCGCAAACAGCATGCCGAGTACGGCGGGATCGGATTGAATCAGCGCCTGCGCGTGGTCACTCATGGACCGGTCTCCCCATAAAAGTACCGAATCCTACCGCGCCAGCCGCGTGCATGCATGTTCTGCTGGACGGGATTGGCTGCCGGCACCCGGCTGCGAGCCAGGCACAGCGACAAACAGGAGGGTTTCGAAGGCTCGCGATTGAACTGCCGCCCGGACGGCCACGGGCAAATCACGCCTTGCGCGCTGACTCCCCGTCAATGTCGCCCCACAAACTGGTCTGAGGGCTGTCCGTCGACGGTGCCGAGGCAGCCGTCTGCCGTGGGCGCTGTTCGCCAGCAGGCTCGGACTCTGTGCCCGGTTCGGACACAGCAGCGTCACGCGGCGGCTCGGTTGCGACTTGCCCGGAGCGAAGTCCGGATGGCTCGGGCTGGACCTCGGTCGGTCTGGGCTGCCCCTCGGCTGGTCCGGGCAGTGCCTCGGCAGGCTCGGACGGCAGCTGCTCCCGGTCTGTCGATTCCGCCTCGGGATCGGCATCGCTGACCTCGATCTTGCGCTCCGGCGCCGTGGCCGGTGCCTCGTGCTCGTCCAGATCCTCATCCGGCAAGGCGATGTCCGGAATATGCGCCATGTCGTCAAGCGCGAAGGCAGTCGGCTGCGGCACGCTGTCCGGCTCGCGTTCGGGCAGGCGCCCGGATTCCACCAGCGCCTGGATGCGGCTGAAGACCTCGGCCCGGCCAAACGGCTTTTTCATGAAGTCATCGGCGCCGAAACGTTGTACGTAAAACTGCTCGGTGGCCTGCAGGTTGCCACTGATCATGACGATCGGAATCTTGCGGGTCCGCTCATCGCGACGCAGCGCACGCAAAACGGCAAAACCGTTCATTTGCGGCAGCACGATATCCAGAAATATCAGGTCTGGCAGCTCATCGCGAGCCGTCTCCAGCGCGCTTTCGCCATCGGCTGCCTTGAGCACCGTGTAGCCGTCCTGGATCAGCATCTTGGCCAGCACGGCACGGATGGTGGACGAGTCATCAACTACCAGCATGCGGGTTCCCACCGGAGCCTGCACCCGGTCGGCCTCGCGTCGATCCGACTCCCCCAACAACCGCCGGAATAGATTGAATGAAGCCATTGCCCTGCTCCCTTGACCCTGCCACAGTCGGCGCGCGCTTGCACCTGAACGACCGGTCGAATGCGTCATTCCCGATCTCGGGAGGACGCGACAACCACGCATTTCCGCAGAATATGTGCCGGATATGCGCTGGCCCGGCCCGGATTATATCGGGTTTCCACCCTTCCTGAGCCGATCGAGTTCACGTCGCGCCCGACGATCCGGCCTGCCGCGCGGCGCCGCCGGCCCCACCATCCGGCGCATTGCCCGCTCTCGCTCGCGGGCTGCGATGCTGTCGGGGTGCTCGCGATACAGCGACTGCGCCTGGCTGGCAGGTCCACGCCGGTCGGAAAGGCCGACCACTTCAATCACGAAGCGCTCTTGCGCGCGCACGATTCGCAGCTCGTCCCCGGCCCGGATGAGCTTGCCCGGCTTGCAGCCGTGACCGTTCAATGCCACCTGACCGGCGTCAATCGCCTCGCGGCACAAGCGCCGGGTCTTGAAAAAGCGCGCGGCCCACAGCCACATATCCGCCCGCACACCGCTTGCAGCTTGCTCAGTGACTGGTTGCAACCTCGGCAGCCGCCACGTCGGATGAGCGGGCTTCCAGTTGCGGCCGGCTCTGTCGGCGCTGCATCCACTGCATGCCGGACACCAGCACCACCAGCGTCACGACGTAGAACAGCAACTGCATGCCACTGGGCATGGCGTCGTAACCAATCAGGATGTGCAGGGTCTGTCCGAACACCGACCCGTTCGCGAGCAGCCATGAGCTGTCCCAGATCTGGTTGCCCCAAGCGGGCAGAAGACCACCCTGGACCAGGAACTTGGCAGCACTGGATGCGAGGCCGGAAGCCAGCAGCACCAACATCCAGTTGGTCACGGTGAAGAAATAACGCAAGGGGATGCGCAGCAGGCCGAAATACAGGGCAAATCCAACCGCCACGCCGCCGGCAATGCCGATGGCCAGGCCGGTATACAGCCCACCGGCGCCACCCGCCACCATGCCGTACAGGAACAGCACAATCTCCGAACCTTCGCGCAACACCGCCAGCGCCACCACCGCCAGCAGCATGCCCAGGGAGCTGGCGCCGGTCTTCACGTCCGCGCCGACCTTCTGCATGTGTTGCGCCAGCTCGCGGCCATGGCTGGACATCCAGATCACATGCCAGCCGATCATCAAGACCGCCGCCAGCAGCACGCTGGCATTGAAGATCTCCTGCCCGAAGCCGCTTGCGGCTTCGGCGATGGCCCCGGCGAAAGCCGCCACGGTAATCGCGCCGACCACGCCGAGCGCGATGCCGCCACCGATGAACAGGCCGCGGCGCGTGACGCCGCGTGTCGCTGCGGCCACGATGGTGACGATCAGCGCCGCCTCCAGAACCTCACGAAAAACCAGTAGTGCGATGCCCCACATAACAGGAAACTCCAATCAGTTCCGAATCATTCCGCAATCAGGGTGCCAAGAGCGGTATCCATGTGGAACTCGCCAAAGAACTTGTAACTGCCCGCCTTGAGCGGTCCGACATAGACGGTGATCCTGCCCTTGGGCATGATGATCTTCTCGACGTTGAATTCGTTGCTTTCGAATTCCTCCGGGGTCGGATCCTTGTTGATCACGGTCAGCTTGACCCGGGTGTTGGCCGGAATGGTCAGCGTCTTGGGCGTAAATACGTGGTTCTCGATGCTCAAACTGAACTCGGGCACCGAGTTGGCCAGAACCGCCAGCGGCAACAAGAGCAACAGGCTCAGAACAAAACGCTTCATCGGTGCAATCCGCTCCACTTTCGATCTGCTGATGATAATGGTTCGCATTTGGTTTCGCAACAGACCGAACCCGGCTGCTGCGATTTCGCACACTGCACTCCCTCCGCGCGAAATGACGCTCAGGTTCCCAGGTGACAAGTCCGGGTGAACTCAGTTCACCGGCTTCTCGCGCAGGTTGTCCAGCAGCGGCGTCTTCGGACGCTGGATCACCAGAAAAGGTGCGCCGGCGATCTTGTGGCAGCCCGAGCAGGCCGTCGACAGCTCATCAAAGGCCTGGGCGAAGGCTTTCCTGTCCTGCTTGCCCAGCGCCTGCTGCAGGTTCTTGATGGCCGGGTTCATCATCGCCGGCATGATGTCGGACAGCTTGTGCGGCTGCATGTCGGGCGCATCGCCGTTGGTTTCCTCGATGCCGCGCAGCGCCTCGGTCAACTCGCCGACCATGAAGTAGGCCAAGGTCCAGTCACCGTTCTGGCCGGCCCACCACAGGCGGTCATGGCGGATCTGCAACTCCAGCATCTGCTGGCCCAGTTCCGGCGGTGGATGCTTGGCCTTGAGCTCTTCCACTTGCGCGGTAAGCGCCTTGACCTGCGCTGCCAGCTCGGCATTCGAGACGGGTTTGCCGTCACCCGCAAAACCCGCGCTGACCAGGCCCAGCGTCAATGCCGTGGCAACGGCCACGTGTGCAGGAAACCCTGCGCCGAAATTTCGATTTGCCATGCCTGCCCTCAGTTGCGAACGATTTTCATCCGCACATGATCAATGCAATCGCGGCGTCTTGCAAGCGGCTGCAACTTGACCGCAGCCGCTATCATGCTTGCGGACTCGAAACAGGAAACCGGCGTGGGCAACTCCATCGACTGCAAAACCGAGGGCCAGGGCATCCGTATCACACTGGACAGGCCCGAGGTGCACAACGCCTTTGACAACAGCCTGATAGCCGAGCTGACGACCGAACTGAAACGCATCGAGCGCGATCCAGACATCCGCCACGTGGTGCTGACCGGCAACGGCAAGACCTTTTCCGCCGGCGCGGACCTCAACTGGATGCGCGGCATGGCCGAAGCCAGCGAAGAGGAAAACCGTGCCGACGCGCTGCGCCTGGCGGAGCTGCTGCGCACACTCAATTTTCTGGCCAAGCCCGTGATAGCGCGCGTCAACGGCTCGGCCTACGGTGGCGGCATCGGCCTGGTGTCGGCGTGCGACATCGCCATCGGCATCAACGAAGCGAAATTCTGCCTGAGCGAGGTCAAACTGGGACTGGTACCCGCCACCATCGCGCCCTGGGTAGTGGCAGCCATCGGCGTGCGTCAGGCACGGCGCCTGTTCCTCAATGCCGAGATCATCGACGGCACCGAAGCGGCTCGAATCGGTCTGCTGCATCAATCCGTGACGCCATCCGAGCTGGACGAGGCGGTTGACCGACAACTGCACTTTCTGGCCAAGGGCGGGCCCGTCGCCCAGCACGAAGCCAAGCTGCTGGCGCTGCGCAGCGACGGCATGACGTCTCGCGATGCCGTGCGCATCGACGCCGACAATGCCGAATTGATCGCGCGATTGCGGGTGTCTGAGGAAGGCCAGCAAGGCATTGGCGCATTTCTGGACAAGCAGCGGCCACCGTGGATTGTGAGCGGTGAGCGGTGAGCGGAAAAGATACAAGGCACGCCACGCTCTTCCGCTCACGGCTGACCGCTGACGGCTCACGGCTTACTGGCCCCCGGCAACCCCGCTAGAATGAAACACTCACTCAAACACGCAAGGCGCAGTCGCCAATGTTCAAGCGAATCCTGATTGCCAACCGTGGCGAGATTGCCTGCCGGGTCATTCGTACCTGCCGCAGGCTGGGCATTCGCAGCATTGCGGTGTATTCCGACGCCGACGCCGGTGCCCGGCACGTTCTGCAGGCCGACGAGGCATGGCCCATCGGCGGGCCGCGACCGGCCGATTCGTATCTGCGCACGGATGCCATCATCGAGGTGGCGAAAAAGGCCGGTGCCGAGGCCATCCATCCCGGTTACGGATTTCTGTCCGAGAACGCCGGCTTTGCCCGCGCCTGTGCCGACGCGGGGCTCGTGTTCATCGGCCCGGCGGCGGAGTCGATCGAGGCCATGGGCTCGAAAGCCGAAGCCAAGGCGCTGATGCAGGCCCATGGCGTGCCGCTGGTGCCGGGCTACCACGGCGAGGATCAAGCCGGCGATGTCCTGCGTGCCGAGGCCGACAAGGTCGGCTATCCGCTGATGATCAAGGCCGCGGCCGGCGGTGGCGGCAAGGGCATGCGCATTGTCGAGAAGGCTGAGGGTTTTGCCTCGGCCCTGGCGGCGGCCCAGCGCGAGTCGAGCAACGCCTTCGGCGACCAGCGCATGATTCTGGAACGTTACGTGCAGCAGCCACGGCATATCGAGTTCCAGATCTTCGGCGACACCCAGGGCAACATCATCCATCTCAACGAGCGCGAATGCTCCTCCCAGCGGCGCTACCAGAAGGTCCTGGAAGAATCGCCCTCGCCGTTCGTCGACGACAAGCTGCGCGCCGAGATGGGCCAGGCCGCCATCGCCGCGGCGCGCGCCGTCAGCTATGTCGGTGCCGGCACCATCGAATTCATCGTCGGTGCCGATGGCGACTTCCACTTCATGGAGATGAATACACGCCTGCAGGTCGAGCATCCGGTGACCGAGATGACGCTGGGCCTGGATCTGGTCGAACTGCAGCTGCGCGTCGCCGCCGGCCAGCCACTGCCGCAATCGCTGATCCGCAACAAGGCCCTGCCCGCCAACGGTCACGCGATCGAGGTGCGGATCTATGCCGAAGACCCCGACCACGGCTTTCTGCCGGCCTCCGGTCATCTGGACACCCTGCTGCTCCCCGCCGCCGGCAACGGCGTGCGCATCGATTCCGGGGTAACCGAAGGCGATACCGTCAGCGTCCACTACGACCCCATGATCGCCAAGCTGATCGTGCACGCCAGCGACCGGCCGCAGGCCCTGCTGGCCATGCAGCGTGCCCTGGCCCGCTGCGAGATCGAGGGCCTGAAGTCGAACGTGCATTTTCTGGAACAACTGGTACGCCACCCGGCCGTGGTCGATGGCCGCATCGACACCGGCTATCTCGACAAGCACATGGACGAATTCCTGCCGCGCAGTGCCGAGGCCCCGGAATTGATGCAGATCGCCGCGGCCACCGCGATGGCGCTGGATGACGAAGCCCGGCCGCGCACCGTGGCAAGTGATCCGCATTCGCCCTGGTCCGCCGCAGACGGCTGGCGCATCGGTCGGGCCGGCGCCCGCATCGTGGCGCTGGAGCACGGCGAGCAGCGCATCGAGGCGACACTTCGCGGCCATGCCGGCAGTTACAGCCTGCGGCTCAACGGCACGGATCACATGATCGACGGCGCCTGCCTGCAGACGCACGACTTCAGCGCGGTGATTGACGGCCATCGCCGCTCCATTCCGCATCTGTGCGGCCACGCCATGCGGGTACTGCATGACGAGAACGGCCGCCGCTGGCGCTTCCGTCGCGCCGCCGTATTCACCTGGGCGGGCGATGCCACCACCCGCGGCGACAGCATGATCGCGCCCATGCCGGGGCGCATCGTCCTGGTCAAGGCCGCGGCAGGTGACACGGTCAGCGAGGGCGACGAGCTGCTGGTGATGGAGGCGATGAAGATGGAACTGAGCCTGAAAGCACCTCGTGACGGTCGCATCGACACGATCAGCGCCGTCGAGGGCGATTTTGTCGAGGCCGATGCCATTCTGGTGAACTTTGCGGAGCACGACGATGGTTGAACGCGACAGCGTCCGGATTGTCGAGGTTGCGCCGCGTGACGGCTTGCAGAACGAAGCCAGGCAGATCGCCACGGCGACCAAGATCGAACTGATCAACCGGCTCGGCGCCTGCGGCATGAAGACCATTGAGGCCACCAGCTTCGTCAGCCCCAAATGGGTGCCACAGATGGCTGACGCAGCCGAAGTCATGGCTGGCATCGAGCGCCGCCCCGGCGTCACCTATCCGGTGCTGGTGCCCAACGAAAAAGGCTACGCGCGAGCGCGTGCCGCCGGCGCCGGGCAGATTGCCGTGTTCACGGCGGCCAGCGAAGCCTTCAACCGCAAAAACATCAATGCCGGCATCGATGAGTCGATCGACCGCTTCCGGCCCGTCATGGAACGAGCCATGAGCGACGGCGTGACCGTGCGCGGCTACATTTCCACCGTGCTCGGCTGCCCGTACCAGGGCGACGTTGCCGTGTCCGATGTGGTGCACGTGGCCGAACGCCTGCACGCACTCGGCTGCACGGAAATCTCGCTCGGCGACACGATCGGCGTGGGCACACCAGGCAAGGCCCGCAGCATGCTCAAGGCCGTGGCCAGTGCGGTACCAATGGCACATCTGGCCGTGCATTTCCACGACACCTACGGCCAGGCACTGGCCAACATCCTGGCCTGCCTCGAGGAAGGTGTACGTGTCGTTGACAGCGCAGTATCCGGCACCGGCGGCTGTCCCTACGCCAAGGGTGCGACGGGCAACGTGGCCAGCGAGGACGTGGTCTACATGCTGCACGGATTGGGCATGAGCACCGGCGTTGATCTCAAGCGGCTGGCAGACACGGGCCTGTGGCTGGCGGCACAACTGGAGCGTCCAAGCTCCAGTCGGGTCGCTCGCGCACTCGCCCGGACTGGTCATGAACCTTCTACCCCGCTGTCCCAATGACACGCCCGGCGCGGCTTTCGCTCCGTCGTGGTGCTCGGCGTAGTGCCGGCTACGCCTGCGCGCCCCGCGGTCGCGAAGCCCGCGCCGGACATGCCCCTTCGGATCGAGTCCGGTGCAGGCTCTTGAACCAGCTCGCCACGAACGCGCCTGAATAGTCCGGGCTGGCGGCAAAATCCGGCACTTGATCCGAGCCACGGATCGTTCCAGACTGTGAACAGCGTCGGCGGCTGGAGGCCATCGACACAACGCCACTGCAGGGGCACGAATGCACAGGCACGATCGCGCCAGCGACAGTCAGTCCCCGACACCGGATGCTCCGGACAATCAGGCCGGCTCGGGACGGTCGCGCGCGCACCTCGACGAGCTGCCTGAGCCCTGCACGGAACCGGATTTGCGCGAAGCGCTGGAACGACTGCGCACCGAGCTGAATCACCTGCGAGATGCCAGTCAAATCTGGCAAACGCGCTACCGCACCCTGCTCGACGCCGTGCCCGATGCGGTCACCCTGTTTGATGACCAGGATCGCATCGTCGATGCCAACCGTGCCGCCTGCGAGCGATTCGGCAAATCGCTGGTCGAGCTGCGACGTCTCCGTGTGCAGGACCTGAATCCTGAACTTGCCGAGAATCACATCCGCCAGATCTGGCAGAACCATTCTGCCGACGAGACATTCAGCTCCCAAGTCATCAACCAGCATGCTGATGGCAGCCGCTTCCCCAGCGAGGTCAATTCCAAGCTTTTTCTCGACCATGGCGAACGCCGTGTCATTGCCGTGGCGCGCGATATCAGCGCAACACAGGCCATGGTGGCCGAGCTGCAGGCCAGCGAGGCCCGCAATCGCCTGCTTCTGGACGCCATGGACAAGGGCGTCCTGATCCAGGATGCCAAGGGGTATCTGAAGTCGGCCAACCCTGCCGCCTGCCGTCTGCTGGGCTTGAGCGAAGAGGAAATGTTGAGCCTGAATCGCGAATCCGTTGCCGCCTGGCGCTTTGTAGACAAGAACAACCAGACCCTGAAACCCCGCGACCTCCCAGGATTCCGCGCCATCGAAACCGGCCGAAGCATCCAGAGCACCCTGGTCGGCGTGTATATCCCGCATTTGCATGCCTACCGCTGGTTTTCGATCAACGCGGTACCGCAGTACGAGGAGCGCAGCAAGAAGCTGTTGCAGGTTGTCAGCACCTTCAGCGATGTGAGTGCGCTGAAGCGGGAAAACGAAATGTTTCAGAGTACCCAGTTGCTGGGTGATATCGGCAGCTGGGAACTCGATGATCTGCGCGGTACGCTGTTCTGGACCCAGCACATGTATCGCATTCACGACCTGGAACCTGGCAGCAGCATCAGTGAAGCACGGATGCTCAATTTCTTCGCGCCGGACAGCCGTTCCGATGCCTGCCATGCGCTGGCCATGGTACGGGCGCGCGGTGACCATTTCGACCTTGAACTGGAGCTGCACTCGGCCATCGGCCGCCACCGCTGGGTCAACTTCAGCGGACGCCCCTTGCAGCGGGAGGGACGCATCTACGGCATTGTCGGCACCATGCAGAACATCGACGAGCGCAAGACCCTGGAGCGCCGGCTGCGCAAGCAGGCCACCCGCGACGCGTTGACAAAGTTGCCCAACCGCAACGTGATGCTGGAGTCGATCGAATTGCACATTGCCGCAAGATCCAGGGACGAGGCGCTGATCGTGTTCTACATCGACCTCGACCGGTTCAAGGTTCTGAGCGACATGCTGGGCCACCACGCCGGCGACCGCTTGCTGCTTGCTGCCTCGAAGCGCTTGCGCGAATGCACGCGTGGCGCGGGCGAGCTGGCGCATTTCGGCAATGACGAGTTTGTAGTGCTGGTCACCAACCCGGAGCATTGTCGGCAACCGGATGCGTTGGCGCAGAACATCCTGGATGCGTTCGGGCCGGTGTTCAGGCTTGAAGGCGAAAAGCTGGCCTTGAGCGTGTCGATCGGCATGGCGGCCTGGCCACGCGACGCCGATACCGCCGAGCAACTGGTGCAACATGCCGACGAGGCCATGTTCGAGGCCAAGCGCCGCGGCCGCAGCACCTGGCAGGCCTACAACCTCGACACCCGCGAGCGACAGCGTGAACGCCTGGAAATCGAGTCCCAGTTGCGCCTGGCCGTGGACAATCAGGAGTTGCGTCTGGTTTACCAACCGCAACTGTCGCTCGACAGTCAGGAGCTGGTGGGCGTCGAAGCCCTGCTGCGCTGGGATCACCCGCAGCTGGGAGCCGTGCCACCCGACCGCTTCATCCCCTTCGCGGAAGCCTCCGGCGATATCGTGCGCATCGGCGCCTGGGTGATCAACGAGGCTTGCCGGCAACTGGCCGCCTGGCGCGCGGCTGGCCTGGCTACCGGTGCAATGGCGATCAATGTATCGCATCGCCAGGTGCTCAGTGGCAACCTGGTCGACAGTATCCGGCAGGCCACCCGCAAGTACGACGTATCACCCGACATGCTCGATCTGGAGTTCACCGAGCGGGTGCTTATCGACAGCCTGCCCGAGACCGTCGACATTTTCGGTGAGCTGCGTGAACTCCGGGTGGGCCTGCTGCTGGACGATTTTGGCGAAGGCTTTTCCGCCCTGAGCTACCTGCGCCATCTACCCATCGACGGCATCAAGATCAGCCACACCTTCATGCAGGGCATCCCGGATCAGGCTGCCGACGCAGTGATCTGCGAGGCCATGGTGCGCATTGCCGACACGCTCGACCTCAAGGTGATTGCCGAAGGGGTCGAAACGCCCGAGCAGCGCGATTTCATGCGCCTGCAAGGCGTCCGGTTTGCCCAGGGCTTCCTGTTCTCGCAACCCCTGCCACCGGCGCAACTGGCCCAGTACGTTGCCGGGCTCAGCGATGCAGCGAGGCGCTGAGCTCTCGTAACAGGTTAAGATGATCGGCTGACTCCAACCGGGAATACCAATGGACAACACGCAGATCAAGGCCGTCATCACCGGTGGCGCGTCCGGCCTCGGCAATGCCGTGGCACACCATCTTGTTTCGACCGGCGCTTCGGTCACCCTGTTCGATGTCAACGAGGACAAGGGCCGGCAAGCTGTCGGCACGCTCGGTGAAAGCGCATCGTTCATGGCCACCGATGTCACCGACGAAGCGCAGGTTGGCGAGCATGTCGCGGCAGCGGCGAAGGCCATGGATGGCCTCAACGTGCTGGTCAATTGTGCGGGCATTCTCGGTGCCGGGCGCGTTCTGGGCCGCGAAGGCCCGATGCCGCTGGAGCGCTTCGCCAGCACCGTCAAAGTCAACCTGATCGGCAGCTTCAATGTCGCCAAGGCCGCAGCCGCCGTCATGCAGGACAATGAACCGGGCGAGGACGGCGAGCGTGGCGTCATCGTCCACACCGCCAGCGTCGCGGCCTATGAAGGCCAGATCGGTCAGGCCGCCTACTCGGCGTCCAAGGGCGGCGTGGTCGGCATGACCTTGCCCATGGCACGCGAACTGGCGCGTTTCGGCATCCGCGTAGCCACCATCGCACCGGGCATCTTCTGGACACCCATGGTCGACGGCATGCCGGAAAGCGTGCAACAGTCGCTGGCCGAATCCATCCCCTTCCCGTCGCGCCTGGGCCAACCGGACGAATACGCCAACACCGTCGCCTTCATTCTGGCCAACCGCTACATCAATGGCACCACCATCCGCCTTGACGGCGCCGTCCGCCTCACCCCAAAGTGACGCCAGGAGGGCGTCACCCCCGACAGGCCAGGGATGGCCGACGATCGGGGGTCCAATCCACACGCCGGCGTCACCCCCGACTGCATGTCACGTCGCGCCGAATGACCGTTTCGCAAACTGTCGCTGCATGCTGCTGAACCAAATCGAGCACACCTTCGCGTGCAGCCACCAAAACGACCAGCGGCCAGCAATGATTTCGCTGTGACAGCCATTTGCCGCATAATCGGCCGCGCCAACTCATCAGGGGAACACGATGCTGAAACAACTGCTCGCCACCAAGATCGACAGCGCCGAATCGGTCGCGGCACACGGCCCGGGACTCAAGCGAACGCTGGGGCCCTGGGGACTGATCGGCATCGGGATTGGTGCCGTGATCGGCGGCGGCATCTTCGTGATCACCGGCATTGCCGCGGCCGGTCATGCCGGGCCGGCGGTGATTCTGTCATTCGTACTGGCTGCGGCTTGTTCGGGTTTCACGGCGCTTTGCTATGCCGAGTTTGCGACCATGATTCCGGTCTCCGGCAGCGCCTATTCCTACGCATACGCCACCCTGGGCGAACTGGTCGCCTGGTTCATCGGCTGGAACCTGGTGCTGGAATACGGCGTTTCGGCCTCGGCCGTGGCCGTGAGCTGGACCGGCTATCTACTCAGCCTGCTCGACAGCATGGGCATCCATCTGCCCGCTTCACTGGTTGATGCTCCATTGGCCTTCCAGGGTGGCGAGCTGGTCGCCACGGGTGCCGTCATGAACGTGCCCGCGGTACTGCTGATTCTGGGCCTGACCTGGCTGTGCTATGTCGGCATTCGCGCCTCCAGCGGCGTCAACATGGCCATCGTGATCGCCAAGGTGATCCTGATCATGCTGGTGATCGTGGCCGGCTGGCGCTTCATCGACACCAGTAACTGGACGCCCTTCATTCCGGCAGCGCAAGGTGACGGAATGTTCGGCTGGTCGGGCGTGTTCCGTGGCGCGGCCATGGTGTTTTTCGCCTACATCGGCTTCGAGGCCACCTCGGTCGCGGCACAGGAATCGCGCAATCCGCAACGCGACATGCCGATCAGCATCATTGCCACTCTCGTGATCTGCACCCTGCTCTACATCGCCATGGCGGCGGTAATGACCGGCCTGACCCCGTTCGACCAGCTCGGCACGCGCGAGCCGGTGGTTACCGCCATCGCCGGCCACCCGCAACTGGCCTGGCTGCGTACCATCGTCGAGGTCGGCGCCCTGCTCGGTCTGTCGTCCGTGGTGCTGGTGATGATCATTGCCCAGCCGCGCATCTTCATGATCATGGGCCGCGACGGCATGTTGCCGCCGGTCTTTGCCAAGGTCCATCCGCGCTACCGCACGCCGCACATCAACACCGTCATCACCGGTATCGGCATCGCCATCCTGGCCGCCATCTTCCCGCTGGATGTGCTGGGCGATCTGGTCTCGATGGGTACCCTGGTTGCCTTCATCGCCGTGTGCGGCGGTGTGTGGATGCTGCGCCGCACACGGCCGGAACTGCCGCGACCGTTCCGGGTGCCTCGCGTCGGCATCATCTCGACCCTGGGTATCTTGAGCTGCCTGTTCCTGCTGCTGCAGATGAACTGGTACAACTGGCTGCTGATGGGAATCTGGACCGTGATCGGCCTGGCGATCTACGCATTGTACGGCTACCGGCACAGCGCCTTGCGCAATCCGGATGTCTGAGTCGCCCACGGGCGTCGGCGGCAACAATTGTCAGCACAAATGTTTTGCTCCGACCGGATGTCCGGTGGCGATCAATGACCACCCGAGCCCACCATACGCAACCGTATTGTGAAGAATTTGTTTGGAATCTGGATTGGCTTTTTCATTCAACTGATTGAAATTCCGAAACTAATTGATTTTCAAATCAAGTCTTGGCCGAACCCACCCCGGCGCGCTAAAATCGTTTCCCCGAAGAATCTTGCTTGGCAGTGGTTCCTCGGTCGCAGCCCGGACGCGTCAGGATGAGTCAGCTCCTCGGCCTGATGCGCCCGGGTTGTTTTATTTGGCAGCCGGGTCCGTTTCTACCGTCCAGGCTCCTGCACACAGCAAAAAGCCGGCGCGAAGCCGGCTTTTTCTGTATTGCGATCGCGAAACTTCAGGCCGCGGGCGCGTGCGACACGCACCAACCTTTCTCGTGCACCGCCTTGCCCGGGAACAAGTCGCACGGACCCCATTCCTGGCCCTTCGCACCGTGGTAGAACTTGCAGTTGGCGCAGTCGTCACCCTTCTTGTGCTTGGGATTGTCCGAGCTGCTGGCATCGTTGGTGTAATGCAGCGCCTTGGCCATCGGATCATCCAGCTTGAGATGCGGCAGATCCGCAGCCATGGCCGAACGCGGGAACAGGCCGGTCACCCCGGCGACTGCCGCTACCGTAGCCGTGCCCGCGGCTATCTTGAGAAAGCGGCGCCGTGATTCGATATCTTGATTCATTTCGGTCATGGAAAATTCTCCTTCAAGCTTCACGATGGGTGCCAAGCGCACCACCTGTGTGGCATTCTACGCCCGCTTCCCAAACGCCAACTGAGTTTCGAGAATGGCTCTCATTTCCGTCCATCGCCAGCACGCATGAATCCGGTACCCGACACGATCGCGGAAAGCATCGTCAGCGCCGGCCGTGCTCTGGCCGCCCGCGGCTGGACGCCGGCGACCAGCAGCAACTTCTCGATGCGTATCGACCATGACACCATTGCCATGACACGCTCGGGTGGCGACAAGGGATGCCTTGCAGCCGCCGACGTCATTGCCGTGGACAAGCAGGGCAAACCACTGGACGCCACGCAGCGGCCTTCGGCCGAATGCGCACTGCATATTCAGATATACCAGCGCTTTGCCGACGCAGGTGCCATCCTGCACACCCACTCGGCAAGCCAGAGCGTGGCATCACGTCTTTTTGCCGGTCATGGCGTGGTGCGCCTGGAAGGCTGGGAGCTGCAAAAAGCCGTAACAGGTATCGACAGTCATGACGGCATTCTGGAACTGCCGATTTTTTCCAACAGTCAGCACATGCCCGACATCATGGCCAAGGTCGATGCCTGGCTGGACAGCGGAAAAGCCATGCACGGGTATCTGATTGAAGGACACGGCCTGTACACCTGGGGGCGCAGCATGGATGAAGCCAGCCGCCATATCGAGGCGCTGGACTTTCTGCTCGGCTGCGAGCTTGATCTGATTCGACTTGGCGGCGCCAGCCCGGCCCGGAGCACACGCACATGAGTACCCTGCGCATCCATCCGCACGACCGGCCCGATGAAGTGGTGCTGGAAACCGACGATCCGGCAACCATTGCAACCGAGCTGGCTCGCGCCGGGGTGCGCTTCGAGCGCTGGCGCGCCGAGCACGCGATCCAGCCCGGTGATACCGCGGAAAAAGTCATCGCCGCCTACCAGACAGACATTGACCGCTTGATGGGCGAGGAAGGCTACCACTCGGTTGATGTCGTCAGCATGTCGCCCGAGCATCCGCAACGCGGCCAATTGCGCCGGAAGTTCCTGTCCGAACACACCCACGCCGAAGACGAGGTGCGCTTTTTCGTGGCCGGCAGCGGCCTGTTCACTTTGCACATCGGGGAGCGCGTCTACAACGTGCTGTGCTGTCAGGGCGACCTGATCGGCGTGCCGGCGGGCACACCGCACTGGTTCGACATGAGTGCGCGGCCCAGCTTCACCGCGATCCGCCTGTTCACCAATCCCGATGGCTGGGTCGCCCGCTTCACCGGCAGCGCCATCGCCGACAACTTTCCGCGCATGGAGCCGGCCGCATGATTGGCGCCATCGTCACCGACATCGAGGGCACCACCAGCGCAATCTCCTTCGTCAAGGACGTGTTGTTTCCGTTTGCCCGCAAGCGCCTGCCGGCCTTTGTCGAAACTCACGCCGAAACGACTGAAGTGCAGCATTGGCTTTCTGAAACCGCCAAGGATGCGGGTCTGGTATCGGCCAGCCGCAACGAACTGATCGAAGTGCTGATCACGTGGATCGACCAGGACCGCAAGGCCACTCCCCTGAAAGCGCTGCAAGGCATGATCTGGAAGGAAGGTTACGAGTCGGGCGCCTACCAGGCCCACATGTACCCCGAAGTCGCCGAATGCCTGCGCCACTGGCACGAACAAGGCATCCGCCTGTACGTCTACTCCTCCGGCTCGGTCGCCGCGCAAAAGCTGTTTTTCGGCTACAGCGAAGCCGGTGATTTGCGCCCGCTGATTGACGGCTGGTTCGACACCGAGACCGGCCCCAAACGCGAACCGGATTCCTACCGCAAGATTGCCGACAGCATTGGCCTGCCGCCCAATGAAATCTTGTTCCTGTCCGACGTCGAGGCCGAACTCGATGCCGCCCACGAGATCAGCATGCAAACCGTTCTGGTCTGCCGTGCACCGCTCGTGTGCCCAGGCGAATCGAATCACAATTGTGTCGAATCCTTCAATGCCATCAGCATGACGAACTTCTGATCACTGGCCCGTTCGAAAGCGAACTTATTCGAACAGTCCGTGCAGGGCCAGTACCAGGCCGTAGCTGATCAGGGCCGTGATCGGCAGCGTCAGGATCCACGACCAGACCATGCGTTCGACCACGGTCCAGCGAATCGCACTGAAGCGCTTGGCTGCACCCACGCCCATGATCGATGCCGACACGTTGTGCGTGGTAGACACGGGAATGCCCATGATCGAGCACACGATGATGACCGCGGCCGCGCTCGATTCGGCGGCGAAACCGTGGATCGGGTGCAGGCGTACCATCTTGTGACCCAGGGTCTTGATGATGCGCCAGCCGCCGCCCGCCGTGCCGGCAGCCATGGTCAACGCACAAAGAACCTTGATCCACACCGGCACCTCGAAGCCGCCGCTGATGTCCTCGGGTATGCGCAAAAACGCCAGCCAGTGCGGCAGATTGTCCAGATGGCCGGCGGCTGTGCCGCTGGCCAATGCCAATGCAATGATGCCCATGGTCTTTTGCGCGTCGTTGAGCCCGTGTGACACGCCCATGGCGCTGGCCGACAACAACTGCGCCTTGCCGAAAAAGGCATTCGCAAACGGTGTGCGGCCAAGCCGTTGCAGCCAGCCCCTGCGCGAGGCGAACCAGGCCATCAGTGCAAACAGGCTGCCCATCACGACAAAGGCAATGGTGAAGCCGATCAGCGGCGAGGCCACCATCGGCACGATGACCTTGGGTATCACGCCGGTGTCCCCCCACCAGTGCGTATTGCCCTGAGCCCAGATGGTGGAGTTGATGTTGTTGCCCGAGGCGGCAAAGGCGGCGCCGATCAGGCCGCCGATCAGGGCATGACTGGAACTGGAGGGCAAGCCGAACCACCACGTGATCAGATTCCAGACAATCGCGCCCAGCAGCGCGCCGATCAGCAATTCGGCACTGACGTGCACCACCCCCGCGTCGACAATGCCCGAGGCAATCGTCATCGCCACGGCCGTACCCCACAGCGCGCCAATCAGATTGGTCACGGCCGCCATAAGCACGGCCTGACCCGGCGTCAACACCTTGGTGGCAACGACCGTGGCGATGGAATTGGCCGTATCGTGGAAGCCGTTGATATAGGTGAAAATCAGGGCCACCAGGACCACGACCAGCACAAGAACGAGACTCATGAATTGTCCGGGCTAGGAGTTCTTCAGTACGACGGTGTACACCACGTTGCCGGCATCGCGGCATTTGTCGATGGCCTTTTCCAGCAGCTCGTACAGATCCTTGGCCAGCATCACGCGCAGGGGGTCGCTTGATTCGAGGTACAGAGCGTTGTAGGGCTCGAGCAGCAGGCGATCGGCTTCGGATTCAATGGCCTGCAGCCGTTCCTGCAAGGGTTTGATCCGGTCTATGCGCAAGCCCTTCTTGAGCTCGGCCACCATTTCCTCGACGACCCGGGTGGCGCGAACGAGCAGTTCGACGCGCTGGCCGAAATCAAGCGGACCCAGACGTTCGCTGACAAACAGATAGCGCTCGGCAAATTTCTGGATGGTCTTGGGGATCTTGTACAGCGCAGAGTTGAGCGCCTCGATGTCTTCGCGATCCAGCGCGGTCACGAAAGTATTGATCAGCGCCTCGCTGATTTCACTGGCCAGGTTCTTCTCGCGCTGATGCGCGGCATCAAAGCGCTCCATCGCTGGCGGCTGGTCTTCATCGACGATGGCCTGCAGGGCCTGGGCACTGCTGCTGGCCTGCTGCGCACTGGCCAGCAGCAGGTCGTAGAATTTGTCGCCTTTGCCGAAAATCGTCTGCAATGAGAACATGGGCACCTGTCCGCTGACACGCATGACCGGGCGCGCCGCCCGGCATATGGGGAAATCGATGCGCTATGGTACACAAACAAGCGACCTCACGGCAGCTTGACACGAGAAAAGGCCCAATGAAACGAATCTTTGCTTGCCTGATGTTGCTGTTTGGACCGGCCAGCGCAGCACTGGCAGCCGGTCGCACACCGGAAAATTTCGACATGGTCGCCAGCCCGCTGGGCTGGATTGCCGTGGGCATATTCGTCCTGGCCTACCTCGGCGTGATCTTCGAAGAACGAATCCATCTGGCCAAATCCAAGCCGGTGATGCTGGGTGCTGCCATCATCTGGGGACTGATCGCCTGGCATATTGGCAGCGGCGATGAAGCCGAGCCGGTGCGCATTGCTTTCGAGAACATGTTTCTCGAATTCGCCGAGCTGTTCTTTTTTCTGGTCGTGGCCATGACCTATGTCACCGGCATGGGCGAACGCGGCGTGTTCGAGGCGCTGCGCTCGGCGCTGACAAGGCGCAACCTCAGCTACCGGATGCTGTTCTGGATGACCGGCATCCTGGGCTTCTTCCTGTCCGCTCTGCTCGACAACCTGACCACCTCGCTGGTGATGTCGGCAGTGATCCTGGCGGTCGGTGGCGGCAACGCCCGCTTCGTCATTCTGGCCTTCATCAATCTGGTGGTGGCGGCCAATGCCGGTGGTGCCTGGAGCGCCTTTGGTGACATCACCACGTTGATGGTGTGGCAGGCGCACGTCGTCGACTTCTTCGAATTCTTCCGCCTGTTCATCCCCTCCATGGTGACCTGGCTGGTGCCGGCACTGATCATGAGTTTCGCCGTGCCCAGGGACCGCCCGGCGCCGATGGAGGGTACGGCCCACATCAAGCCGGGCGGCATCGGCATCTGCATCAGCTTCGCCCTGACCATCATCATCACGGTGGCCGGCAAGCAGTGGCTGGGCATGCCGCCGGTGTACGGCATGCTGACCGGCCTGGCGCTGCTGAACCTGCTGGCGACCAATATCGACAGCCGCCAGCGGCGCTATGCTCTCGCCCAGGGCGTCGATCACGAGCCGTATTCGATATTCCGCATCATCGCCAATGCCGAGTGGGACACGCTGCTGTTCTTCTACGGCGTGCTGGCCTGCGTCGGTGGTCTGGCGGCGATGGGCTTTCTGGAGCTGGCATCGACCCACGTCTACGGGACCCTCGGCTTCACCGTGGCCAACTCGATCATGGGCGTGCTGTCGGCAATCGTCGACAACATCCCCATCATGTTCTCGGTGCTGCAGATGCAGCCGCCGATGGATCATGGCCAGTGGCTGCTGATCACCCTCACTGCCGGCGTCGGCGGCAGCCTGCTGTCGGTGGGTTCGGCAGCCGGCGTGGCGCTGATGGGCAGCTCGCGCGGCATGTACACTTTCATGGCGCACCTGCGCTGGAGCTGGGCCATTGCGCTGGGCTATGTCGCCGGCATCGCCACGCACCTGTGGGTCAACTCGCACCACTTCACGGCCGGCATCTGGGCCAGCGTGCCGACGCCATGAAGCGAACCCGCACGCGCCAGCGCAAATCATCGGAGGCCATCGCCTGATGCTGCCGGAAATCGGACTGGTTCTGCTGCTGGCGCTGTTGAACGGCTTTTTTGCCCTGTCCGAAATCGCCGTGGTGGCCTCGCGCAAAAGCCTGCTCAAACACAGCGCGCGGCGCAGTGCCCGTGCCCGGGCCGCCCTGAGCCTGGTTGAACATCCAGAACAAATCCTGTCCACCGTTCAGGTTGGCATCACCCTGGTGGGTATTGTGACCGGCGTCGCCACCGGTGCCTCGATCGGCAACAAGCTGGGGCACTGGCTGCAACAGACAGGTTGGAGCCCGGTGGCCGCCTATGCCCTGCCCATCGGCATTTTCTGCAGTGTAGCCCTGATCACCTTTCTCAACATCGTGGTGGGTGAGCTGGTACCCAAACGGGCGGCACTGGTGGCTCCGGAACGGATAGCCACCCAGATTGCCGTGCCGATGCTGGTGATCGCCCGCTTGTCCGCCCCGTTCGTATGGATCCTCAACACCTCCAGCACGCTGATTCTCAAACTGCTTGGTCTGCACAAGAAGCGCAGCGGCATCATCAGCGAAGAGGAAATTCGACTTATGGTGGCCGAGAGCGCCGAACAGGGGGTACTCGATTCTGACGAGCGCAATATGGTCAATCGGGTACTGCGCCTTGGCGATCGAAACGTGGACAGCGTCATGACACCGCGCACGCGCATCGCCTGGCTGGACGCCGAAGCCGAGCTGGAGCAGAACCTCGGCGTACTGCGTTCCACACCGTTTTCACGCTATCCGGTGTATCGCGGCGACGAGAGCGAGATCATCGGCATCCTCGAAGTGAAGACACTCATCGAAGATATCGCCCGCCCGCATGTGGATCTTTTCCGCAAACTGGCCAAGCCGGTCTATGTGCCGGCCACGGCCCGGGCACTGGATCTGTTCGAGGATTTTCGGGAAGCGGAAACTGCAATGGCCATGGTGGTCGACGAATACGGCGACATCGAGGGCATCGTCACCTTGAACGACCTGCTAGGCGCTGTCGTCGGCCGTTCCAGCTCCGGCGACAGCAGCCCCGCGCACAATGATTCCCCAGTCGTGCGGCGCGCCGACGGAAGTTACCTGGTCGACGGCGCCTTGCCCTGCGACGATTTGCTCGAACTGCTGGGCGAAGACGAACTGCCGCACCAGGACGAGCACGAGTTTCGTACCGTGGCCGGGATGATCATGGCCGAGTTCGGGCGCATACCCGACACCGGCCAGCACTTCAGCTGGCGCGACCACTATTTCGAAGTCGTGGACCTCGACGGCGCCCGGATTGACAAAGTTCTGCTGATGGTGGCAAAGGGCTCACAGCCGCAGCCGGACAGCGACTGAGCGCGCGCTCCGCATCGTCATGCGCTTTGCTGCGTCGCAGGATGTTGCCGAGGAACGACGCGCACCGTGGCGTGAACTCTTCGATGGTGCGCTTCACTTCGTTCAGCAGCACCCTACGGGCGTGAGGCGCAGCAGGAGGTGAAAGCCTCGACGGTGCGCATCGCTGCGCCGTAGGGTGCTACTGAGGAACGAAGCGCACCGTCGCGTGAAGCCTTCGATGGTGCGCTTCACTGCGTTCAGCAGCACCCTACGGGCGTGAGGCGCAGCGGGAGGTGAAAGCCTCGACGGTGCGCATCGCTGCCTCGCAGGGTGCTGCTGAGGAACGAAGTGCGCCGTGGCGTGAAGCCTTCGATGGTGCGCTTCACTTCGTTCAGCAGTACCCTACGCCCATCCCGAATCGCCAATCCCGAATCCCGGCATCATCAGTACTGCAGGCGCAGGGTCACGCCGTAGGTCCGCGGCGGCTGCAGGAAGCCGTTCCAGGCGCCGGCCTGGATCGGGGCATCGAAGCCCACCTGCAGGTAGTCGGCATCGGTGAGGTTTCGGGCCCACAGCTCGACCGTCCAGGCCTTGTTGCGTGCGCCCAGGCCCAGCCGTGCGTTGACCATGGTGCCGGCCCCTTGCATTTTCTCCGGGTCCAGGTCCGAGCCCGTGTTGTAGTCAGACATGTACTTGGCGCCAATATGGAAGGTGCCCAGCAGTGAACTGCCCAGATTGCGCTCGAAATGCACGGCACCAGATGCCGACCACAACGGAGCGAATGCGATGCGACTGCCAGGCAACAAGACCAGTCCATCATCGGGCAGCGGATCGTTGCCGTACTGGCTGTCGGCATAGGTCACGCCCCCCTGGAACGACAGGCCGTCCACCGGGCTCTGCCACACCAGTTCGGTCTCGACGCCCTTGGAGACCAGCTCGGGAATCGAGCGCACCACGAAGCTGGTGCCGAGGAAGCTGTTGAGCTGGAAGTCACTGAAGCGCTGATAGAACAAGGTGGCATTGAGCAGCAGGTTGCCGCCTGCCAGGGTGCTGCGCGCGCCCAGTTCGTAGCTGTCGACAAACTCGCCCGGGAACGAGGTGTCATCCACCGGCGTGATGCCCTCGGTACCCGAGGACAGACCCGTGGCCGACTGGACCCGGTCGAGGTTGAAGCCGCCGGCCTTGTAGCCGCGTGCCGCCGACACGTAGGTCATCAGCTCCGGACTCCAGCGCCAGGAGGCCTTGAGCGTTCCCGACCATTCGCCTTCGCTGCGGCTCTGTTCAACGTGACGGCCATTGTGCAGGGCGTTGGCCCAGGGCAGGCACATGTAGCCGGCGATCTGCGGCGCAACGGCGCCCAGAATCTGCTGCTGAACCTCGGGTGGCAGATTGGCAATTGGAATGCCGCGGGCGGTCAATGCAGCCGCCACCCGCCCGCTGACGTCGGTCAGCACCGAACCGCAGCCGACCGCGCCGTTGGGATTTGCATAGCGCGAATCGAGATCCTTCTTCTCGTGCGTGTAGCGCAGCCCTGCCGTGATATCGAGCTGGTCGGTCGCATGCCAGGTATTGTTGCTGAACAAGGCCCAGCTCGTGGCGTTCTGGCGATGTTCGTCGAGCGCGCCCAGACCGGTGAAATTGGTGCCGAAGGGCTGGCCACTGACCTGGGACAGGAAGGTTGCCGGGTTGCTCATGTCGACCGTGATGCCCATCGGCGCCAGTTGCGCCGCCAGACCGCCCAGCACCTGGCTGCCGACCAGGGTCGACAGATAGGGCTCATACTGCGGTCCCATGCGGTAGGAATCGTTGCGGTCCAGATCCTCGTCGCTGTAAAACATGCCCACCATCCAGTCGACGGCGCCGCTGCTGCCGGTCAGGCGAAACTCCTGGCTGAAGGTGTCAAACGCGGACAGGGACTCGTCCCTGTCCGGGCTGCGGTAGAGCACGTCGGCAGTGCTGAAATCCAGATCGATGCCGTTGACCGAGTCCCAGCTGCGCTTGGAGGTGATTGAGGTCAGCGTGGGCGTTCCGGGCCAATTGGTATTCCAGTTCACTTCGGCGGAAATGCCCTTGTCGTCGACTTTCTCGTTGGTGCTGCGGTTGCCGTAGGCGATGCGCGCGAACGGATCGACCTCGGGCTTGACCGCATTGCCGCCCACCAGCGCATTGAGTACCGCTGCCGGCGCGTTGTAGCCCAGCCCGGGCGTGTTCTCGCGCGCAATGGTGACCGCCGAGCAGCAATACTCATCACGCTTGGCGTAATCGCCAATCACTCGAATGTTCACGTTGCTGGTCGGTTCAATCCGCAACTGGGCACGGACAAAATCGTAGTGCGTGTCGTAGTCGTCATCCTTGGTGCGCGGTCCCTGCCCGGTCACCATGTCCATGACCCCATCGCGGCGGTGGGTGGCGGCGTGGATGCGGAAAGCGGTCGTGTCACCAAATGGCACGTTGAACGTACCCTTGGCCACGCGCGCGTTGTAGTTGCCAAAGGTCAGTTCACCATCGGCATAGGTACTGAATGACGGTGCCTGGGTAATGACGTTGATCACGCCAACCGATGTGTTCTTGCCGAACACCGTACCCTGGGGGCCTTTCAAGACCTCGACGCGCTCAATCTGACCGAGATCGCCGAAGCCGACGCCATTGCGCGGCCGGTAGACACCATCAATCACGATGCCGACCGAGGATTCAAGTCCCATATTGTCGCCCACGGTACCCACACCGCGCATGCGCACCACGGTGTTGGCCGAGGTCTGGGTGCTGTTGACGGTCAAATCCGGCACCAGCACCTGGAGGTCCTTGATGTCGGTCACGCCCGTATCCTCCAGCACCTGGTTGTCGAGTACGGTCACCGAAATCGGTACATCCTGCAGCACCTGCTCGCGCTTTTGTGCCGTGACCACGGTGGTACCCAGGGTCCTGGGTTCCTGGTTCTGCTGCCCGGATTGGGGATTGTCCTGCGCCAGTGCCGGCCCCATGAGCCCGAGCGACAGGCACGCGGCCGCAACGGCCCGATACAGCGTCTTGCGTTGCAAAGTGGATTGAAGCATCGTTTTGACCCCCGAATCATGACGACAACCGCACAACAGAATTCCTGGCATGCGTTTGCCGGATGGGCCGGGTCGCCGTACATCGGGGCCAAAGTGGCTTGGAGCCCATGCGGGCTGACCCGGTGCTTTTGCGAGGGCCGATACAAGCTGACCGCCGCGACTCGAACTTCACGCTCAAGCTAGCACATTCCGGGGGGCATTGGTACTACCGCTGCAATGGAGCAGAACGGTCGCTCTCAACTGTCCAGATCAGGCTCCGGCAAGCCGTCGAATGCAGCGCGCAAGCCCTGCGCCCAGGCTGCCTTGACCGCCGTCAGCCAGGGGTCGTCTTCCAGCAGCCGCCGGCGGCATTCCACTTGCAAGCTGTCGCGGCGATAGACCAGCAAGTCCAGTGGCGCGCCGACCGAGAGATTGGAGCGAATGGTGGCGTCAAAGGAGACCATGGCACACTTGACCGCATCCCCCAGGCGGGTCTGGCGCGTTATCAGGCGATCCAGGACGGGCTTGCCGTACTTGATCTCGCCAATCTGGAAATACGGCGTGTCCGTGAGCGCTTCGATGTAGTTGCCTTCCGAATAGACCAGGAACAGGCGTGGCGGCTCGCCGGCAATCTGACCACCCAGAATGAACGATGCCGAGGAATCGATGTTCTTTTCCCGCAGATACTCTTCGTCCCGCACGCGCACTTCGCGCATGGCATCGCCCAGGAGTCGCGCCGCTTCCTGCATCGAGCCGACGTTCCAGAACGAAGGCGCCTCGGCATCCTGGCGTCTGCGCAGCTCCAGCAGGCTCAAGGCGTTCTGGGTGACCGACAGGTTCCCGGCTGACAGCGTGACCAGTACGCGCTCACCCGCCTGCTCAAAGACTTTCATCTTCTCGAAGCGGGCAATCTTGTCGATGCCGGCATTGGTCCGCGAATCGGATACCAATACCAGTCCGTCATCGAGTCCCATGCCGATGCAATAGGTCATTGCGGGAAGTCTGCTCTGGCCAAAAGTGGGTCAGCTTAGCACTGTTTGCCGCTGGCTTTGGGTGCTTCCGCCGCCGGTATGCGTCGACACCATGAACTGCTGCACGATCGTGTCGGTCAGGGTATCCAGTTGCTCCATGAAGGCCTGCAGGAACTTCTGCATTCCCATGTCCACGACTTCGTCCATGCGCCCATAGCGCAACCTCGAGGCCAGCGCGCCAGCCTGACGTTCGGCCTCGGTGCCGGGCTGGTCGGCCAGCAGCTCAAGACACTGCAGCAGGATGCTGCAGCAGGTCACAAGGGAGCGCGGCATGCGGCGGTCAAAGATCATCATTTCCGCGACACGCAAGGGATGCACCGCATCGTGGTAAAACTTGCGGTAGGACTCGAAGGCCGACAGCGCCTGCAGCAGCGCACTCCACTGGTAGTACTGGATGAAGTCGCGCGCCTCGTGCACCTGGGTGTCCTCGTACTGGGCATATTTCACGTCCAGCAGGCGTACCGTGTTGTCAGCGCGTTCGACATAGGTACCCAGGGCCATGAAACGGTAACCTTCGTCACGGCCCATGGTGCCTTCGGTGACACCCCGGAAAGCTGCCGAGCGGGTCTTGACCCAGTCCAGCAGCGGCCCGGCGCCGTCTTCGTCCGACCATTGGCCTTCAAAACGGTGCAGATCCAGCCAGGACGTGTTCAACTCCTGATACATCTCGGCGGTGATCGCCCCGCGCTGCGCCCGGCCCAGCTCGCGCGCCTGGAACAGGGCACTGCGAATCGAGGCCGGATTGGCTGCATCCAGAGTCAGATAGCGCGCCACCTCGACCGGCTTGACGGTATCGTGTGTATGCCGGTAGCCCGACAACAAACCCAGCGCGTCCAGCGCCCGATGCCACGCACCGGCACTGGCATGATCAGGATTGAGCCGCTCCGGCAGCAGCGAAATGCGCTGCGTCAGGTCAACCAGCCGCGCCGTATTCTCGGCACGCTCGACCTGCCGCGCCATCCAGTACAAGTCACTTGCAGTTCTGCACAGCATCTACTCGTGTCCCAATTTGACCATTTTTTTCGCTACCGCGATGGGTTTGGTTCTTTCCTGTATCAAGAAAGAGCGAAAGCGTTTCGCGACTGACCGCCGTGGTACCGATGCAGACAGCCGGCGGCTGAAAGAACCGCGCACAGCTGCTGGCAGCGAGCATTTCTCAGGCCTCCAACACCCAGGTATCCTTGGTTCCGCCGCCCCGCGAGGAATTGACCACCAGCGAACCCTCGCGCAGCGCCACGCGGGTCAGTCCTCCGGGGACCACGCGGGTCTCGGCGCCGGACAGCACGTAGGGGCGCAAATCGATGTGGCGCGGCGCCACGCCACTTTCGACGAAGGTGGGACATGTCGACAGAGCCAAGGTCGGTTGCGCAATGTAGCGTTGCGGCTCCGCCTCGATCTGACGGCGAAAGTTCTCGATTTCCTCCTTGCTGGCCACTGGGCCGATCAGCATGCCGTAACCGCCTGCACCCTGGGCTTCCTTGACCACCAGTTCCGGCAAGTGATCGAGTACGTACTTGCGGTCTTCGTCACGGCTCAGCCACCAGGTCTGTACATTGAGCAGGATCGGGTCCTCGCTCAAATAGAAGCGGATCATTTCCGGCACGTAGGGGTAGATCGCCTTGTCATCACCGACGCCGGTACCGAAGCTGTTGGCCAGGGTGACGCGCCCTGCCTCCACGGCCGAGAACAGCCCCGGCACGCCCAGCACCGATTCGGGGCGAAACACGTTCGGATCAAGATAGTCGTCGTCGATGCGCCGGTAGATCACGTGCACCTGCTTCGGACCGTGCGTGGTACGCATGTAGACGGTCGCGTCCTCGACGAACAGGTCCTGGCCCTCAACCAGCTCCACGCCCATCTGCTGGGCCAGAAATGCGTGCTCGAAGTAGGCCGAGTTGTAGGACCCGGGCGTCAGCACGGCCACGGTCGGCTCGTCCAGGGCATCCGGACCGACCGATTGCAGGGTGTCCAGCAGTGCATCGGGATAGTGTTCGACCGGTGCCACGGCGTGCTGGGCAAACAGACGCGGAAAAAGGCGCATCATCATCTTGCGGTTTTCCAGCATGTAGGACACGCCGGACGGCACGCGCAGATTGTCCTCGAGTACGTAGTACTCGCCCTCGCCGGCCCGCACGATATCGATGCCGGCGATGTGCGCGTACACGTGATGCGGCAGATCCACACCCACCATCTGCTGGCGATACTGGCTGTTTTTCACCACCAGCGACTCGGGAATCTTGCCGTATTCGAGGATGCGCCGCTCATGATAGACATCGTGCAGGAACATGTTCAGCGCCCGCACGCGCTGCATCAGGCCCGCCTCCAGCACTTTCCATTCACCGGCCGGAATGATGCGCGGCGCGATGTCGAAAGGAATCAGGCGCTCACCGCCGGCTTCCTCGCCATAAACAGCAAAGGTGATGCCGACACGGTGGAAAGAGACTTCCGCCTGGCGCCGCTTCTGTGCGATGCGCTCCGGGCGCGTGCGCTCCAGCCAGGCCGCAAATTGCCGGTAATGGGGGCGAAGCGCACCCTCGGCATCGCGCATTTCGTCGTAGATCTGGGTCATTCGCTACTCCCCGTTTCCGGACATCCTTGCCAGACCATGTTTGCACATCCGCCATGAACATGCGGTACATGCGCGCCAAGCACTGTAAAATGAAAGGCTTGTCGTGATCGGATCTGCCACTGCCATGGATACCCTTACCGCCGTTTCGCCGCTCGACGGCCGCTATGCGGCCAGAATCGAGTCCCTGCGTCCGATCTGCAGCGAATTCGGGCTGATCCATCGCCGGGTTGGGGTCGAGATTGCCTGGCTGATTGCCTTGGCGCGCTTGCCCGAACTGCCAGAACTGGCGTCCCTGTCCGAAGCCGAAGAGGCTCGGCTGCAGAAGATCGTCGACGATTTTTCGATCAGGGACGCAGAACGCATCAAGGCCATCGAAGCGACCACCAACCATGACGTCAAGGCGGTCGAATACTTCATCAAGGAAGCCCTCGGCGACAGCGATGCGCTGGCTCGGGCCAGCGAGTTCGTGCACTTTGCCTGCACCAGCGAGGACATCAACAACCTGGCCTATGCGCTGATGCTGCGCGACGTGGGACAGCAGGTACTGCTGCCGGAACTGGATGCGCTCGGCCGCGTCCTGCGCGACATGGCCCATCAACATGCCGCTGTGCCGATGCTCTCGCGCACCCACGGCCAGACCGCCTCGCCCACCACCCTGGGCAAGGAACTGGCCAATGTGGCCGCGCGCCTGGAGCGCCAGCGCAAGCGCCTGGCCGAGATCGAGATACCGGGCAAGATCAATGGTGCCGTGGGCAACTTCAATGCCCATGTCGTGGCCTGCCCGGAAGTCGACTGGCCGGCCTTTGCGCAGACTTTCGTCGAGAACCTGGGGCTCGACTACAACCCCATGACCACCCAGATCGAGCCGCACGACGGCATCGCCGAATACTGCGACATCGTGCGTCGCGGCAACACGATTCTGATCGACCTGGCACGCGACATCTGGGGCTATATCTCGCTGGGCTACTTCCGTCAGGCACTGAAGGACGGCGAAGTCGGCTCCTCGACCATGCCGCACAAGGTCAACCCGATCGACTTCGAGAATGCCGAAGGCAATTTCGGGGTGGCCAATGCCCTGCTTGGTCATTTTGCCGACAAGCTTCCGATCAGCCGCTGGCAGCGCGATCTCAGTGATTCGACCGCCCTGCGCGGGCTTGGCACCGCGTTCGGCCATACGCTGGTTGCTATGTCCTCCCTGCAAAAAGGCCTCGGCAAGCTGCAGCTCAACGCCGCGCGCCTGGCCGCCGACCTCGACGCAAGCTGGGAAGTGCTTGCCGAAGCGGTGCAGACCGTGATGCGCCGCCACGGCCTGCCCAAGCCCTACGAGCAGCTCAAGGCCCTGACCCGTGGTCATGGCGTGACCCGGGAATCGCTGCGCGAGTTCATCAGCGGTCTCGAACTGCCGACTGCAGATCGCGAACGCCTGCTGCAACTTGAACCGGCAAGTTACACCGGTCTGGCCGAGTCACTGGCGCGCAAGGTCTGACATGCCCGCAGATGCGACTGACGAGACACCCGCCATTGAAGTCGCGGCCAAGTCGGGCAGTCCGTTCGGCATGCCGGCCGAGGCGTTCCTGCGCGACTACTGGCAGAAACATCCACTGCTGATTCGCGGCGCCTTCCCCGATTTCAGCCTGCCGCTGGAACCGGAGGATCTGGCCGGCCTCGCCTGCGAAGACACGGCCCTGTCGCGCCTGGTGCGCCACAACCCGCAAGCCAATGCCCGGGAGTTGCGTCACGGGCCGTTCGAGGAAGCCGACTTTGCCGCCCTGCCCGAAACGGGCTGGACCCTGCTGGTCGAGGATGTCGACAAATGGGATGCCGACGTGGCCACCCTGCTCGAACCATTCGCCTTCATGCCGAGCTGGCGCATCGACGACATCATGGTCAGCTATGCAACTTCCGGCGGCGGCGTGGGGCCGCATGTCGACCAGTACGATGTATTCCTGCTGCAGGGCCTGGGCCGACGCCGCTGGCGCATCAATGCCGACCGGAACGCGCCGCAGAACGCGCTCGCCGACAGCGAACTGAAACTGCTGCGCGATTTTTCGCCCAGCCATGATTGGCTCCTGGAGCCCGGCGACATGCTCTACCTGCCGCCCGGCATCAGCCATGACGGCGTGGCCATGGAGGCATGCATGACGTTTTCGATCGGCATGCGCGCTCCGGCCGTGGCCGAAATGCTGGTCGATTGCGCCGAATACCAGGCCCTGCGCCTGCCCGACTCGCTGCGCTACGGTGACCCGGATCTCACGCCGGCCAATGCCGACCCGGGGCTGATCGACCCGCTGACACTTGACCGCCTGGCCGAAGCGCTGGGTGCCCTGGGGCAGCGCATGAGCCGCGACGCGCTGGGCCTCTGGTTTGGCAGCTTCATCACCCGCTACCGCAGCGCGCAGTTGCCGGCGCCACCCGAGCAGCAGCTTGCGGCCACGACGCTGAAGGAGGCGCTGGCCAGCGGTGCCATGCTGCTGCGCCACCCGTGGTCGCGCCTGGCCTGGTTGCCTCGCGGCAGCAGCGCAGTCCTGTTTGCCAGTGGCGAATCGCTGCCCTGCCCGCCCGAACTGGCCCGCAAGATTTGCAGCCAGCGCTATCTGCACCTGGACGACGAGCCGGACAGCGCGGCCACGGACGTGCTGCTGCAATTGCTCAACGAAGGCCACCTGCAGCTCAGCGCCGCCGGTGTCAGTGCCGATGCTTGAGTTTCACGTCGTACCCGCCGACTGGAAGACTGACGCGGCTGCGCTGCGTGCCCTGCGCGAGGCGGTCTTCATCACCGAACAGCGCGTTCCGCCGGAGGAAGAATGGGACACGCTGGACGCCGATTCCGAGCACGTGATCGCCTGCGCCAATGACGGCACGCCGATCGGCTGTGGCCGCCTGACGCCCGAACACAAGATCGGACGCATGGCCGTGCTGGCCGACTGGCGTGGCCGCGGCGTCGGCTCGGCGATGCTGGGCCAGTTGATTGAGCGAGCACGCCAGCTGGGCTGGCAATCGGTGGCACTGCATGCCCAGACCAGCGCACTGGAGTTTTACCGCCAGCACGGATTCGAAGCCTGTGGCGAGCGTTTCATGGAGGCCGGTATCGAGCACCAGGCCATGCGCCGCGCCCTTCAGGCTCTTGAGCCGCCGCCAACCGAGCGCGGCAAGTCGCCGGAATTGCCCGAAGCCCGCGACCTGGCCGCCGAAACCCGTGCCGAACTTCGTCAGGCTGTGCTGACGCTGCTGCAACAAGCCCGCCACCGCTTGTGCCTGCACAGCCACGAGCTGGCCGATACGCTGGCCGATGATGACGACATCATCGCCGAACTGCGCCGCATAGCCACCAGCGGACGCAACACCGATCTGCGTTTCCTGATCCACGACGCCGACAGCCTGCTGCGCGAAGGGCATCGTCTGGTCGACCTGTCCCAGCGCCTTCAGACCAGCATCCGCATCCGGGTCATTCGCGAGCGCGAGGATCTCAATTATCCGTCGGCATTCCTGCTCAACGACGCCGGCGGCTACCTGCTGCAGCCCCTGGCCAGCATGCCACGCGCACGCGGCTCAACCTGCATTCGCGGCCGCGCGGCCCACCTGAAGGACTATTTCGACCAGGTCTGGGAACGCAGCGAGACGGCCAGCGAGCTGCGGCGACTGGATATCTGAGCCGGGATTCGGGATGGGCAATTCGGGATTGACGTTTCGGGCCTGCCGTTTTTCCGCGATACTGAACATGGCTTGATCACGAATGCGCATATTCTTGGCGCAGCACGCAATCAAGCGGCTATAATGAACCGGTCAGCGGGCCGGTTTGACCGCATTTTTGTCAAAAGGGGCCTGGTTCAAGTCGAGGCGCGCACAGGCGCGCCATTTCGTGTGTGCCGGTGGTGAAGTGAGCACAAACCTGATTCGCGAATTTCTCGCAAGCTCCCAGTTGGGCAGCAACGCCGACTATGTCGAGGCGCTGTACGAAGCCTGGCTGAACGATTCCGAAGCGGTGCCCGAGGACTGGCGCCGCTACTTTGACGGCCTGCCCGGCAAGCTCAACGGCGAAGTGCCGCACTCGCTGGTCATCCAGCGTATCGAACAGGCGCAACGTAACCGCGACCTGATGCCGGCCGACGGCGGCATCAGCGACAATCATGCACGCAAGCAGGCTGGCGTACTGCGGCTGCTTACCGCCTACCGCTCGCGCGGACACCTGGCTGCCGACCTCGATCCACTGGGCCTGCGCGAAAAGCACAATGCACCGGATCTCGGCCTGGCCTTCCACGGTCTGTCCGAAGCCGATCTGGATACCGAATTCGACACCGGCAGCTACGCCGCCGGCGAGCGCATGAGCCTGCGCGATCTGTGGGCCAGGCTGAAGGCCACCTACACCGGTACCATCGGTGCCGAGTTCATGCACATCAGCGATCACGAGCAACGCCACTGGGTGTACAGCCGTCTGGAGCGGGCTGCCGGCAACGCCGGGCTCACCATGGAGGAAAAGCTGCGCACCCTGGAGCGCCTGACGGCCGCCGACGGCCTGGAACGCTACCTGCACACCAAGTACGTGGGCCAGAAGCGCTTTTCGCTGGAGGGCGGCGACAGCCTGATTCCCCTGGTCGACACCCTGATCCGCTCAAGCGGCGCCGACGGCGTGCACGAACTGGTGATCGGCATGGCCCACCGTGGCCGACTCAACATGCTGGTCAACACCCTGGGCAAGCCGCCGCTGGACCTGTTCGACGAATTCGAAGGCAGGTACCACCACCCCGACGATCCGGATTACAGCGGCGACGTGAAGTACCACATGGGCTTCTCCGCCGATGTGACCACGCCCGGCGGCAACAACGTGCATCTGGCGATGGCTTTCAATCCCTCGCATCTGGAAATCGTCGATCCGGTGGTGGCCGGCTCGGTGCGCGCGCGCCAGACGCGCCAGCGCGAGCAGCCGCGTGAATCGGTGATGCCGCTGTTGATCCACGGCGATGCCGCCTTCGCCGGCCAGGGCGTGGTGATGGAAACGCTGCAGATGTCGCAGGCACGCGGTTTCGCCGTCGGCGGCACCGTGCACGTGGTGATCAACAACCAGATCGGCTTCACCATCTCCAACCCGGATGATGCCCGCTCGACCCTCTACTGCACCGACGTGGCCAAGCTGGTCGGTGCCCCGATATTCCACGTCAACGGTGACGACCCCGAGGCGGTGGTGCAGGTGGCGCGGCTGGCGTTCGAGTTCCGTCGCACATTCAAGCGCGATGTCGTCATCGACCTGGTCTGCTACCGTCGCAACGGTCACAACGAGGCCGACGAGCCGGCTGCGACCCAGCCGAAAATGTACCAGATCATCCGCAAGCACCCAACGCCCCGCGAAATCTATGCCAAGCGCCTCATTGAAGCCGGCGAGATAGACGCGGACAAGGCCAGGGCGCTGGTCGAGCGCTATCGCGACCGTCTCGACGAAGGCCAGCCGGTGACCGACCTGGCCACCGAAGCCGGCGGCACCACCTTCCAGTGGAGCAAGCACATCGGCGGCACGCTCGACGAAAAGGTCGACACCACCATCAAGCCCGAGCTGCGCAAGAAGCTGGCCAACACCCTGCTGACGGTTCCGGAAGACTTCAAGCTGCATCCGCGCGTGGCCAAGATCTACGAGGCACGACGCCAGATGGCTGCCGGCGAAGAGCCCATGGACTGGGGCTTCGCCGAGAACATGGCCTATGCCGCCCTGGTGCACGACGGCTTCGACATGCGCCTGGTGGGCCAGGATTCGGCCCGTGGCACCTTTTTCCACCGGCATGCCGTGCTGCACGACCAGACCACCGGCAATACCGACATGCCGCTGGCTCACATCGACGAGAAGCGCGACGTCGAAATCATCGACTCGCTGCTGAGCGAAGAGGCCGTGATGGCTTTCGAATACGGCTACGCCACGGCCGACCCCGAAACGCTGGTGATCTGGGAAGCGCAGTTTGGCGACTTCGCCAACGGCGCCCAGGTGGTGATCGACCAGTTCATCAGCGCCGGCGAGTCGAAATGGGACCGCCTGTGCGGTCTGGTGCTGTACCTGCCGCACGGCTACGAAGGCCAGGGCCCGGAGCACTCCTCGGCCCGGCTGGAGCGCTACCTGCAGCTGTGTGCGCTCAACAACATCCAGGTGTGCGTGCCGACCACGCCGGCCCAGGATTTCCACATGATCCGCCGCCAGATGCTGCGCAAGGTGCGCAAGCCGCTGGTGGTGATGACGCCCAAGTCCCTGCTGCGGCACAAAAAGGCGGTCTCGCCGCTGGACGATCTCGGCAAGGGCGAATTCCACGAGGTCATTCCGGACATCCGCCTCAAGGACCGCAAGAAGGTCAAGCGCATCGTGCTGTGCGCTGGCAAGGTGTTCTACGATCTCAATGACAAGGCCGAAGAAGACGGCCTGGACACGGTCGCCGTCGTGCGCGTCGAGCAGCTCTATCCGTTCCCTCGAGAGCTTGTCAAAAAGGAACTGGCTCGGCACCCCAAGGCCACCGAAGTGATCTGGTGCCAGGAAGAGCCCATGAACCAGGGCGCCTGGTTCCAGATTCGCCACCATCTGCAGTACTGCGTGGGCGACAAGTACAGTCTGTCCTACGCCGGCCGGGCGCGCTCGGCTTCGCCGGCCGCCGGCCACGCCAGTGCCCATGCGGCCGAACAGAAGGCACTGGTCGATCAGGCTCTCAACAAACCGGCCGACCGCGGCCACGCGGCCGAATGACCGCCACCGACCCCATTACCCGCAAGGTTCCAAGGAATACGCCACATGGCCACTGAACTGAAAGTCCCGGTCCTCCCCGAATCGGTCTCCGACGCCACCATCGCCAGCTGGCACAAGAAGCCGGGCGACGCGGTCAGCCGCGATGAAAACCTGGTGGACCTGGAAACCGACAAGGTGGTGCTGGAAGTGCCCTCGCCGATCGACGGCGTGCTCAAGGAGATCAAGCACGAAGAAGGTGACACCGTAACCAGCGAGCAGATTCTGGCCCTGCTGGAGGAAGGCGAGGCTGCGGCAAGCAGTGACGACAAGGCCAGTGACGGCGCCAGCCAGGACAAAGGCGACGAAAAAGAGAAGGACAAGGACAAGACGCAGAAAAAGGATGGAGAAGGCGACGCAGGCTCCGATGCCGCCAAGACAAGCTCGCAAGCAGGGAAATCCGCTGCGCCGTCGAAGTCCGACAAATCCGGAGGCCGCGGCGCCGAAGACCTCTCTCCCGCCGGCCGCCGCATGGCCACCGAAGAGAATATCGATGTCAGCAAGGTTGAAGGCACCGGGCGCGGTGGCCGGGTGACCAAGGAAGACCTGCTCAAGCGCAACCGGCAGGCCACCGCATCCAGCGCCGAGCGGCCCGAAGAGCGGGTGCCGATGACGCGCATCCGCAAGCGCATTGCCGAGCGCCTGATGCAGTCGAAGAACTCGATCGCGATGCTGACCTCTTTCAACGAGATCAACCTTGCCGAAGTGAAGAAGATGCGCAAGACCTTCGGCGAGCAGTTCAAGGCCCGGCATGGCGTGAAGCTCGGCTACATGAGCTTTTTCGTCAAGGCCGTGTGCGAGGCGCTGAAGCGCCACCCCGTGGTCAACGCCTCGGTCGATGGTGAAGACATCATCTACCACGGCTACCAGGACATCTCGATCGCGGTGTCCACCGACAAGGGCCTGGTCACACCGGTCCTGCGCGACGCCCAGGACATGAGCTTTGCCGAAATCGAGGCCACGATCGGCGATTACGCCGAGCGTGCCCGCGCCGGCAAGCTGAGCCTGGATGAACTGCAGGGTGGCACCTTCACCGTCACCAACGGCGGCACCTTCGGCTCGCTGCTGTCCACACCCATCGTCAACCCGCCGCAAAGCGCCATCCTGGGCATGCACACCATCAAGGACCGTGCCGACGTGATCAACGGCGAACTGGTCGTGGCGCCGATGATGTACATCGCGATCAGCTACGACCACCGCATCATCGACGGCAAGGACGCCGTGCTGTTCCTGGTCGACGTCAAGGACCAGCTCGAAAACCCGCACAGGATGCTGCTCGGGCTCTGACGAGCCCGGGAATCGAGAATCGGGAATCGGGAATGGTTGAAGCTGCCCGATCTCGCTCTTCCGATTCCCCATTCCCAATTCCCCATTCCCGTTGTGAGCGAATGAAATGAGCGAACAAACCTACGATGTCATCGTCATTGGCGGCGGACCGGCCGGTTACGTGGCCGCGATCCGCGCCGCGCAGCTGGGCTTGAGGACGGCCTGCATCGACAACTTCGAAGGCAAGGACGGCAAGGCTGCCTTGGGTGGCACCTGCCTCAACGTCGGCTGCATTCCGTCCAAGGCGCTGCTGGATTCCTCGCGTCAGTTCGACAATCTGCGCAACCACTTCGACGTGCACGGCATCAGCGCCAAGGACCCGAAGATCGACGTCAAGACGATGGTTGGCCGCAAGGACAAGATCGTCAAGCAGTTCACCGGCGGCATCGGCATGCTGTTCAAGTCGAACAAGGTCACACCATTTTTCGGCACCGGCAAACTGCTCAAGGAAAACAAGGTCGAGGTCAGTGGCAAGGACGGTGACACGCAGACTCTCGCAGCGACCAACGTGATCCTGGCTTCCGGTTCGGTGCCGGTGGAGCTGCCCTTCGCCAAGTTCGACGGCAAGCAGATCGTCGACAATGCGGGTGCGCTCGA
>CBFGSA010000002.1:0-55120 GCA_965651365.1 uncultured Rhodanobacteraceae bacterium | reverse complement strand
TCCAGTCCAGCACACGCCAGTGTTTCTGATCGGCTACAATGCGCCTCCGTGCCGGCATAGCTCAGCTGGTAGAGCAACTGATTTGTAATCAGTAGGTCGGGGGTTCGATTCCCTCTGCCGGCACCAATTAAATCAACGTGTTGCGGCGTTTCGACTGGTCATGAAGTGACCGTTGTCTAATATCTGTCTAATATCTGTCTAATATTCTTCGCGCCCGGTCACACCCTGCACCCGCTTCGGCTTGAGTAGATACCAGTCGCGGAGCGTGCGCGCATCTTTGTGCCCAAGGTGCTCGCCATTCGCCGCATCATTCGCTGACTTCTTGCGGATATCGCGAAATTGGAACCGGTCTGGCCGGTCTCGCATGAACCTCTGCCACGCCGTCTGAAAGCCGCTGGACGTGATCCTCTGGCCATGCTCGTCTGCCAGCACGAACACGCTCCTGATATCGCCCTGCGCGTCCTTGCAGCGCGCCAGCACGTCGTGCAGCCATTCACCGCATTCGATCACGACCTCGTTCCCTGTCTTGCCCTGCCGGAAGTGAATGCCGTCGTCCTGGCATTGTGACCAGCGCAGCTTGAGCACATCGGCCTGGCGCTGGCCGGTCAGGTAGGCCAGCTCCATTGCGAGCTGGATGCGTGCCGGCGCGTCGCGCCAGGCTTGCCAGAAAGTCTCGCCATCCACGTACACCCTGCGCGCACCTTCCTTGTTGCGCTCAACGCCGCGGCACGGGTTCGTCTCGGCGTCACCCCAGCGGATCGCCTTCTTGTAGACGTGCGACAGCAGGGCGACGATACGGTTCGCCTGCTTCGGAGCGGGGTAGGCGTCCAGAAAGGCGGCCACATGGGACGGTTTCACGTCAGCCGGCCGCGCACCCCCGAAGTCGCGGATCAGGATATCCAGTTGCCGGCGCTGATCGGCCTGCGTCTTGGCGGCCTTCATCGGCAACACTTCATCCCTGTACCGCTCGAGCACCGCGCGTAGACGCGTGCCGGAGCCGTCCGCAAGATCGGCCAAGGCCCGGTGCATTCCGGCCTTGTCACCTTCCGGCGCCAGGCGTATCCACTTCCCTTCTGCCGAAACGAAGTAGTAGGCCCCATGCTTGAGATAGACCCGTGCCGGCAGGTCTCTATCCCGCACCCTTCTCCTTCCCATGCGCGGCATATTACCCCGCCTCCCGGTATCTGGAGAAGTCTGGCTGCCATTCATCGTTCCCGGCCTGGCCGAGCTGCCATGCCGTGATGGCCTCCCACGTCACGATGGGGTGCCCGTCAGGATGGGGTAGGGGACGGATCCCGAGACGCTGGAAGTAGCGCATCTGCGCCGCTCCCTGGACCTTTCCGGTCACCCGTTCCAGTTCTTCGTGCGTGAGCTCGCTCACAGTACCCTCGCAAACGCTCTGATGTTGCGTCGCAGCCTGCATAGATCCCGGGCGATCATCGTGCGCGGCGCGCCCACCACATAGGAATTCCAGACTGAATGAACGCGGCCACCAGGGCGGCGCCAGAACAGCCGATACACGATGGCACCGGAGTCGACCCGGCGGCTCCACGTGAAACCATGGCTGCGCTTGCAGGGCCGGCTACGCATGCTCAAAATCACCAGGCTCTGGTGCGGGCATCCATGCTTCAGTCACGCGGTCAAGCTCCGTTTGAAGGCAGTTATGTTCTTCAAGTGTTCCGACACCCCGCCAGCTTCAACGAATCGCCGCCATTCGGCATGGTGACTGTCGCAGTAGTGCAGGTTCGGGCCAATCTCATGCGCGTGCGTGTCGCACATGGCCCGGTCGCACGTCTTGCCATCGCCCACGGGGTAGTCGCACAAGTAGTCGGCCACATGCGCGCAGTCCGCGCAGTTCTGCAATTCAAGGTTCTTGCCGCACATGAATATCCGCGCACCCTCGTGCCGCTTCTTCTCCGCTTCGTACTCGCGGTAGCTGCGCGTGTAGCCCATGCTGCACCACAGTTTGTAGTCTTCACGGCTTGCCGGTTTGTTGGTTGTCACGTAGCACGGCATTTCAAGTTCCTTCAGGCGTTGGCCAGCAACCACCCTTCACGTTTCATTTCCCGCCAAGGCCACAACGTTGCTGGCTAACAATTCGTCCCAGCCGACGCCGCTTCGTCGCTTCGCTTGAGTTTCGAGCAACCTGTAAGGGTTTCTTACACGTTCACCATCACGCAGTTTTGCGTATGCCGAGTGTTCCACTGCCTGATTGCCTCTTGCTCGGTTATGCGCCAGTGATGCAGTGGTGCGTTTTGGTAGTCCGCGCTGCCAAACCCTTGCTCTACGCTTTAGAAATCTGTCTGTCTTTCGGATCATGTGTATCGCTCCGTTGTGGGCCGCAGCTAACAATTCATTCAAGGCGGACGGCTTCGCCGCCGCTTAATTCAGGGGTTAGACCGATACCGCCAGTCGGCGATGGTTTTGGTGTTGGCTGCAATCACATCCCCAGGCAAATCGCCCGGCCTGACCCATTCGCCGTCGTGCTTCACGCGATCCGCCGTCCTGCTGGCGATTGCACGGAGGTACGGCTTCGCAAACTCGGCGTCAGCCTCGGCCAGATTGGCTAGCTGTTCGGTTGCGTCAACAGACTCTCCAGCGCCCAGCATTCCAGCGGTATAGCCGCACCAAGGGCACCAGTATTCCGCGCCTGGGAACGCCATCGTGAACATCAGCGGTGTCTGTCGTTCGGGGTGGCCTTGGCACACTTTGATCTTCTCAGTCATCTTTGTTCTCCGGGTACGGTCTAACAATTCGTTCAACGCGACCGTGATCCGGTGTCGCGAACCCGGTGCGCCTCGCGCGGCGCGTTAATTCAACCGTTGGGCGGCGCGTGTTTGGCGTCACGTAGTCCTTGAGCGTAAGCGTCTCGTGCATTTGCTGGCACGCTCCGGCCTCCGTGGCGTACCCAGATGGCAAAGCCGCGAGCCCACGCGAACACCACATTTAGCGGAATCGGGTAGCAGACTATTGTTCTGCGATCCATGCGCCGCCAAGCGGCTCCGTACCACGGCGGAAGCATCATGCAATCTTCTATTTCCTTCGCAAGTTTCATGTTCGTCTCCGTGTCGGTGTTGGTGCGCCGTCCAACAATTCGGTCAACTCGGACTGCCAAACCGCTACGCGGTTCGTCAGCCGGTTACCTCAAGCGTTGGGCGGCGTCGGCCAAACTGCTTCAAGCGCTACGCGCACATAATCTTCGTGGGCCGCGTTTGGGTGCCGATCCATGTACGCGTCCATCGCAATCGTCGCTGACTCAACGGTGTCTCCTGTCAGCGGCTCGAATCGCGCAAGCTGGGTAGCAATGTGGGGTGCCGCGCGCGGCCAGAGTCGGTCGTAGGCGGGTGCTTCGCGGCGCGCATCCTGCTCGCTCACGCAAAGCGTCGCTATGCCAGTCGACTCGCTCAGAACGTACCAGTGCATTTCGATCTCCTCCTTCATCAAGCAAGCCACCATGCGCAGTCATCCCTGGTGGGGACCAAATGCAGCACGCCTACGCGCTCCAGAAACCAATCAGGGTATCCGGCCGCCTGTAGTTCCGAGACGAGCAACCCGAGTTGCGGTATCTCTTCTTTCCAGGCCGCCACGGTTACGTCCATCCACTTCTTGCCGAGCGCGTATCCGTTTAGCTTGCCCGTCTGCGGCATCGGCTCTCCGAAAGTCTCATGCCGATACATCGCCAACGCCGCTCCGTCGCTCATGTCGGCTTGTGGGTAGTCCTTCGCAAATCGGCGGTATATCTCGGCCATGCGCAACCATTTCTTGCTTATTTTCACCGATTAAATCCTTGTTGTTGCTGGTACTGCTCCCACGCGCGCTGAATGCGATGGAAGTCCTCGGCGTTGCCGCCGGTGTCGGGGTGTGTCCTGCGGCGTGCGGCACGGTAGGCGGTTTGCACAACAATCGGCCCGGCGCCGGGGTCAACACCGAGCACCGTTGACCAGTGCTCGGAGCCCGGTCCTTCCAGGGCGGTGAAGCCTGTGAATGCCCGATCCAGGATGGCCGCGCCGCCGTGGCGTTCGATCGCGCGCATGGCCTCGAGCGTTGCAGCGATCGCGGCCAGGTTGTCGGCGATGCGGTCGTAGCGGTCGATGGCCATACAGCGCGTTTCGCCCTCCACGGTGCGCCAATAGACGGCAGCGCCTGGGTCGTCGGGTTCGGCCTGGCTGGATCTGGGGAAGCCGTCGAGACGCAGTTTGAGGTCGGTGCTGATGACCATATCCTCATCATGGATGCCCATGCGCTGCAGCTCGCCGCGCAACCGGTCGGTGGCCTGCGCGACAGACAGTTGCTTCTGCGGCCTCCAGTTGCCTCCGTATGCGCTGGCCCCGCGGCGCTTGCTGAACCGGGCCCGCGTGCGGTGCTCCGGCTGTTCGCGGGGCCAGCCTTCGGGCCACTGCAGGGGATATGCTGGAATCGACATTGCTGCTCCTGGTCGCTAGAACGGGATATCGTCTGAGTCGAATCCCTGGTCGTCCGCCGGCGGCGACGCCGGGGCCGGCGCTGATGCAGGGCGCGACCCGCCGCTCGACCGGTTGTCACCGTCGCGGCCGCCGAGCATCTGCATGTCACGGGCAATGACATCGGTCGCGTAGCGCTCGATACCCTGCTTGTCGGTGTACTTCTCGGTCCGTATCTGGCCCTCAATGTAGACCTGTCGACCCTTGGCGAGATATTCGGCGGCGATGTCGCCGAGCTTCCCGAACAGCTTCACGCGATGCCATTCGACACGGCTCTTTTTCTCGCCGCTGCTCTTATCGAACCATTCCTCGTTAGTCGCCACGCTGATCGTTGCCACCGTGGTGCCGGATTGCGTGGATCGCCGCTCAGGGTCAGACCCAAGCGTACCCACTAAAATGACTTTATTTATCCCGCGCATTTAGAAATATCCTTCCACGTGTTGTTGCGTAAAATGCGATTAATGTTGGAGGTAGACACGTTGTAAATAATGGCAAGGCGCTTTCGTGATGCGCCTCCATGAAACGCTCTGCGAATTGCAAGAACCTGATTTAGAGTTAACTTGGCGCCTGACCCTTTCTCCCCACAGATCGTCTGAGCGTGCCTTTCGCCATTAGATATGCGACCTTTCTGCATAGCGTCATCCATGTTTTCTTTTCGCGTTCCAGAAAATAGGTGCTCAGGATTGCAGCAGGCGCGGTTATCGCAGGTGTGGCATATATCCAAACCTTCCGGAATTGGGGCATTGAATGCCACGAAAGAAAGGCGGTGCGCATATTCTGTTTTCCCGTTGACTCTGGCGCGGCCGTAACCGTTTGATTGGACGCAGCCCTGCCACTGCCAGCAACCAGAGGGAAGGCGCCGGACACGCTGCAATATGTATTCGCGCAGCTTGCGCGTGTCGGCGCCGCGACTCATGCCGGCACCGCTTCGGATTCGGCCTCGGCCTCGGCCTCGCTGCCTTCGCCGCCGGCATCGTCACCTTCGCCGTCGTCATTGCCGAGCATGTCGGCTTGCGGATCGTCGTGCGTGATGCCTTGCTTCGGCGGGGTCAGCGTGAGAACGGCTCCGTCTTGGATCAGCTCGCACAGACGGCCGCACTGCTCGCCGGTGGGGTGCACGGTGATGCGGAAATGTGTTTCCACGGAACCGCCGTCCAGCGCGTGGAACTTGAACTTGCTGATCTCGGCATCGTTGAGATCGATCGGGCCGGACCAGCCAAGTCCTTCGTGCATCTTGAGCTCGTAGCCGGGATACTTGCCGGCCCATGACAGCGCGCCCAGGTTGGGCATGCGGCGTTCGGTCAGCCCGTCGCTGCCTTCCAGCGGTATTTCGGTCTGCTCGCCTGGCCCTGCGGCGCGGAATAGCATCGGCCGCAGATCCTTCGAGAACTCGTTGAGCATGCTGCTGGCGTTGACGCACACGACGTCGATGTCGCATGCAAGCACGGTTTCGTCCGGGCCGTGCTTCTCAGCACGGGGGTTGACGTTGTTGATCTCGCAGTGGTGTTCGGACAGATTGAACATTGTGGTGGCGCTCCTGTTGTGGATGGGTGCCGGTTACGGTTCCGGCGTCGCGCTGGCGCGACCGTATTCCCGCGGCAGGGGATGGATATCAGGTGCTGGTAGCAGCAGACTTCTCGGCCGCCTCGGTCCGCGCTGCCTGCTTGGCGGGCGCCTGCTGCATGCCAGCGTCGTCATCGCGTGCCTTGCTCAGAACATGGATCAGCCGCTCGCAGATCCAGGGGAAATCGGCATCCGCGTACAGCTTCGCGTTGCCGCGTTTGCCGGCCTGCTTGATGCCGAGCTCGGCCAGGCCGTGCGATGAAATCGACAGGGGCGCGATGCGGGAATTGATCTCGCCCAACTGGATCGTCTTCGTCGACTTGCTGGCCTGTGCCGCGGCCGGCGGTGGCGCCGGTGCCGTGGCAGGGGCGGGCACCTGCGCGTCGGCCTGTTCGGCCCGAGCCTTCGCCGCCGCCGCGTCACGCTCGGCTTGCTCGGCGCGCGCCTTGTCGCGCTCGGCCTCGCGCTGCTCGTGCTCGCTGATGCGCGCCTTGGCCAGATTTCGCAGATCGTCCGGCCCCTTGTGCAAGCACAGATCGTGACGGTCGGGGAACAGCGTGGCGTGCTCGCTGAACTCGTCGAGCACGGCGATGTTGGCGCGGGCGCGCTCGGCGGTCTCATTGGCGGCGATCTTGTGGGACGCGACGGTATCGTCCACGGCATCGCGCATGCTGCTGATCGAACGCTTGCCCTTGATGGCCGAGCCCATGTCGGCCGCGAGCTGCGGCGGCGGCTTCAAGAACGCCGGCGGCATGCCGCTCGCTTCCAGGCTGCTGCTGAGATCGCCGTAGTGGTCTCGGACCTTCTCGATGCCTGCCTGGACGATCTCCGCGCGAATCTCTTCCTTGCGCGCCTTCACCAGCTTGTTCAGCTCGAGACGCTTCGCCCGGGCTTCGCCGCGAATCTCGTCGATCGCGCGGAACAGCCGGTCGATGCTCTCGGTCTGGCTGAGCGCGTGGTCCTTGGCCGCGTCCAGGCGCTTCTCGATGTCGTCGCACCACTTGACCGTTTCCTCGGCGTCGGCGAAGTCCTGGTCGGTCTGCAGGTCGGTGCTGATGCCGCGGAACACGGCAACGGCGTTTTCCTTGAACTCGTCCAGGTTGCTCTCGGTGACCGCGCCGGTCAGCTCGATACGCAGGGTCGGCAGAGACTTGGGCGCGCGGCCTACGGCCTCGGGCTCGTGATGCGGCACCATGTCCGGGTCGTATTCGGTGGCATCGAGCGCGAACTGGCTCCAGCCGTTGATGACGTTCGCACGCAGCTCCGGGTCCGGCTTGTACCAGGTGTGCCGTTCCTCGACCAGCCTGTCACCTTCCCACTTCGACGCCATGAACAGCACGCGCTTCGCGCCGCTGACCATGCCCTGGTGCTCCATCTGGACACGGTTGTGCAGCGGCAGCGCCGATGCCGGGTCCGCGCCGTTGTCGATCGCATCGAACGCCGCGCGCAGCGCGGCGTTCAGCGTCTTGTGCTCGAACGCCGTCTCGTAGTCAAGCGTCAGGCCGTCGAAGCTAGCCGAGTATTCGCCGCGCTCACCGACACAGGGGTACAGCTCGTCGCCGATGATTTCCTCGGCCAGCGGCCGGGCCAGGGCCTCGATCCGGTGCCCCTCGTCGAACAGGCGTTGCGTGGCCGCGTCGATCTCGGTCGAGACACCGGTCGCGCGCTCACGCAGCAGCTCGGAGCGCGACTTGTAGGGCGAGCACCCCATCATCGCCGGCGCGTCGCTGGCGTTCCAGTGCGTGGAGCGGTGCTCGTGCCACTCCTTGCTTCCTTGGTTCAGTTGCAGGGTCTTCATTCGTCACTCCCGGTTTCGTTGTTGTCGGCGCCGGCGTCGTTCTCCGGCTCGGCGCAGGCATGGATTGCCGCGATCTGTTCGTCGCTGAGCGTGCCCTTGGTGCGGGCCAAGGCCTCGACCTCGGCGGCCGTGCGTTTCCCGGACTCGATGACGTCACGCCATTTGGGCAGCGCACGCTGGAATGCCTCGTCGGTCCAGGGCTCGGGCTCGACGCGCTCAACGTGTGCGACGGTGGTGGTGGCCGCCATCATCCGTTCGGCCTCATCCGGTTCCATGATTCCGCTGAATCCGAAGGCGTAGCGCGCGGCCTGAATCGCCGCCTTGTGGCGCAGCATGCGCGCCGGCCACTTCTGCCACGGATCCGTGCCGCGCTGGCACTCGGACATGTACTCGGTGACCTCGACTGGGTGCGTCCGGTCCTTGCGGTGGATGATGCAGGTCACGGCCAGGAGCTTGCCGTTGTCGTCAAGCTTGTCCTGGAACTTCATGCCGTCGAACTGCGGGTGATCGTTGATGATCTTCATCCAGCCGTCGATGCTGACGATCGGCTGCACGCCTCCGCCCTTCGCCGGGAAGGCGTAAATCTCCTTCGTGAAGGGGTTCAGGTCGTACTTCTTGGCGACCAGCAGAAACGCGGCCACGTGCTCCCTGGTGACGTGCGCGTTGTTGCCCTGGGGCATGACCGTGTTCATCAAGGTGGCCTCGAATGCGCGCCGGTCCATGCCGAAACGCTCGGCCATGCTGCTCATGACCGAAGGGGGTTCACCTTGCGCTGTTGCGACTGCAGTGTTCATAGCTGTGTGCTCCGTTGGAATCTCTGCCCGGGACAGACCGGCCCGGGCTCCGGTGGGGTGGGCGTCCAGGCGCCCTGTGGTTAGGTGCGCAGACGTGCCCGGCGGCGCTGCGCTTTCGCGCGCTTCCGGTGGTGGCAGGTGCGCTTGTGCTGCGGTTTCGTGGCGTTGAAGCGGCTGTGTGCCGGGCGGCCCTTGCCGCCGGTGCCACGCTTGCGCGGTCGCTGCTTCGGCGCTGCTACTGGCTGGCTGCCGATCAGGGCCGACATGAAGCGGGCCATGTTCATCACGAACGTGCTGGGGCGGCTGTGCATCATCGAATCTCCCTGTGATGCCCACCGGCGAAGTACGCAGCCGCCCACTGAGCAAGACGCTCATCGGCTGACAGCGGACGGGCGTGTTCGAGGCTGGCGGCGTTGGCCAGATACGGCGCACTCGGCTGATGCTTGCGCGTCATGCGGTCGATCAGATAGATGACGGCGACAATGACCAGAAATGTGAGTGCGCCGGTCATGCCGCCACCGCGGAAGCACCGGCCAGCGAATCGGCGATACGCTCGGCACATTGCATTGACTCGGCAAAGTCCGCGCCGTGTCGGTAGGCGCCCACGGCGGCATTGCCCACAATGATGATGTCGTGGTGGCTCAGACCGCCGCGCTCGGCATAATGCATGGCCTCATCGCGCAGTTCGGAAACGACGCGTCTCATGGTGGTGGCGCAATCGGATGGGGTGATGGTAGTCATGCAAATACTCCTTGACTGCGCAGCCAGATCAGGATGATCGCGACTGCAAAGATGGGTGCCCACAGCCACCAGCGGTCAAGGCTGTGGCCGTGAGGCGGTTCTGGATCAATGCCGTCATCGCCGCAGATGAACCGGCGCTCGTCGGCCAGCTTCTGCCCGCGGCTGCGAGCTTCGTCTGCGACTGCCTTGCGCTGGAGTCGGGCTACTTGGTCTCCGGTCAGGCCAATCCGGTGGGCGTCGGCAATCACGCGGCGGGTAGCTTCGGTGCGGGTCATGCTGCACCTCGCCATGCCTGGACTGCGCGGCCTGCTGTGCTCTCGCACATAGTGGCGCGGGCCAGCATGTCGGCTTGCGCCAATCCGGCGTAGGTGTGGGACATCACGGTCCGGGCCCGATAGCGCCAGAAAAGGTACAACTGGCGATCCGATGCACGATTCGCAGCAATGCGCTGCAGCGGATCCGCGGCGGTGCGATCCAGCACGCGCAGCTTGTTGCGTCGGCTTGGAGTATGCGGACGGAACGCGTGGTTGTGGGGCGTGTCCGGCAGGTCGCGGGCCAGAATGATGCCTTCCCCGGCGCAGTAGTCGCACGGGCTTTCGCCGTCGCAGGCGGGGCAGGTGTAATGAGTGGGGGCGCTCATGCTTCGATCCCCTCAAGACTTGCGGCGAATTGCGCTGATGCGTTGCGGCGGCGCGATGATTCATGAAGCGCGAACTTGATGGCCGCGCGAGCACGACGGGAGCGCGGGGTAACCCCTTCGGCCATTTCCAGGGCGAAGGCCTGGCGGCGCTCGTGCGCCGCCTTCATTTCCTCCCGGATATCGCCGTTGGGGTTGCCGTTGGCGACGATCTCGGCGGCCAACTCCTGCATGTACTCGTAGTGGTTCATACCTTTCCTCCCAAGTTGCCGGCCGTTGGCCGGCGTCGATTGAGAGATTACCGATACGGTTATGCAATGTCAATACCGAAACGGTAATGTCTCCAGGCGCAGCAAGCCGCCCTGGTGGGCAGGAGAGGAAAAGGAGCCCGCCAGTCGGCGGATTACAGGCGAAACGCCGAGCCTGACTTGGCGGGTATGCTCATGATAGGACTTGCCACCCCCAGGCGCTACGGCTGAACGCCGCGTGCTCGGGTAGGCCTGGGCCTACATGGTGCGCGGCTGGATCAACTCGAACTCGTGCACGTAAGTCAGGCAGCCGCGTCGCTGGCGATCGGACATGTCGGTGCACTGCTCCGGGCGGACGAATCCATGCTTGTCGGCGTAGTCGTAGCCGGACCACTCGGCGGCGCACGCGCTGCAGTCCCACGAATCAGGCACCTGGCGCTTGTCGGCCCCGGTGACGGCTCCGGACAGTTTCAGTAGAATGATGATTGCCGCGGCGAAGGCCAGATAGGTGCCGACCTTCTTCCACCATGCGCGCCGGGCCGCTGTTCGCTTTTCGCTTGGAGAGCGCCAGCCGAGCGCGTGCAGTGCGTCGCGCTGGCTATCGGTCAGATGTGGGTGATCTTGGCTCGGCATCCCACTTGATTCCAGAGGATGGTTTTTGTGGCGGATCAAATCGGTCGAATGTATTTGCTCGATTAGATTTTGCATCTTTGATGCGCATGATCCCTGTTAGGGATGGCTTGTCGATAGAAAACTGCACTTGCCACGTTCTCCCATCAGTCTGATCAACAAGGATATAGTTCCACACATTGCTTGTTTTGTAGAGGTCGAAGCGACTAGGTTTCGTGCCGTTTGCCAGAAACTTTGTACTTATCACGAACCTTGCCGGCAGATCGTCAGATACGGAGAACTGGACCAGCCACAGCCTTCCTGTGGCTGTATCCAACTCAATAAAGTTCCACATGTTGCGCGTTGGATATAGCCTGAATCGCGCCGCTTGGTCATGTACAAAGCCAAACGCAGAGAGCTGTTCGTCGGGCACCTCGGCTTGTCCTGCAGTTCCAACCAGCATGAGCAACACCACAATTGCGTATCGAACGTTCCTCATATTCAGAACTCCACCAGCGTCCAGGCCGCCAAGGCACGGCCACCAATTTCGATCTCGTCCAATGGAACATCAATATTCTCGTAGTCCGGGTGTGCGCTAAGGATTCGCACAGTGTCAACCGATCGTTTCTGTAGCCGCTTTATGTGGACCTCCCCAGCCCACCGGAAACAGTAGGCGGAGTCGCCAAGGAACGATTTGATCCTCGAATCCACGAATACCAGATCTCCGTCGTTGTAGACCCCGCGCATGCTTTGTCCGCGGCCGGTGATGATGCGGATCGATTCCAGTGGCACACCGCGCAGCTTCTGCGAAGCCCATTCGCGTGTGACCTCGATCCAGTCGGTGATCTCCGGATAGTCGCCAATGTAGTCCCCTCGCCCCATGCCTGCATAGCCTTCCAGTAGCGGAAAACGAACGTAGCCTGGGCGAGTATCACTTCGTGCGACGGGGGTCGACATCTCAGGCGGCAGGTCCAAGGATCCGCGCTTGAGGCCCTGTGCGTCTTCCAGGTCTCGCGCCAGTTTCCGTCCGATGTCCTTCCGAACCGCCTTATTCCTGGATATCCAAGAGCTGACTTGGGGCTGTCCCCACCTGTCGCCACCGTACGCTCGAACCCACCTTGCGGGTCCGCCTGCCTCGGCAACCAGTCGGCGCATGTGATGGGTTCGTGCCTCAGTCGCGTCCATCGGGAAATTGTGGCAACCGATCATCAAGACTGGAATGACCGTAAAGGTATTGACTAAACATCACCGAAACGGTAATGTTCCGGTTATGGACATCATCACTTACGTCACAGAAGTCGGCGGCACCGGCAAGCGCGACTGCAAGGTCATCCAGAAGATCGCGAAGCGAGCCGAATGCAGCCCAGGAACTCTGTACATGATTTGCCGCGGGCACAAACAAGCGGGTCCGCTGCTCGCCGTTGCTATCGAGGACGCAACCAAAGGCGCTGTGACCAGAAACGAATTGCGCCCCGACATATTCGGGCCAGGGCCGAGTAATGCAGCGGCCTGATCCAGTTTTGCGCGCCACCCCTCCCAAGGCGTGCGCAACGCGGCCGGCAGGGATTTCATTCCTTTGCCCTGCCGGCCGCACCTTGTTCCGGCGCTTCCCCTCGCCGGTCCCGCAGCCCGGAGCGTACCCCCTGCGCTCCGGGCTGCACCTTTCCTGTTTTTCGGTGATGTCGACCATGGCTGCATTTTTTTCGCGCCGGTCGATAACTGCTGATAACGATCGGGTTCAGCGATTCTCAGAGGTGGACTCATGCAGCAGTTGAGCTTGTCGTTTGAGCCAGGGTTGGCCCAAAGATTCAATGACTTACGCGAATGTTTTGCTGCCTGCGTCTATCGGCATGGACTAGGCAAGGTGGCTGCTGCAGTCGATCAGGCACCCAGCAATCTGTCCCAAATGCTCGGCGGCGATCGCCACCTACCGACCGACGTGGTCGAGCGCTACATGCAGCACTTCGGCGACAACACCCCGGCGCTTTTTCTGGCTGCTCGCTGGTGCCAGGACAGCAAGACGATCCAGCAGCAGGCCCTGGCACAGCTTCCCGCTGCACTGGCGCAACTGCAGGCGCTGATGTCTGCCGCGACTGGAGACGCCGCATGATCGACCTATCGCCCGCATTGCGCATACAGCGCACCATGCCGCCGGAACAATGGGCTGGCGCAGTGCAGGGGCTCGACGAAGCGAACAAGGAATACCTGCGCAGCATGTACAAGCGGCTGCGCACGATCAAGCGCCTGGCTCGACGATCCGATCCAGACACCAGCCACGCGGCCGCTCAGCGAGTCACTCGCAGCGGGAGTCGGGCTGACCATCTGACTCGGGTTGTCGAGGCAGTGCGCTCTCATCCCGGCAAGACCAGCGCCGAGCTGGCGCAGATTACCGGACTGGAGCGCCATGAGGCAGCCAGGCGCACCTCAGACGGCGAGCGCGAGGGTTTTCTACGCAAGGGGCCGTCGCGCAAGTGCTCGGTATCCGGACGGGCTGCCGTGTGCTGGTGGGCGGCATGACTGATTCGTATCGACAGTTCCTCGAAGCGAAGGTGCGACAGGCGCCTGTGACCGGCTTCGACGTCTCCGACACCGACATCCATCCGCTGCTCAAGCCCCACCAGCGCGACGCTGTCCGCTGGGCCTGCCAGGGCGGCTGCAGGGCGCTGTTCCAGGCCTTCGGCTTGGGCAAGTCGATCCAGCAGCTAGAGATTCTGCGCCTATGCAAGCAGCAACGGCCGGATCCGGTCCTGATCGTCTGTCCGCTGGGAGTGCGGCAAGAGTTCAAGCGCGACGCGCGCATGATCGGCCTGAGCACGCACTTCATTCGGCGCACGGACGAGATCGACAGCTATTACGAGGGCGTCTATCTCACAAACTACGAGAGCATCCGCGACGGCAAGCTGGACCCGAGCCGCTTCGGCGCGATCAGCCTGGACGAAGCGGCCGTGCTGCGATCGTTCGGCAGCAAGACCTACCAGACGTTCCTGACCCTGTTCGAGCAGGTCCGCTACCGCTTCGTCGCCACAGCAACGCCGGCGCCGAACCGCTACAAGGAACTGATCCACTACGCCGGCTTCCTGGGCGTCATGGATACCGGCCAGGCCCTGACCCGCTGGTTTCAGCGCGACAGCACGAAGGCCAACAACCTGACGCTGTACCCGCACAAGGAGCGCGAGTTCTGGCTGTGGGTCGCAAGCTGGGCGCTGTTCCTGGAGAAGCCCTCAGACCTTGGCTACAGCGACGAAGGCTACGAGCAGCCGCCGCTCAAGGTTCATTACATCGAGGTCCCGGTCGATCACGGCGAGGCCGAAGCCGACCGGGACGGGCAGGGAAATCTGTTCCGCGATGCCGCCACCGATCTCAAGAGCGCGGCGCGCGAGAAGCGCGAATCCATCCCGGCGCGCGTGGAAGCGGCCAGGCAGATCGTCGCCGAACACCCGGACCGCCATTTCCTTCTGTGGCACGACCTTGAAGCCGAGCGCCATGCGATCGCGAAGGCGATTCCGGATGCGGTGAGCGTCTACGGCAATCAGGACCTGGACGAACGCGAGGCCGCGGTCATCGGGTTCAGCGAAGGGGAGATCAAGCATCTGTCCGGCAAGCCGGTGTTGATGGGCACGGGCTGCAACTTCCAGCACCACTGTCACAGCGCGATCTTCACCGGGATCGGATTCAAGTTTCACGACTTCATTCAGGCGGTGCATCGCATCAAGCGGTTCCTACAGCCGCACCAGTGCGACATCTGGCTGATCTACACCGAGAGCGAGCGCGAGATTCTGCATTCACTCGAGCAGAAGTGGCGCCGCCATGAGGAGCAAACCCGAATCATGTCCAAGATCATCAAGGAATACGGGCTGGGCCATGTGGCCATGTCCAAGCTGCTGTCGCGCAGCATCGGAGTGGAGCGCATCGAAGCTTCCGGCAAGGGCTGGACCCTGGCAAACAACGACGCAGTCGACGAAGCGCGGCGCATGCCCGAGAACAGCGTCGGGCTGATCGTGACCAGCATCCCGTTCAGCAATCACTACGAGTACAGCCCGAGCTACAACGACTTCGGGCACACGGACGACAACGCTCACTTCTGGTCGCAGATGGATCACCTGACGCCGGAGCTTCTGCGCGTGCTCAAGCCCGGCCGGATTGCCTGCATCCACGTCAAAGACCGGATCAACTTCGGCAACGTGACCGGCGCTGGCGTGCCCACGGTGAGCCCGTTCCATGCCGAGGCGATCGATCATTACCGCCGCCATGGCTTTGACTACATGGGCATGATTACGGTGGTCACGGACGTGGTGCGCGAGAACAATCAGACCTACCGCCTGGGCTGGTCCGAGCAGTGCAAGGACGGCACGAAGATGGGCGTGGGCTCGCCTGAATACGTGGTGATCCTGCACAAGCCGCAGACGGACCGCTCCAAGGGCTACGCCGACGAGCCTGTGCGCAAGTCGAAGGACGAATACACCCGGGCGCGCTGGCAGGTCGACGCACATGCGTTCTGGCGCTCCAGCGGCCGGCGTCTGCCCACGGCCGACGAGCTGGCCATGCTCGGCCCGGACAAGCTGGCCAAGCTGTTCACGCATTACAGCCTGAGCGACATCTACGACTACGAGACCCACGTCCGCATCGGTGAGGCCCTGGACGCTCGCGGCGCGCTGCCATCGACCCTCATGGCCATGGCACCCGGCAGCCACCACCAGGACGTCTGGCACGACGTGAGCCGCATGCTGACGCTGAACGGCGAGCAGAAGCGGCGCAATCTCGAAGCGCATATATGCCCGCTGCAGTTCGACATCGTCGACCGGCTGATCGTCCGCTACAGCAATGAAGGCGACCTGGTCCACGATCCGTTCTGCGGCCTGGGCACGGTCCCGCTGCGCGCCATCAAGCTCGGCCGGCAAGGAGCCGGCAGCGAGCTGTCACACAGCTACTGGCTGGACAGCGTGAAGCACCTGCAGGCTGCTGAACGCGAGATCGACATGCCGACCCTGTTTGATGTGATCGAAAGCGAACAGGTCGCCGCATGACCTTCCTGATCCACCACCTCGACGACGCCCGCCGCGAAGCCATAGCGCGCGACCTGGCGAGCAAGGCGGCCAGGTTCATGGAGTCCCGCCAGTACGGCAAGGCGCGGAAGTGCAGGCGGACGATGTTCCGCGTCCTGGAACTGAAAACGAAAACAGGCAAGGCATGAGCGATTCCTACACCAAGCTGTTCAGCAGTATCACCGAATCAACCATTTGGAGCGAGCCGGCCGGCACGCGCCTTGTCTGGATCACCATGCTCGCCAAGTGCAACCGGAAGGGCGAATTCTACAGCTCTGTGCCCGGACTGGCCCGCCTGGCGAACGTGACCATGGACGAGTGCAAGACCGCCCTGGAAACGCTCATGGCGCCTGACGAGTGGAGCCGGACGCCGGACCATGACGGCCGCAGGATCGAGCCGATAGACGGCGGCTGGCGCCTTCTGAATCACGCCAAGTTCGACAAGATGCGCAGCGAGATCGAGGCCGACGAGCGCCGAGCTGAGTACAAGCGCAAGTGGGACCGGGAGCATCGCGGGAACAGGCCGAATAGCGCAAATCGTGGCGATTCTACCCCCGACAAACCCCCGACAACCCCCGACACAACCCCGACAGTTTCCGACACCCCACCAACACCAACACCAACAGTAACACCAAGAGCAAGATCAAAAGCTATTGCGCAGCGAGCTGCGCGATTCGACGACTTCTGGGCGGCGTATCCGGTGAAGAAGGGGAAGGCCAAGGCGCTCAAGTCATGGAAGGCGAAAGGCTGTGATGCGTTCGCAGATCAGATCATCGCTCACGTGGGGCGCATGAAGGCGCAGGACGATGACTGGAAGCGCGGATACGTTCCGCACGGATCGACCTACGTCACCAGCGAGCTGTGGGAGGACGAGCCCAAGGCTGCGCCGAATGCTCGCGGCTCACCCCAGCCAAGCAAGACCTACACCGCACTCCAGAACCTTGAGGAAATGAAACGTGGACGACGATTGGATCAACGACGAGCTGGTGACGGGTATCCAGAAGCTCCTTTGCTTGAGTCTCGACAGAACCCCGGCCAGTGACATGCTCGGCGGCACCGTGGCGGCCTGGCAGGAAGCGATTTGCAAGGATCGCAAGTTCGTGGAGAAGCGCGACACGCCGAGATTCCGCGCAGCGTTCCGCACGCTTGCGCAGACTCGCGAGACCTGGCCGGCACCAAAGCATTTCCTGGAAGCGCTGCCGCCCATCGTGGCCGAGCGTGAACCTCGCAGACTGGAGAGCGATGCAGCGCGCGAGAAGGGCATGCGCCACATCCGCGACATCATGGACAAGCTCGGGATGCCGGACGGGCAGGAGGTGCCCGATGCCTGATGCCTACCGCGACCACATGCACCTTCCGCCGAAGTCACTCAGTCACGGCGGCATGGTGATCGCCTGCAGGCTGGCGCAGCGTTTCCCGCGCCGGATTCCGACCTGGCAGGAGATCGCAGGCTACATCGGATGCAGCCGTGCCACCGCCTACCGCTGGCGTTACGCCATACAGGAAGCCCGCGGCGAATGGGAGAAGGCCGCATGACCCAGCGCTACATCCTCCGCAAAGACAACACCCGCCCGAACGTACTCGCCAATGCGCATGCGTTCTTGGACCGACTGCCGGACACGCGCGAGTTCGAGATTGTGGTGAAGCGGCATGTGAAGCGCCGGACGGACAAGCAGCGACGTTCCCTTTTCGGGGTTGCCTACAAGGCGATCATGGAAGCCGCTGGATACCAGGGCGACGCAGAGAAGAGGAAGCTGCACGAGAACATGTGCGGCGACTACTTCGGCTGGAAGGATGACCCGATCCTGGGCCGCGTTCCTGAGCGCACCACGACGACGAACGAGCATGGCGAGCGGGACGAGATCAGCACACTCGACGCGCTCGACATGTACTACTTCATCCAGCGCAAGGCCGCGGAGTTCGGAATTGACGTCCCGGACCCGGACCCCTACTGGCGCGCGAAAGCCGAAATGGAGGCCCGCCATGGATCTTGACCGACCGCCCGGCATTGGCCGAACGCGCTACGACGCAGACTGTGATTGCGCCGTATGCCGCTGCGATAGCTGCCTGCAGTGGTGGCCGCTGGATACCGACTTCTGGAAAGCGCAGCCAGCGTACAAAAGCAAACGCTACCCGAGCCGGAAGTGCCGGGCATGCGAGGATGAGCGGAGGCTGGTGGCATGAAGGCGATCGACCTTTTCGCTGGATGCGGTGGGTTCACGGAAGGCGCAAGCCAGGCCGGCTGCGATGTGATCTGGGCAGCAAACCACTGGCCTGCTGCCGTGGACTGGCACTCTCGCAACCACCCCGATACCGAGCACGCATGTCAGGACCTGCACCAGCAAGACTGGACGCTGGTTCCTGACCACGATCTACTGCTGGCCTCTCCTGCATGCCAAGGGCATACGCCGGCGCGCGGCAAGGAGAGGCCGCATCACGATGCCTGCCGCAGCACCGCATGGGCCGTGGTGTCCGCACTGGAATGCCACCGGCCGCACCTGGCATTGGTCGAGAATGTTCCCGCCTTCACGAAGTGGACGCTGTACCCGGCATGGTGCGCCGCGCTGAATGCACTCGGCTATGCCGTTGCGCCGCACGTGATCGACTGCGCTGACCTTGGCGTACCCCAGCACCGCGAACGCGTTTTCGTTGCGCTCACGCGAAGCAAGCATCCGATCGAACTGCGACTTCCGAGGCGCGAGCATGTCCCGTGCGCGTCGATCATCGACTTCAATGCAGGCCGCTGGTCGCAGGTCAACAAGCCGGGCAGGGCACAGAAAACGATTGAGCGCATCGCCCGTGGCCGTGAACAACATGGCGATCGCTTCCTGACCGCCTACTACGGCGCGACGCGCGGCGGCCGTGGCCTTGATCGTCCCATCGGTACGATCACGACACGCGACCGATGGGCCGTCATTGATGGCGATCGCATGCGAATGCTGACCGTTGACGAGGCGCGCAAGGCAATGACCTTCCGGGATAGCTACAGGCTTCCGGAAAACGGTCGAGACGCAATGATGATGTTGGGCAATGCGGTGCCACCGATGGCGGCGCGCGAGGTCATCACCGCTTTGATGGAGGCTGCATGACGAAGCGAGCCGCCACCGCAGCAGAACGCCGCCACATGGGCCGCATCGCTGAACTGCCGTGCGCCTGCTGCGGCAAGCCAGGCCCGTCCATGGTCCACCACATACGCTACGGGTTTGGCCTGAGCCAGCGCTCCGGACATTTCCTGACGATTCCGCTCTGTTACCGCTGCCACCAGGGGCCGCAGGGCATCCATGGCGACCGCACCGAATGGCGCATCCGCAAGCTCGACGAGCTTGACGCGCTGAACAACACGATTGGGAGATTGTTTGCATGAGACTGACCGACGACGAATACCGCGAGCGCTTCCAATGCGGCAGCGAAAAGCTGGATCGGTTGGCATGACGTTGCGCGTCACCCTCGGCATTGATCCAGGCATGAAGGGCGCTATCGCCGTGCTGGCTGACGGAGAGCCTGCCTGTTTTCTGGACATGCCGACAAAACCGCACCCACGTAAAGGGAATCGGATTGATGCTGGACGGTTGATCGCAATGTTTCGCGGTCTCGCCCAACAGCATCAAGGAGCGCACCTATTCGCATGCCTGGAAGAAATCGCAGTCAGGCAGACAGACCAGCGCGGCAATGCGCAGCGGATCGGTGAGGGATACGGCATGTTGCTGGCCTCGCTTGCCGCGAACGGCATAGCGTTTGCTGAAGTCAGGCCGCAGACATGGAAGGCAAGGTTTGGCTTCATCCGGCAGCCGAAAGATGCGACACGGTGCGCAGCGATAGATCGATGGCCACAGATAGCCACCAGTCTGCGCTTGAAGAAGCACGACGGCCGTGCGGACGCGCTGTACATCGCGCGCTGGGCCTGGGAGACGGAGGCATGGGTATGACTTCGGCAAGGGATCACTGGTGGTCGCTGGCGGTTCACCTGGCAGCAGCGATGCACGCGCTGCGGACACCGGCGCAAGGATCCACTGTTCGAGCGGCAAAAATGGTCCGCGCGAGCCGGAAAAACAACCGCATCAGTGATCTCTGGGTGGGTTGTGTACCTGCTAATTCACTGTCTGCCGGCTGGATAAGTTTGCTAAGACACTGATTCTTGGTGGTTTCTATGATCGATGATGACGACATCAAAGTTGAGGACGTGCGCGATCTGATCCGTCGCGTCATCCGCGATGGACAGGCCAGGGCGGATCTGGTGGAAACCACGTCGGCGCATGACGCGGACACATCCGGGATGCAGGAAGACGAGGCGATGGCGTTTTGGGCGGTGTCGATGCTGGTCGCCCGGCTCATGCGCAAGTACGGGTTGCGGGGTCGGAACGGCACGTGCTTTCGTTTGGCCGTGGGGATCATGGATGAGCTGAGCGAAGCCGATCATTGCAGCGACTGCATGGGCCAGCGTGTATTCAAGGGCATGCCGTGCCCGACGTGCGGCGGCAGTGGCCGACAGCCGATGTCTACGACATGGCGGAAAGACCGGACGCTGTCGCGCTTCAACGATTTCAGGGATCGCGTCGAGGCTATTTATGTCCGCATGCTGGCGGACGTGGCGCGCGTCGTTGGCCTGTAATTCACTACCGAGCCCGTGCGCTGGTCCATAGCATCAAAACCCTCATCGCCGGCGCAGCGTTGCGCCATGACCCACGAGGAAACGGATGAATGGGACGATGCAACGGATGGCAGACTCCGAAGGCTTGAAGCTGTTGGAACGATTGCTTGTGCCGCTGCTGGTTGCGGCCGTGGTCGGTGGCTTCGGGTTGGTGTTGCGCAATCAGAGTCAGCAGGACACGAAAATTGACGAGATCGGCGAGGCCGTTCAGGACCAGGCAATCTCGTCGGCCGTGTACCGGGAGCGCGTCGACAAGTTGCAGACGGTGCAAACCACGTTGTCGAAGCTGGCGGACAACAACCGGACCGAACTGCAGCAGCACGATTACCGGATTGGCGCGGTAGAGCGGCGCGAACGGCAGCAGGCGTCCGAGCTGAGGCCCAACCGATGACACTCCGAGCGCTCGCATTGCTGGCAGTGGCAACGCTGGCGCTGGCTGGATGCTTCGGCTCGGCGCCTGTGGCCGACCGCTCGTATCGACCGCACATCCCTGCGCCAACTTCGAGCAAGGACGGCACGCCGCAGCCGGAGAGCGAGACATGCGTGAACCGCGCCGTCTACGCCGAGAAGAAGCTGGCCGACTGGCGCCAGTACGCCGAGGCCCTGGAGGGCGTTTGCGGCATTCACACGAAGGACAGGCCGGATGATTGATGCACTGATAAGCGCGATGGATCACTTTGCGAGGGTGGTGGCTGGCTGGGTTGGGCCAGCACAACTCAAGGCGCTACTGCTCGCGTTGCTGCTCTCCGGGTTCAGCACTCAGTTCCTCAAGAATATCCCCGCGGTCGCGCATGCGTATCGTCGCAAGCTGATTGCTCAGACGTGGGCAGCCGTGACGGCATGCGCCGTGGTCATGGTGATGTATCCGGCGCCGGTCGGAGAGCGTCTGATCACCGCGTTGTGCGCTGGGTTTGGGTCGCCGGTTCTGTACTGGCTGACAGTGCGGTTGTTCGAGCTGCAGTGGCCAGGATTGCGAGAAAACATGAGCCCGGGAAAGGGAGGCAAAGATGATGCGACGACGCACTGACAACGCGCCTACCGATAGAGTCCCGTCTGTGGGGTACTGGATTTTGGATGCCATCGCAATGGTGGTGTTGGGCGTAATTCTGGCTCTGGTGTTCGCGTCCAGTGGCGCCAAGGCCGGCATCACACTGGACGCGACGATCACGGACCCGTTGACCGGATCGGTGACATATCAGCAGGCGCTGGAGCGCATTCAGTACGCAGGGGCAAGCCCGTACATCATCACGATGAACAAAAGTGGTGGCGGAACGATCAAGGCAAGTCTGCATGGTCAGCAGGATTGGATGCAGTACATCCGTGCCTCTGACGGCTATCGACTCAAAGGAAAGTTCACGCTCTATGTCCGGAGCCGGGTGTTTGCTTCGGGGTTCGAGCAATGAGCCAACTGAGCCCGCACTTCCGGCTGCAAGAGTTCTTGCGGTCACAGACAGCGAGTCGAAACGGGATCGACATGACGCCTCCACAAGATGTTGTGCGTGCACTCAAGAGGCTGTGCACGCATGTGCTGGAGCCGCTGCGGGAAGAGATTGGGCGTCCGATCGTGATCAGTAGCGGATATCGTCCGCCCGCTCTCAACCGGTTGATTGGTGGTGCAACCAACAGCCAGCACACAAAAGGCGAGGCGGCGGACATTCTGGTGCCCGGGTACAGCCCACTGTCGATTTGGAATCATGTCAGGTCGAGCAAACTGCCATACGACCAGGTGATCGAGGAATTCGGTCAGTGGACGCACGTGAGCCACAAGTACGGCACCTGTAGGCGCGCATCACTGGTGGCTACGCGCCGCGATGGCCGAGTCATGTATGAGCGCATTCCGAACACGCAGGAGCGATAACACATGGGCGAATCACACTACGAGGTGTATTTCACACGTAATGTTTTTGGCCGCAAGCGATGGCGCTGGCGCTACGTCGCCAGCAATGGCGAGATCGTCGCCAGCGGCCAGGGCTACAGCCGAAAGATCGACTGCGAGCATGCCATTGCCATCATGCAGGACAGCCACACTGCACCGGTGAGGTACTTGGCGTGAGCTGGCTGCTGAACAAGTACGCCATGGGCCTGCTACTGATTGCAGGGGTGGTCAGCGCTGGTTGGTGGGGCTACCACACCATCGACAAAGCGTTCACGGATCGCACGCAGCTACGAAAGAAAGTTAAAAAAGTCCAGAAGCAGGCCGATGCCGCGCGACAAGAGCGTGATGCGGCGCGGCGCGATGCTCGCAAGTCAGCGCAGGACCTGGTCGACGAAATCAAGCTGCGCGAGTCCATCGCGCACGTCGCGGAAGCGCGACAGCAAGAGATACAGAAGGAGTTGAGCAATGCACGCCAGAGACTGCGGGAATGGAAGGACAGCGCAAGCCCTGATCTGGCGCGCTGCCTCGATGTTATCGTGCCTGCTGGCGCTATCAGCGTGCACGAACGGCCCGAGGCCGCGCCCGCCGGAGCCAGTCATTCAGAAGGTTTACATCACCCCGCCAGCACGGTACATGGAGACGATCCCGGAGCCGCAGCCAGCCGATCGGCGGATATACACACTGCTCCAGGACCGCGAGACGTGCCACGCCTGGGGCCGGGCGCTGAACGGAAAGCTCAGCGATATGCGGACGTGGGTCAATGAGCACACCCCCGACACTCAACAGCCGGCCGCTGAACACGGCGACCAGTAACGGACACCCGCCACCCCGGCGGGCATGCACATGGAGGACGATCATCATGCAGTTCCTGACATCAATTCGAGACTGGTTCGCCGGCCTGTGGCGCAAGCTGACCGGCAAGCCGGACCCGGCCGCCACGCAGACCAGCGACGGCACGGTTATCGATGAACCGACACCGAAGCCACCGAAGACAGAACCGGCGACGCCGAAGGCACCGACCGAGCCGCAGACCGGCACCGTGCCGTCCTGCATCATCGACACGAAGAAGTTCGGTGACCTGCTGGCGGTCAAGTTCCGCGAGCTCATGGGCAAGCCCGGCGAGCGCGGACGGTTGCTCGAACAGATCTGGTGGTGCGCGCAAGCGCCGCTGATCGCTGGCATGGTCAAGCCTGATGACCAGCTCGGCGCCTGGTCCATCGCTGGAAACATTGGCTGCACCGTCGCTGGTGACATGGGAATGACGGAGTCCGGATTGATCTTGTACGGGCGAGGTTTTCCAGGTGAGGGATTCGAGTCAGGCGGCTTCGCCAGTCCGCTGTTGCCGGTCAGCAAGTTCCCGCCGAAGCGGTATGAATTGCGGAAGGATGCGCCGCTCAACCGGAAGTCTGATCCGCCGCAGGTGCGTAGGGTGTTGGGCCGATCAACGCATGGGCACCCGGCGCTACCTGCAAACAAGTGCTACTACAACAAAGACAGCACCGGCGAGATCATCTATCGCTGCCGCATCCATGGATCGACGCACCGCACTATCGGAGGCAACAACATCTGGACGCCAGTCGACGTTGGTGACCACGGTGTATGGCTGGAGGACTGGATTGAGCGCACACAGTTCGATCCGCGAATTTCGGTTCCTGGCACTGGTGATGGTGGAGGCGAATTCAGTCCGTGATGGGGCGCTATTCAGATCAAGACCTCAAGAATCTGGCGGCGGCGTGCAAGTCACGCCATCGCCAGTTCGTCGAGGGCATTGTCATCCACAACAAGAGTGGCACGCAGGCGGCCATCGACGCAGGGTTCACAAAGAAGTCGGCGGCCGCGCAGTCGACGCGCATGCTTGGTCACCCGGGCGACTATCCGGACCTGCATGCCTACAAGGACGCGCTTGAGGCGAGCATGGCCGAGAAGGCACAGGCCACGGCTGAGGATGTGGCGCGCGAGCTCAGCATCCTGGCGTTCTCGAACATTGGCGACTTCATGGAGTGGGACAATGATGGCATCCGACTCAAGGCATCGGCCGAGATTGACCAAGACAAGCTGCGCGCAATCGCAGAAATCCGAGAAGGCCCGAACGGTCGCGTAACCATCAAGCTCGTCGACAAGGGCGCGAACCTGGAGCGCCTGGGCAAGTACCTGGGCATGTTCGTCGACAAGGTCGAGCACAGTTTCAACGTCAGCGAGCTGTTGAAGCAGCGCCGCGAGCGTGCGCGCAAGGCCCGCCAGTCCCGGGACAGCACGCCGGCGCCGAAGCCGAAGGCGACGAAGAAGACGGCCAAGCGCAGGGGCAAGAAGCGTGCAGCCGACTGACCTGGACATGATCTTGGACGACCTGGCGGAGTTCGAAACGGACCCGCTGGGTTTCGTCATGTGGGCGTTCCCTTGGGGCGAAAAGGGAACCATGCTCGAAGATGAGGACGGCCCGGACGAGTGGCAGACCGAACAGCTCGAGCGCATTGGTCAGAAGCTGATGGAAGGTGGCGACCTGGGCGCAGTGATTGAGGAAGACGTCAAGGCGGGTCACGGCGTGGGCAAGTCCGCCGTTGTCGCATGGATCATTCTTTGGGCAATCTCGACCATGGAGCACACCCGCGGCGTGGTCACCGCAAACACCGAGGGCCAGCTCAAGACGAAGACTTGGCCGGAACTCGGCAAGTGGCACGCGATGTTCATCGCGAAAGACCTGTTCCGGTTCACGGCGACGGCCATCTACAGCAACGAGACGGGCAGCGATCGCACGTGGCGCATCGATCAAGTGCCCTGGTCGAAGGAGCGCAGCGAGTCATTCGCCGGCCTGCACAACAAGGGCAGGCGCATCCTGGTGATCTACGACGAGGCGAGCGCGATCGATGACGTGATTTGGGAGGTCACCGAAGGCGCCCTGACGGACGAACACACGCAGATCCTGTGGCTCCGCTACGGCAACCCGACCCGGACGACGGGCGAGTTCCACCGGCGCTGCACAAAGCCCGTGCGCAACCACGTGGCGACCGTCGACAGCCGCGACTCGGCATTGTCGAACAAATCCCAGATCCAGGCGTGGATCGACGAGTATGGCGAGGACAGCGATTTCGTGCGCGTCCGCGTCCGAGGCGAGTTCCCGCGTGCTGGCGTGAGCAATTTCGTTTCGTTCGAGTTGGCCGATGACGCTCGCAATCGAATTGTTGGCGATGGCGAAGTGGTCGGCTGGCCACTGATCCTTTCAGTTGATCCGGCCAGGTTCGGTGACGATTTCACTGTGCTGACACTTCGGCAGGGGCGTAGAGTGCACTGGCAGCGGAGCTTGAGCGGATACGACGGCCCGGACATTGCAGGGAAGGTGCTCGAAGTTGTGCGGGAAGAACCGCAGATCAGGTGCATCGCGTATGACGCCATCGGCATCGGTGCCGATCTCGATTCGGCATTGCGCAGGACACCGGGTTTGCCTGAGCTCATGCCCATCACGTGGGGCGTGCCGGCGCAAGACGACAAGCAGTATGCGAACCAGCGCGCCGAGGCCTGGGGCCTCATGCGGGACTGGCTCAAGCACGGCGAGATCCCAGACGACGATGAGCTGGTGAACGAGCTGACCAGCCTGGACTACGGATACAACCGACTGATGCAGATCCAGCTACAGAGCAAAAAGGACATCAAGCGGAACGGCGGGAAGTCACCCGACCATGCCGACAGCCTGGCGCTATCGTTCCTGCCGGACTTGGCGAAAGTGCAAACCAACGCGGCGCGCGCGAAGCCCGTGCAAAAGCGGCGGGCAGTGGGGTGGACATAATGGACGGCACGGGAACCGAATTGATTCGTGATGCTTCCAACAACGGGACGCAACATCTACGAGAAGTAACGCCACTAAGGGATGTTCCCCCACTAACAGATATTGTCGGCTTGTTGCGCGACATGGCGGATCGGATGGAGCGTGCGCGGGAGGACCAGGGAGACGCATACTCTGACGTCATGGCTGCCTACATGGTTCTGGTACATGAAAATGAGTTCGATCCGGACATATACCTTTGGGGAAAACCTGCCATGGGTCACGAGCTGGCCGGGATTTTCATGCACTGCGCCAACATGGTGTTTAACGGTCGAGAGGATGACGAATGAGCAATGTCAGCGCACTGCCTGGAGCAATGGTTCCTACCGGCGATCCAGATATCAGAATGGTGAAGTTGTTGCGCAATGTGCTGGCAATGGCTGAATCTGGAGAGTTGCAATCCATAGTGATGACCGGATTCGTCGCGTCCGGTGATCGCATGTCCGGTTTCGCTGGCGACCTGGACGGTGACGTGTACAAGTTGCGCGGCGCTATCATGTGGCTGGACACGGAGTACGCGGATCTCGTGCTCGGTAGAGCAGAGTGACAAGAAGCAACGCAAGGAAGCATTGCCATGCAACAGGTTCTGGAAGTATCAACAGCAGGGACGGCGCTTGCTCGACAGCAGAAGCAGCAGGCCGAGCGCTACGAGAATCAGGCGCACCAGGAAGCCGAGCCTGATTTGAGCCGTCTGGATGCTTACGTGGAAAATTGCTGGCAGGCGGCGAAGGCGGCGAAGGAACACAAGATTGAGCCCGATATGCTGGAGGATATCCGCCAGCGTGATGGCGTGTACTCGCCAGGCAAGCTCGCGGCAATCAGGGAGCAAGGCGGCAGCGAAATCTACATGATGCTGACGAACGTGAAGGCGCGCGCGGCTGAGGGCTGGATCAGGGATATCTTGTTGCCGAGCGGTGAGCGTCCATTCACGGTGAAGCCGTCACCGGTGCCCGACGACGGGTTACCGCCTGATACCCGGGTGGAAATCTTTCAGAAGACGTTGCAGGAACTGAATGCTGCAGTGCAGAGCGGCCTGTACGTGGACCCAAAGGATGTTTACAAGCGGTCCCGGCAAATGTATGACGATGCCATGCAGGCACTGCGCGACGAGGCGAAGGTGCGCGCTGAGCGCATGGAGGACGCCATTGATGACGTGCTGGTACAGGGGTGCTGGTACGAGGCCATGGAGGACATGATCAGCGATCTGGTGGCCATGCCGGCGGCGTTCATGAAAGGCCCGGTGATGCAGCGCAAGAAGGCGCTTACATGGGGCCAGGATGCGCGCACTGGCAAGTTTGTGCCGATGGCTGCCGATGAACTCACGCCGCTGTTCTACTCCCCGAGTCCATTGGACATCTACCCGGCGCCAAACAGCCGCGGCATTGAAGACGGATATCTGATTGAGCGCATGACGCTGCGCCGCGGATCAATCTTCGCAATGAAGGGAGTGCCAAGCTACGACAGCGATGCGATTGACCGTGCGCTGTCGGCGTACCAGCACAGCGGGTTCGTCACCCAGGTTGCAGGGGATCAGCAGCGCCGGGACCTGGAACATGCCACCAACTGGCAGATGTCGCCTGATTCGACCATTGACGCACTGGAGTTCCACGGCCAGGTGCGCGGCGAGTGGCTGATCGAGTGGGGCGTGGCAACTGACAGGATCGACGATCCGAGCCGCGAGTACGACGTGACGTGCCTCAAGATTGGCCGCTACGTTGTGCGATGCGTGCTGAACAGCGATCCGTTGGGCCGCAAGCCATACATGAAAGCGCACTACGACGTCATCAAGGGCCAGTTCTGGGGTCGCGGCCTGGTGCGCCTGCTGCGCGATCTCCAGGCCATGTGCAACGCGGCGGCGCGCGCGATCAGCAACAACATGGGCCTGTCCAGCGGCCCGATGGTGGAGGTGGAGGTTGACCGGCTGGCCGAGGGCGAGGACGTGACCCAGCTCTATCCGTGGCGCATCTTCCAGACGAAGGCAGCCACGACGTCGACGCCATCGCGCGCGGTGAACTTCAATCAGCCCAAGGACGTGACCGGACACTTGATGAAGGTCTACGACTATTTCAGCAAGCTGGCCGACAACTACAGCGGCATCCCGAGCTACGAGCAGGGGATCAACACCACCTCTGGCGCAGCCGGCACGGCATCCGGGCTGTCCATGCTCATGACTGCCAGCAGCCGACAGATCAAGCGTGTGATCGCATCGATCGACAACATCATTGAAGGCAGCACGGAGCGGGTGCACACGTACATCATGCTTTACGGGACTGATCAGGAAGTGAAGGGCGATGTGAATATCCAGTCACGCGGTGCCACAAGCCTGATTGCGAAGGAGCAACTGCAGGTACGCCGGAACCAGTTCCTGCAGTCGGTGACCAACCCGCTTGATGCACAGATCATCGGCCCGAAGGGCAGAGCCGAACTTCTGCGTGAGGTAGTCCGGTCCCTGGACATGGACCCGAACGACGGGATTATTCCGACGGAAGACGATCTGAACCGGCAGTTGAAGCTTGAGCAACAACAGGCGCAAGCTCAGGCCGGGGCGGCGGCTGCCGGCCAGCAGCCAGGGCCTGGCCCGGGTGGCCCTGGACCTACCGGCCCAAGTCTGCAGACCCTTGATGCGTCCGGTGCTGGGGCGGGCGGGCAGGAAGCTGCGCTGTTCCCTGCCGGATAATTCACTACCACGCTGACAGAAGATCAAGAAAAATCGGCGACATGGTCGGAGACGAAGTGTTGCACGCATACGCGAATCTCCAGCACGACCGCGATTTCGCGGTGGTCATGGAAGATCTGAAAAGCCGCATGGATGCGGCACGCGATGCTGCCGACACGGCGACCGACATTTTGCACATCGGTCGCAGCCAGGGTGCTGCGTTGATGATCAAGGATGTGCTGAGGCTTGCGCAAGGCGGAGCCCGCGAGGCCCTGGACAAGAAACGCCAGGCGACCAAGACGGAGTTCTGAGACGCGCAAGCAGGCGGGCTTTCCGCCAGTGACCACGGACACCCACGAGGACCGCAAGGACAACACCATGACAGTCAAACTCCCGAAGCAAGTACAGGAAGCAAACGCGCGTGCCGAAAAGGTGATCGAGGACTTCAAGAAAAGCCAGGAGCCGGAAGGCGACCCGGGCCAGGAACCCAAGAACACCCAGCAGCAGCCCGAGGCCGATGCCAAGACAGAGGCGGAAGCCAGCAAGGAAAATCAGGAACGCGAAGCCAGGCAGGAGCCCGATTCGCGCAAGGAAAGCAGGTCTGACGAGGATTCTCGCACGGACTGGAAAGCCAAGTACCTGACGCTGCAAGGCATGTACAACGCGGACGTTCCGAGGCTGAACAAGGAGCTGAAAGAGGCCAAGGCTCGCATGGACGAGCTGGCCGGCAAGCTGAAGCAGCAAGGCGAAAACGACAAGGCACAGCAGCGGGAGACAGCCGCCGCCGACCTCCAGAAAACCCTGAGCGATTCGCTCGGCCCGGAAGTGGCTGACGTGATCGTGAAAATGATGGACGGGCGCATGGAAGGACGGCTTGACGCACTCCAGCAGGCGGTGAACCAGAACCTGGAGCCGGTGAAGCAGCAGGCAGACCAGGCGGCATCAACATCGGCACAGACCCGGTTCGAAGCGGCGCTGGCCGCGCAAGTGCCGGATTGGCGCAGCATCGACAGTAGTGAAGGGTTCCAGCAGTGGCTTGCCGAACAGGCGCCGCTGACCGGCAAGACTCGACAGGACCTGATCGTCGCGGCGTACCAGGAAGGTGATGTTGACCGGGTGGCCAAGTTCTTCGAGTCGTACCGCGCCGAGCATGCTCCAGCCGCCGGAAACCGAAACCGGACTGGTGGTGTGGCGAATGCAGACCAAGGGGCTTCAGACCCGTTGGCCGAACAGGAGGTGCCAAGCCGAGCGAGCAGCGGCGCTCCGAATGACGGCGACAAGCCGACGTTCACCAAAGCGCAGGTGCAGCAGTTCTACAAGGACGTGTCGCTCGGCAAGATTCCTCCGGCGAAGGCCGCGGAAATGGAAGCGCAGATCGTGGCCGCTGGCAGCGAAGGGCGAATCAGATAAAGCCCGGCCAGCGTCCGAAAATCAAGGACGAGGACGCACATCATGGCAGTCAAAGCATCACCGGGATTTCCGCAACAGTCGGGCATCCTGATCCCCGAAGTTTGGTCGGGCAAGATCCTGACCAAGTTCTACCAAGCCACCGTTCTGGCGGCGATCTCGAACACGGACTACGAGGGCGAGATCAGCAAGCAGGGCGACGTGGTGCACATCCGCACGCGGCCGGACATCGCGATCAAGAAGTACCAGAAGGGCCAGGGCCTGGATATCCAGCACCCCGAACCGAACCTGGTCGACTTGACCATCGACCGCGCAAACTACTGGAACGCTGTCATCGACGACATCGACAAGTTTCAGTCCGACATCAACTATGCCGACGATTGGGCGGCGGATGCCGGCGAGCAAATGAAGATCGCCATCGACCGCGAGGTCCTGGGCGAGATCTATGCCGACGCCGACGCGAAGAACCAGGGTGGCACCGCAGGCAAGATCAGCGGCAACATCAACATGGGTGCCGCCGGCTCTCCGTTGACGCTTGGCAACGGCAGCGGTGACGTGGACCCGATCCAGTTCATGACCAATGTCGGCCAGGTGCTGGACGAGCAGGACGTGCCCGAGTCGGATCGCTGGATTGTGATCCCGGCATGGCTGGCCAACCGGCTGAAGAACAGCGATCTGAAGCAGGCCTACATGACCGGCGATGATACTTCGCCGATCCGCAACGGCATGCTCGGCACGCTGGACCGCATGACGGTGTACAAGTCCAACCTGTTGTCTACCGTCACCGATGGCGGCAACCAGTGCACCCACATCATCGGCGGACACAAGTCGGCCCTGTCCTTCGCCTCTCAGCTTACGAAGAACGAGACTCTGCGCGCAGAATCGACGTTTGGTGACCTGATGCGAGGCCTGCAGGTGTACGGCTTCGACGTGCTCAAGGGTGAATCCCTGGTGCACGCCTACGCCAAGGCTGGCAGCTAAGCCCCGAGCCCGGCGGGTGACCGCCGGGCATCTTCCATTCAAGCGAGGAACGCATTATGACTACGAAAGACGCAACTGCGAATGCGGCGGGCGGCGGCACCACATACCGGCCTTCGTCTCCGTATCGTTCGGCCAAGATCACGGTTGATCTTGGTGAGTACGCCCTGGCGGCATCGGGCGGCGACACACTCAACCTGATCCCGATCAACAAGGGTGAGTTTGTACACGCGGCCTACTTCCGCGTGGATTCACCGTCAGATTCTGGCGTCACCCTGAAGATCGACGATGACCGCACTGGCGGCGGGGCCATTCTGGGCGCCACGGCTGCCGACTCTGCCGCGGGAACTACGTCAGCGGCGGCCGGTGCTGGTGTCGGCAAGGTCGGCACCACGGACGGCAACCTGACCATGACCACGGGCGCGGCGGTTGCCACGACACAGGGCCAGGTCACAGTCTACGCCATCATCGGCGAGGCATTCTAACCAACGACCACAGGGCAGTGGTTTGGCGGGCCAGTACAACGGCCCGCCCTTTTCAGGAGAAGCAATCATGCAGGTATGCCGAAAGAAAGGTACGCAATCTCCGGTTTGGCCGTATCATCCTTTGCTGGCTGGCCGCGCAGACATCGAGGTGATTCTGATCGCCGACCCGGAACGCCCGCCAAAAGCGTCTGAGAAGAAGCCTGATGCTGACGGTGACCACAAGCAGGAAACAGCGCCACACGACCAGCCGACGAGCAAAGCTGAAATCCTCGAAGTTCTGAAAGACCGCGGGGTCAAGGTGCCTTCTGGAGCAAAGAAGGCGCAGCTCAAGAAGCTGCTGGACGAATCCGAGGAATGACGTGGAAGCGACAGCCGTCATCGAGAGGGTGGGACTTGCCCTGAACGACGTACAGCACGTTCGCTGGACACTGCCAGAGCTTGCCAACTACATCAATGATGGTCAGCGCCAGATTGTGATGCTGCTGCCGGACGCGAACGCCGTGACCGCCAGCATCAAACTGCGGCCAGGGACAAGGCAGGTGATTCCGGTGACGGCCGGAACCGATCCGAATGGCGCTACTGTCTTGCCTGGAATCCGTCTGTTGCGCCTGACGCGGAACATGGGCTCGGACGGAATGACAGCAGGACGGGCAGTGCGCGAAACGAGCCGGGCCGCGCTGGACAATGAACTGCCGGACTGGCATTCAGAGGCCGCATCCGCCACGGTGCAGAACGTCGTCTACGACAACGCGGCCCCCAAGCAGTTCAGCGTCTACCCGCCGGTGCCGGCCCAGCCTGACGTGTACGTTGAAGCGATCTACTCCGGCATCCCGACATCCGTCGAGGTTGACCAGAATGGACCCACCGCAACGACAGACACACTGGACTTGCCGGACGAATATCTTGCCCCGCTGGTCGACTACGTGCTGGCCAGGTGCTACGCCAAAGACGCCGAATTTGCGGGCAATACCGCGCGGGCCGCGGCGCACATGCAGACGTTCTCGACGACGATTGGCATGAGCAAGGAGCTGGGCGGCGCGGCTTCGGCGCCGCAGACCGCGACACCGACACCGGCCGCTGTGCCGGAGCTTGGGGACTGACATGCGGTTCGACGACCTGCTCGACGACACCAGGCCCGGGTTGTCCCAAGCGCCGGATCCCGTGATTCTGGCGGCGCTGCGACGCGCGGCCATGAAGTTCTTTCGGGACTCGATGGCCTGGGTGGATCGTTTGGACGATATCCAGACTCAGCCTGGCGTCAGCAACTATGACCTGGAGCCCCCGGGCGGCAGCCGAGTTGAGCGCCTGATCTGGGTCAAACACAACGGTATTCAGTTGAGCGGACAGGCCCGCAGCCGTGATGTGACGGCCATGCAAAGCACATCATCAGCACCGCGATGGTGGGCGCTGTCGGGCAGCCAGATCGAAGTCTGGCCTACGCCGAAGGAGCAGGGCACACTGAGCGCATGTGCCGCGCTGGTGCCAACCCGTGACGCCCGCAGCATTCCGGATGATCTTGCCGAGGACTACCGGGACGGCATCGTGGCGCTAGCCAGGGCCGACATGATGGGCAACAAGCCGGGGATGCCGTACCACAGTCCACAAGAAGCATCGGTGCAGTACAAGTTCGGACTCGAAGCGATCGCAAGGGCGAAGCGCAAGCAGGTCAGCGGCAACTGGACCCAGATGCGAGTTCAACCACGGCCACTGGCCTGATTCATTTCAACCCGCGCACAAGGAGCGTGCAAAATGTCTGGAGCACTCAGCAACTACATGGAAGGCAAGATGGCCGACGTCATCTTGCGCGGTACGGGCTACACCAGCCCGGGCGAGGTCTATCTGGCCCTGTTCACGTCCGACCCGGGCGAAGATGGCAGCGGCAGCGAGGCGAGCTATACCGGTTATGCCCGCAAGTCGTGCGGCGCTACGCCTGCAAGCGCCTTCACGTCTGTCGACTCTACCGGCATGACCAAGAACGCCAACACCATCGTGTTTGATGCCGTGGGCGGCGCCAGCAGCGTCACCGTGACGCATTGGGCGATCTTCGACGCGCTCAGCGGCGGCAACATGCTGCTGTACGGTCCACTGGTTGCAAACAAGACGCTTGATCCGACCGATGTGCCAAGCTTTCCGGCCAACGCCCTCAAGGTGACGTTCGACTAAGCCATGATCAATGCTCTCTGGTGCAACAGCCAGGAGCTCAACGGCAACGGCACCCTGCAGCGGATCATTGCGCTGGGTGCCGCGGTAACGGCAGGGGCGAACGCAAGTCTGCCAGCCATCGAACGACGCCGAGGGCTCAAGGCGTCAAGCAGTGCCGGTGCCTCGGCGCAGGTGCAGGCGATCGCACGACAACGGACGCTGGCAAGCAATGCGCTGGCTGGCGCCGCTGTTTCCGGTGCAACATTCAGTCCTGTGCGGAATATGGCCGCTGAGGCCTACGTGCTCACCGACAGCTTCCTGGGTGGCAGCTTCCCCATTTTCCTTGAAGCGGACGTGACTGCCGGTGCTTCCGGCGAGCTGTACCCGTTCGACAAGTTCTTTGATGGCGACGTGTCGGCCGGTGCCTCGGCCACTGCTGATCTGACGAAAACGCAGTTTCTCGGCGGAACCGCATCAACCAACGTCACCACGGATGCCGCATCGACAGCTGTGCAGCGCCGAGCATTCGCGCAAGTTCTGGCGGGGGCTGAGGCCATCGCAAACCCGGACTCTTTGATTGGCGGTATCCGGCACGCGGACCTTGGTGGCATCGTTCAGGCCGGTGCGGATGCCGAGAACACGATTGACCCGAAGAAGGCGCTGTATGCCATAGGTGCGGTGAACGTATCCGCAGGATCGCTGTTGCCGATGAGCAAGGCGATTGTGCTTTTGTCCAACCCGCAAGTTGCCGGTTCCAGTGGAGTGATGGATCCTCCGTTGGCTCACGTCACGCTGCGGGCGAATGCGGTGAGTGCTGGAGCCAGCGCGCAGTCGGTTCGCCTGTCGCGCAAGGCCATGGTGTATGGCGATTCCACGGCCGGAGCGGGCGCCGAACCGAAAGCACGAATCAGTGTGGCGTCCTTCCTGGAAGGCCTCGGTGTGGCTGGTATCCCGGCCACGGCGGTCGACGTGTACCGAAATCGCACACTCGGAGCATCCGTGCTTGGCGGAGCCGACACATCCGCGCCACTGCTTGATGAGGCGGAAAAGCTGTTCGGCGCAGGCGAGGCCGGTGCCGACGTGGAAATGAGTGGCTATTTCACTACCCGGACACTTGGCGCTGTGCCGACAATGGCAGGCGCGACAGCCAACGTACAGCTTCTGGTGAACTTGTACGAGGACGAGCCGGACTTCAGGACGCTGATCGTGGAGCCTGAAGACTGGACCGCAACGGTCGATCCGGAAGACTGGACCATCTACATCAGCGACGACGTGACGCCCATGAAGACCTTCGAGAAGCAACCGGCCGATGTTCTGCCCTACGACATTGACTTCACGGAATGGTTTGAGCAGATTCCGAAAGACGAAATCGAGACGGCGACCTGCTCGGTTGTTTCGGCTACTGACGGGAATACAAGTGAGCTGGTCATCGGCTCCATCGTGCAGGTGTCCGAGACGCCGAGCGGACCGGTAAAGCGGGTCAAGGTGTGGACGTCAGGTGGTCTGGACGGGGTCACCTACAAGCTGACACTGACGATGGTCAGCGAGGACGGCCGCACGAAGGAAGTGGATTTCAAGATCAAGGTCAAGGAACTCTGACATGCTGGGACGCTATACGCTCGCGAACAACGTCAAGGTGACACTGGCTGCGGATGTTTCCGCGGTCGCGTCGTCGATCACCGTCAATGCGGCATCGGGCCTGTTCCATGACCCTCCGGACCCAACCGGCGACGACGCCAGCAACGGCACCAGCATCCTGACGATCCAGGATGATGCGCTGCCACCGACCAAGACCGAGATCATCACCTACACCGGTGTCACTGACAACGGCAACGGCACGCTGACCCTGACCGGTGTCTTGCGCGGCATTGAAAACACGATAGCCAGGAGCTGGACCACGGGCGCCGTGCTGTTTCAGGCTGGCACTTCTGGACAGTTCAGTGATCCTGATCTGACTGTTGATCGAACTCCGGGCGGCGTTATCACGGCACACAGGCCGCTGAAAGTCGTAGGCGAACTTGATGCCGACAGCATTGCCACAGGCGACTGGCAGGCAATTACGCTCGCTGAATTCTGGATCAATCATGGGTACGGTGATCCTGCACCTCAATACCGGAAAGACCCGAACGGCATCGTGTATTTGCGAGGCGGAATTCGCAACACATTGTCCGGCGGCGATGCCGAGACGGCATTTACTTTGCCTGCCGGGTGCAGGCCCGAGGGCGCGGCGGTGTACACAGTCAGTCCAAGTGGCGGGTCATATGCGGCCATGACATTTCGGATAGGTGCCGATGGCGTGTCTGGACCCGAAGGGTTGATCGGTGAGCCATACAGTATTTGGCTCGACGGGATTTTCTTTCTATCTGCCTAAAAGGAGGCGATATGACCCCAAACGAAGCGTTCAACTTCTACCACGCTCTGAGCATGGAGTACGTCCAGTTCGGCATGGATGGCAGAAAGGCGACCCAGATGTCTGTGCTGGAGAAAATGCGGCACGCGCAGCAGGCGCTGGCGCAGGTCATCCAGCAGGCAGAGGCGAAGCATACCCAAGCCGAGAACACGCCTACTCCGGATGCCGACAAGGAAGCCGGCAATGACGCTGATAGCGGTTGATCGATTCGGTGGCCTGGCTCCGATTTATGATCCACGGAAGCTGCCCGAATACGCGGCAACGGTAGCACGCGACGGGAAGTTTGACGGACAGGACTTCCGACCCCTGTACGAACACCGGGATGCCATGCAGCCGCTGGCGTTCGCGGTGTCGCGGCTGTTCAAGTACCGTTACAAGGGCGACTCCCGCTGGCTGGCCTGGCCGACGCCGTGGGACGTGGATGTGGTCAGTTCGCCAATCCCGATGGATGAATACGGCCGTCTGTACTGGAGCCGCGTCGACCCGGCCACCATACACGACGACAATGCCGACAATCACCCGCGCATGGCGATGCAGCCGACGCAAGGGGACATCCTGTCGGACAGCCCGAGCACGGTGCGGCGTCTTGGCGTGCCGGCACCGACAGAAGCGCCCGGCATTGCCGAGCAGCGCCAGAACATGACCATCACAACGGATGCCGTGCCGCCGCAGATCACGGCTATGTCACCAACGGCTCCTGTGACCGTGACGGCTCCAGAACACCCGTTTGAAGATGGGTGGACGGTGACCTGCAAGGACCCGTCTGACGCCCCGCCGCTGAGCCCGGGGCCGGTGTATGTCACCGACGGCACAGGAAGTGGTGATTCTGGCGGAACCGGTGACACAGGTGGCAATGGCGGGGATGACGACCAGGGCGGAATCGTGCCCGACCCCCGCGGCATGGCGCAGGTTCTGGGCCTGGAATTCGTGGTGGGAAACGTCAAGCCAGACACGTTTGATCTGCGCGGGTCTGACGGATCGAACTACAACGCCTTCGTGCCGGGCGAGACCGACATGGAAATCAGCCGGGTCTATGACGACTCGGACATGGAGACACGAAGCTACGTCTACACTTTCGTGACCGACGTGGGCGAGGAAGGCCCGCCATCGCCGCCGAGTGATCCACGGGATTTCCAGTACGACTCGACCGTGACCGTCAAATGCAAAACTTCCGGCGCCGATTGGGCGGCACAGCACATCAACCGGGTGCGCGTGTACCGCACGGCATCCGGTACGCAGTCGACGGACTTCTACTTTGTCGGTGAAATTGCGCTGCCGCCAGGCGGAAACAGCGTGGACTTCACGGATGACGTCGAATCCATCCAGCTCGGGGAGCTTCTGCCGTCCACGACATGGGCGCCAGCACCCAACGGATTGCGCGGGCTGCGGCGGATGCCGAACGGCTTCCTGGTCGGGTTTGTCGGCAACACGCTGTACCTGTCCGAGCCCTATCTGCCGCATGCCTGGCCGGACGAGTACCGCAAGACCGTGCATGATGAAATCGTTGGGATCGAGGTTTACGGCCAGACCCTTGTGGTTGCCACCAAGGGCCGACCGGAAATTGGCACCGCCACTGACCCGGCCAGCATGTCACTGGCCCGATTGGACATTGACGCGCCGTGCCTGTCGAAGGGCGGCATGTGCTCGATCGGCAGCGGCGTGGTCTACCCAACGCCGGATGGTCTTGCCTTCGTGTCGGCAAGTAGCGCTGACATCGCCACCAACAGCTACATTGACAAGCGCGAATGGAACGCCATGTGGTCGGGCACGATGGAGGCGATCTATTACGATCAGCGCTACATCGCGTTCTGTCGTGACACCGGCAAGAACACCATGATTCTGGAACGCCGTCCGGACATGCTCGCGATCAGCGATGCCAGTATTTACGGCCGGGCACCATGCATCGATCCGGACACGGACGAGCTCAATTTCATCAAGGTGGATGGGTCCAATCAGCGTGATCGATACGTGTGGGAAGGCGGCGATCAGCGTGGCAGCGGGCGGTGGGCGTCGAAGGTCTGGACATTGCCGCGAGCCACCAACCTGTGTGCCGGCCAGGTCTTTGCCGAAGCCTACCCGCTGACCTTGCGGCTGCACTACGCAAACCTGCAGCCAGACACAGGGCAACCGCTTGGCGAAGTTTCCGATAGCGTCGAGATTACTGTGACCGGACCCGAAATGTTCTGGCTGCCATCCGGTTTCTTGTCGCGTGAATGGCAGGCCGAGATCATTACGACCGCGGCAGTCCAGGGACTGAACCTGACCAACAATCCGGACGAGCTGAGGCAATCGTGAGCACGCGCAAGACGAAAGTCCCGGCCATCCCGGAGATTGGCCGGAGTGAGAACGAAATCAACGCGGCACTCAAAGCCACCAAGGAAGCGCTGGAGGTGGGGTATGGGCGACGCGGAGACCCGCTTGACCGATTCGTGACCGTGCGCGATCTGAAAGATGCGGGTTTGGCCGCGGCGAGCAATTTCCGGGGTGGCGTCAAGATCACCGCGCCGCCAGGGACCGGGGACGCGGGGGCGCCTGGCGCACCGGTGGTCACGCCGGGCGACCCTGATTTTGGCGATGACGACTACACCAGACCACCGGCGCCGACAGGGATCAGTGTGCATCACATTGCGCCCAGCGGACTGATGGTGACGTGGAATCCGCCGGGCTACCACAATCATGCGTACACCGAAGTTTTCAGGTTGCCGGAAGCCGGACGCGATCCGCAGGGAGCCGCTCTCGCTCCAACCTTCGAGATTTCTGCTGGAGGCTTCGATCCTGGCAAGCCTGAGAATGCGGACAACCTGCATCCAGATTTTGCCGGCCGCGCCGATGGGACGATCTACACGGACGCCAATTTGCCGCGATTGGTGCCGGATGGCGGCGATGACCTGGATGCTGCGCTGGAGCCGACCACCTACTACTACTGGGTCAGATTCGTCTCGACGGCCGGGGTGCCCGGTCCATACGCCCCACTGAACGGAGCGGCCGGCCAGCTTTCGATTGACCCGGCCGAAGTGTTTGGCCAGTTGCTGACCAACATCACGGACACACAGACCTACGCAGACCTGATCGGGAGTTACTTCAACACCGATTCGTGGAATCCGATTCTGCAAGCTGGCGGTTTGACGAACTACATGTCCATGTTGGACGGGGAATTGCACGACACAATCGACGAACAGCTTGTGCGCCTGATTGGCGCCAGTGACAACACGGACGGCAACCAAACCCTGATTCAGTACCTGAACAGCATCAAAGGCCAGGCTGACTCCAACAGCGCCAGCCTGAGCGACATCCAAACCTGGCAGGCAGCACTCAACACCGAGGTAGGCGGCTCAGGCGGGTTTGAGTCAGCAAACGTCCATTCCTACCAGTCCATGTGGGACTACGGGTTTGAAATCACAATAGATCCGGGACTGAGTTATGCGAGTGTCAACGCTGGTGACCGGGTCACGATGCACTGCGCCAGCGATCCATTGATCAGCGAGCTGGATGGTATCGAGTGCGACATCTATAGTTTTGAGGCGCCCGGCGACCCACCGCAAGTCACCCGCATAACTCTGACGCGTGCAGATGGCGCAAAAATACCTGCCGAGTCATTCAGTCCCGACGCCGGAACCGTGACAGCCAGCATCGGCTCCGGTGATCCTGGGGGCGGATTCGGCGGTTTCGTTGACTTCGTCGCCAGCGTTTTCGAGAACGTCTTTGTCAGTGTGGACCCTGATACAGCGATAGGCCAAGCCCTGCAGGCGGTTCAGGCCAGCATTGACGACGCGCAAACCGAAGTGCAGCAGTTGACGCAATCGGTTGCGAATGTCGATGGAACGCTTGAGTCCATGTGGTCGGTCAAGATGCGGCAGATCACAAGTTCCGGACTCGTGGCCGCAGCCGGGTTCGGATTGGGCCTGGAGCGCACACAGAACGACGATGGCACGTTCGACACGATCAGTACGTTCCTGATCAACGCCGATCAGTTCGCGGTGATGGGAGCCGCGAGCGGGGCCGTCATCACTTCGGCGAACGGCTCTGGCGGTTCCGTGAACGTGACGCTGCAAACCTCAGCGCATGGAATCAAACAGGGTGACGAGGTGGTTTTCTCGATCACCGATACAACCGTCCAAGGGGCGCAGTCGAATCCTCTGGCCGCGCTTGCTGGAAAGTCTGGCACAGCCACCAGCGTCAACGGCAGCAGCATCAAAGTGACGCTGGAAAGCGGATCGTTCAGCGGGTATGGGTCAGGAATCGGAAACCTGAAGAACGCGCTCATGCCAGCGCCAAGCATTCCGTTCATCGTCGACACGCAGCGCGGTGTGGTCGGGATCCGCGGCAAGCTGGTGGTCGACGGGCTGGTGCGTGCGAAGCAAGGCGACTTCGACGAGCTGACGGCACAGAGCGCGTTCATCCAGAACCTGCAGGCCGAGGTGCTGAACGCGAATGTGGTCATCGGACAGCGGATTATTGCCGGAACGCCGGGGTCCGGCGCGTTGGAGCCTGGCGACTACGACGCAATTTCCAATTTCATCGTCGAGCTGAACAATCCGGTCACGAATGACTTCCCTATGCGTTACTGGAAGCCTGCCACGGGCCAGACGGCATTCTCGCTTGACCGATTGGGCAACATGGTGGTGGGCGGCGACCTGAGTGTAGGCAAGAACGCCACGGTCCGCACCAGTGGCAAGACGATGTTCTCGCTTGGAGGCGCTGGATACGACACCGACTACGCTCTGTGGATTGGTGATGCGGACTATTACGGCACGGTCGGAGAGGGACGCACGAAAGCCAACGGTATGCTGTGGGTATCGGACAACGGCCAGGCTGGACTGAACGTCGACACGTTCCTGAACAGCGATCCGCTGGTGCTGCCATCGACCACAGGCGACATTGACGTTCGTGCACAACGCAACGGCCAGAAGGCGGCTGTGTACGGATCGGCCATGATCACGCTTCTGGACAACCTTCCCGACTCGCAGGGGCACACCATTCTCGGTGCCGAGTTGTGGCTGGTGCCGGCGTCCTACCAGGGCAATGCGCGCACAGACCATTATCCCGCCGCGTACCGAACGCAGTCGGTTGAATACCTGAACAGCCACACGCACATCTACGATCAGTTCTCCCCGTACACGTGGCCAACGAGCGGCAGCAAGCTCATGTGCGCCATGGGGCTCGACAATTACAACCACGAGCAGCACATCAACCTGCAGGGCGGCTGTTTGGCGGAAGCAGGCGCGTGGAAGTTGCTGGTGCGTGTGTGGGCCAAGGACTACAACAACGGCCACCACAATCCATACGGCTGCGCGTCGGCGTACTTTTTCGCGCAGCAGGTGCATACGCCGGCCGGGACAGCCGGTGCAAACCTGTTGCCGCCGGGCGCGCTGGATCAGGAACAGAACGCGTTTGCGGGTCCGCAGCCAACTCTGAGCAATTCGAGTGATTACTCGATCCCGCCCATGTCCGGCCACAACGGCGATACGCTGTTCACGAATGGAATGAGCATGTATTGGGGATCGGCCGCGCCGCCGATCGATGAAGGCACGCTGGTGCATCTTGCAGGTGCCGAGACACTGACCGGACGCAAGACGTTGCAGGCGGGCGCCGACTTCGGCGATTCGCTGCTGCCGAGCACGGACAACGCTGTTGCACTCGGGTCGGACACGAAACGCTGGCTGGAGGCCTACGCGGCGACGTTCTACGGCGATCTGTCGGGCACGGCCCTGGAAGCGACGCGCCTGACTACAGCGCGCTCGATCGGGCTGGGCGGCGCACTCGCCGGATCGGCGTCGTTCGATGGCACCGGCGACATCACCATCAACGCGACGATCCCGAGCCTGGGCGTCGCCAACGGTATCGCGCAGCTCGATGCCACAGGCAAGCTGTCTGCATCACAGCTCCCGGCCCTGGCCATCACCGAGACGTTCGTCGTGGCGAGCGAGAGTGCGATGCTGGCGCTGTCGGCGCAAGAGGGCGATGTCGCTGTCCGCACCGACGAGAACAAGAGCTACATCCTCACGGCTGCGCCCGCGTCGACGCTGAGCAACTGGCAAGACCTGCTCACCCCGACCAGTCCCGTGACCACGGTGTTCGGCCGCACCGGCAACATCACGGCGGCCACCGGCGACTACACATTCGACCAGATCGCGGACACGCCGACCACGCGTGCCGGCTACGGCATCACGGACGCGCAGCCTCTCGATGACGATCTGACAGCAATTGCCGCGCTGTCGGGGACCGGTTGGCTCAAGCGCACAGGGGCGAATACATGGGATGTCGGCGGTATTGCGCAATCAGACGTGACTGGGCTGACGGCATCGCTGGCGGGGCTGGTGCCTACCAGCCGCACCATCAATGGGCATGATCTGTCGGCCAATCTGACGCTGAGTGCCGCCGATGTTGGCGCCGCCACGGCGGCTCAAGGTGCGCTGGCAGATTCCGCCGTGCAGCCGGGGGACCTCGGCAGCATGGCCAGCGAAGATGACGCGCCGAATAACGGCACATACTACGCCCGCCGGAACAACGGCTGGAGCGCGCTCGGCAGCGCCGCCAACTTCAACGTGGGTACAAGCGGGGGCACGGTGCCGCTGCTCAACGGGGCGAACACGTGGAGTGGCTTGCAGACATTCAGCGCGCTGACTCAACCGAATATCATCGGCGCAAACCCGCTGTTTTATTTCACTTCGTTGAACCACCAATGGCTGTTCCAGTGCGTTGACTCCGATGGTCGGATCCGCTTCTTCTATCAATCCGGACCGGGTACGCCGGGGGAAAAGGTATCTTTCGGCAAAGACGGCATAGTGACATGCTCTGGACTTTCACTCCCCGGCACCACCAGTCAATACACGCGCGGCGATGGATCGCCATCAACCAAGCCCGCCGTCGAATCGACATCAGTGCAAGAGATCATCGTTACGAGCACCACACCCTCCAGCAGCAGCGCAAACAGCGGCAAGCTGTACTTGGTGTACTGATGCCAGAGATCAAGTTTCAAGACGGCAGCACGCTCCGCGACATGACCGCGCTCAAGTTTCAGGACGGCGCGACGCTGCGCACGATCAACGAGGCATGGTTTCAGGACGGCGCGACGCTGCGAAAAGTGTGGCCACCTGTCGTTTATGTGCCCATGACCGTATCGGTCGGCAACGTCAGTGGCAGCTACACGGCAGGCAGCGGCACCCACGCAATCGGCAACGTCTATTGCACGGTCAGCAACGGCGACAGCCCCTACAGCTACTCGTGGAGCGTGAGCGGGGCCTACTTGTCGGTAGTCAGCCACGGTAGCTATGCCACCGTCTACTCCAGCCGCAACACGCCCGGCAGCTACAGCGGAGGCATGGTTACTTGCACCGTCACGGATGCCACGAGCCACGTCAAGAGCGACAGCGGCAGCGTGAGCTACACGGTCAACGCCTCCTATGTGCCAATGACCGGCAGCATCTCGCCATCCAGCCTGAGCGGCACTACCACGCAAAGCGCCGGGGCGTACTACAGCCTCGGAACCGCCACCATTTCGGTCAGCAACGGCGACCCCGGCTATACCTACGCCTGGAGCGTGTCGGGCACCGGCTATAGCATCGCAGGCAGCACCACCGGATCGAGCTGCACGCCGCGCATCAGTCGTAGTAGCACGGGCACGTTCAGCGGCACCTTGCAGTGCATCGTTACTGACTCGACGGCGCACTCGATCACGCGCAGCATTTCGCTGAGCGCGACGGTCAATTCGAGCTACACCAACATCAGCGTCACGAGTCAGCCGAGCAGCCAGACGCAAACGCACACGCCATCTCCGCGCGCCGGCAGTGAGGCAATCAGCCTTTCCACCAGCATGACGACGGCCAACGGCACCGTGGGGAGCATCACCTACAGCATCGCCAACCTGAGCGGCGATACCGGCGTGATCAGCGTCGGAGTATCGGGCAACGGAACGCACACGGCGAGCATCAGCGGCACCGGCACGCGCGGACGATTCGACGACACCGACTACAGCGTGACCTTCCGCGTCAAGGCCACTGACGGCACCAGCACCGCCTACTCCAATTACGTGACCTTCTCGGACAACTCGGGGTTCTGACATGTACGCCAACCAGCCCATCACCCGCGCCAAACGGATGTCTGGCTGAGTCGTAATTCACTACGTTCTACAGCGGGTCCAGTGATACGTTCCGGGCGTGAGATAGCCACACCGGACCCAACGCCAATGCAAAACTTTCACCGAATAGCGCAGGGACTGCCCGTCATGCCACTGCTGGCCGCCATCAAGCGCCAGCCCGGCTTGTGGAAGGAAGACACCTACCTCCGCGACTACCCGCAGGGTCCGTTCGGCGAAGTGGAATCGATCATTCTGCGGTTCCCCCCGGTGACCGTCTACGAGCTCCAGGAGGATGCCGAGAAGCACATCAATGACCGGCGCTACGATCCGCACGAGTGCGTCGACCGCGACGTCTACCTGCACTTGCCCGAGGCGCGCAAGCTGGTCATGAACCTGATGACGTTCGTGGGCGGCGAGCGCCTGGGTCGGATCATCATCAACAAGATCGCGCCCGGCGGTCGCATCTTCCCGCACGCGGACACGCCGGAGCATGCCGAATACTGGAGCCGGCACCACATCGTGCTGCAGTCCGAGCCCGGCGTGAACTTCCGCTGCGGCGACGAGCAGGTTTCGATGCGGCAGGGTGAGTGCTGGTGGTTCGACAACCGGCTCGAGCACGAGGTCACCAACAACAGCGCCGATGACAGGATCAACATGGTCGTCGATATCAGGACAATGCAATGACCGGGCCGGTGACATTCGCCGTCGAGCCGTGGTCGGAGTTCCAGGACGAGGCGGCTTTCCTCTGGCCGGACCACTGGCAGGAGATCGCACTGGACAAGAGCCAGATCAAGCTGGCGATCGACTACAACCAATACGCGCAGATCGACGCACATGGCCAACTTCACGTCGTGGTTGCCAGGAGCGAGGGCCAGATTATCGGGTATCATTTGTCGATCATCCGTCCGCACCTGCATTACCGGGAATCGCTGAGCGCGTTCACCGACGTCTATTACATCGCGCCCGAGTTCAGGAAGGGCCGGACGGGTATCAATCTGTTCCGCTTCGTTGAACGGACACTCAAGCAACGCGGCGTGCAGAAGATGTTCACGGGCACAAAACTGCACATGGACATGGGCAAACTGTTCGAACACCTTGGTTGGACTGAGACCGAGAGGCTGTTCACCAAGGTTATATAGATCCACGGAAGGAGAGAGAAATGGTTGCAGCCGTTGTTGGAGTAGTGGGCGCGGCAGCTACCGCCTACAGTGCCAAACAATCATCCAAAGCCAGTAAACGACAAGCAAACGCGATTGCCGGACAAGGGGACGCTGCCCAACAGCAACTGGAATTCGGCAAACAGCAGTACGACGACTGGAAGCAGATGTTCGACCCGGTCTATGGCGACTTGAAGTCCATGGCCTACGAGGACAACCGGCCCGATTACGGGGCGATTGATGCAGACGTTGCTCATGCCTTTGATACCAGCCAGGGCATCAACAACCGCACCATGCAGCGCTACGGCGTCTTGCCCACGGATGGCTCATTCCAGGCCAGCCAGCGCCAGTATGGGCTCGGCCGGGCCATGGCCGAGGTTGGCGGTCACCAGCAGGCCAGACGCCAAGCGAAGGATCAGAAGTGGAACAAACTGGCGACATTCGCCAACCTTGGCGCAGCGCAGCGCGGGCAGGCCGTGAACTCCATCAATCAAGGGTTCGGAAGCGTGCAGAATGCGTTCGGCAATCAAGCGGCCAATTTCGGCCGGCAGTCCAGCGAGTACGCTCAAGCGGCGGCGGCTGGTGCCGGAATGCTCGGACGCGGTGTCTCGATGTGGATGAACCAGAACAACAACACTGGAAGCGGAGCATCCGGGATCAACTGGGCAGGTCCGGACACTGGCGATCAGTTCGCGAACTATGCGTGACGGGAGATAGCTATGGGATTTGGCCAGGCAATCGCAGGAGGCTTGCAGTCGTTCATGCAGGGCTACGACTATCAAAACCAGCTCAACCGGCAGAAAGAGCTGGATGCCGAGCGTGAGCGAGAGCGCGCTGTGCAACGTCAGCGTGAGGCGACGCAATGGAACCAACAGCAGGAGGACCGCCAGCACATGCTGGAGCGCCGCCCTGTGCTGGAGCAGCGCCAGGACCAACAGTTCGGGCTACAGAACCAGATCGCACAGAACCGGCTGAAGGCCGGCCAGTTCGAGCTTGAGCGCCAGCCCGTTCTGGCCGAGCAGCAGGATCAGGCGTTTTCCACACAGCAGCAGGTCCGTCAGCAGCAACTGCACATGGGCCGGCTGCGCCAGGAAGCGGCGCGCATGGGACTGGACGAAAAGCGCGTGGAGAAGCACAGGAACGCACTTGGACGCGCCATGGGGGCAGGATGGAGCCAGTACGAAATGACGGGCAACACGCAGCCGTTGGTGGATGCGTGGAATGCACAGGTCGCCGGTACGGCACTATCGCCTATCCGACATCTTGTGAAGAATCAGGATGGCTCGATCACGCTGCAAATGGCGGACACCGAGCCAATGAAGATTCCGGATGACCAGCACCTGATGACGATCATTGCCACGGCGCTGAGTCCGGACAACTTCCTGAAAATCGTTCACCAGGCCACATCAAGCCGAGCGGCGGCAGCCGCGGCCCGGGCCAAGAATCCACAGCAGTTCTCGGAACTCATCCGGGACAATGCGGGCAACCTGCAGATCTACGACTACGAGACCGGCAGAACATCGCCTGTGCGCAACGCGCAAGGCGGCATTGTCAGCGGCACACTGGCGGGTCGAAGCCGCGGCGACACTCCGGAGAAGATTGCCACGCAGTTCTACCAGAAGCTGTTGGAAAACGGGTATTCGGCAGAAGACGCCAAGAAGCAGACCATCACGTTCATGCAGACTACGCGCCCCGAAGCCCGTGGATGGTGGAATGTTGGCCAGCAACAAGATGCGCCAGCCGGCCAGCGCGGATCCTGGCAGACCGTGGCGCCGGAACGGCAGGCGGCGCCGGCCCCGCAGACAAACAGTATTCCGCGTGCCGCTGTCGAGTATCTGATGGCGCATCCTGATCTGAGCGGGCAGTTTGACGCCAAGTACGGCCAGGGAGCGGCAGCGGCCGTGCTCGGCCGGTAACCAAGACCGGAGCCAAGGATGGCAAGTAACGCTTTCGACCAGTTCGATGCACCGGCCAGCGCCGGTGGCAATGCATTCGATCAGTTTGATGCTGGCGATCTGCAGGCCCGACAGGATGAATGGCGCAAGCGCACCGGCAACACCGACCCGAGCATCCCGGTGCCGTCCACGCTGGACGACAGCACCGGCGGACGGCCGCGCCGGTTCGGGCTGGGCCACATGATCGAGAATGCCTCGATTGCTGCCGGTCGGTCGGCGACAGCCGGTCTGCAGGACACGGCGGCAGATGCCAACCTTGTGGGTGGCGGGGCTGCTCGATTGATGGGCGGAGATCAGCAGACGCAGGACGAATTTTTCCGGCGCGCTCAGGAGAACAGCGAAGGCGCAGCCAGGAATCGTGCTTTGGCACATGATTTGTCGCCGACCGGCGCGGCTGCAGGCGAAGTCTTGGGGCTTGCGCCCTTGTTGGTTGGCGGAGCAGCGCTCGCGCCTGAGCGGGCGGTAACGGCCGGCCGACGCGGGCTGCGGTGGCTGGTAGATGCCGGCAAGCATGCCTTGCCGGTGGCCAGTGGCATAGGCCAGGTGCAGGCCAGCCGGGATGCCATCGATGTGCTGAACCGCGGTGGAGATGCCGAAACGGCAGAGAAAGTGTATGGCACCAGCTTTGCAGCGAACACGGCAGGGAACATCTTGCCGGCATCGGTCGGTGGCAAAGTGGTGACCAGGCTCGGAACGGGAGCCGTACTTGGCGGCACAGCGGCGCTTGGCACGCAAGAGGGGCTGCACAAAGTCGCGCCGGAGTACATCGCAGGCCCCTCGGCAGAAACGGCGCTGACCGGCGCCGGGATCGGCGCATTGTTCGGTGGTGTCATGGGCGGGCACGGCAGGACCGCGCCAACAAAGATTATGGGTGAAAAGCCTGGAGTCCACGCCAAGATAGATCCAGAAAGCGACGTGGAATCACGCCGCCAGGCTGTCAGCGACATCATGAGCGCGGCCGGCGAAGGCGACCAGGCTGCGCAGCCGGACGTTTCCGCTACCAAGCCGCCGGAAGATTGGCGGACGAAGCTCGCCGCAAAGACAGACGTTCCGGACGAGCTTCGCCAAGCCATCGGCAGCCGGTTTGAACGCGCCGAGAAGACATTGCCGGTGTTCGACAAGGATGTTCGCGAGATCGCCGACAGCGTTGGCGGGACGCCGATTGTTGCGCCACTGAAAGGCGTAGACAGGGCTACCAGCAAGATCATGTCCGACTATGGCGGGGACGCATCGCAGATCAAGGATCTGGTGCGAGGCACTATCGAGATTCCAAGTCCCGATGATCTGCCAAAGGTTGAGGCGCAACTGCGCGAGAAGTACGGCGAGCCGATCAAGTTCAAGAGCAGCTTGGACCCGGAAAAGCCGGCACCATTTGCCAACGGATATCGAGACCTGAACTCGGTTTGGATGATCGACGGGGAGCCTGTGGAGCTACAGGTCAACGTCCCGGAAATGCTGGTGGCCAAGAAGAAGGCGCACCCGCTGTACGCGAAGTGGCAGAAGATCGAGCGTCAAGCGACGAACGAGAATCGTGACCCGACACCGGCCGAAAAGGCCGAAATGGCTGATCTGGATTCCCAGCAGAATGCGGTCTATTCGGAGGCTTGGGATGCCGCGATGCGGCGCATGAACTCGTCACGCGGGATCACATCGGCTTCCTCGCGGAACAATGAGCCCGAAACAGGCTCGCCGTCCGGCCAAGTGCGCCAGACGTATGCGTCTTCCGATGCCAACCGACCGTCCGGCAACACACCGAACACGGCAGCCGAGCTGAACTCTGGCAGTGGCGCGGAACGGGTTTCTGGTAGTGCGGACATGGGCGTTTCCTCCGATGCAATTGTACCACGGGGTAGTGCCGATTGGGTGCAATTCCCCAAGGACTCGGGCACGCTCGGCATCCCGCGCGCCGAAATGCCACAGATCAAGCAGGGCGACCGAGGCGACTTCATCCAGTACCTTGCCTCCAAGGGCATCAAGGGCGAAAAAACCACGGTGCCGGCGAGTGAGCTCAAGCCTACGCAGGCGGAGTATTCCACCAGCAAGGCCGCCCGATTCGCGGAAACAGGCCCGGTGGGCGGAACGCGCGACGTCCTGATGTCGTCCGACGGGTACGTTTTGGACGGCCACCATCAGGCGGTAGCGCACAAGTCGCTTGGCACCGATGTGCCTGTGATTCGTTTGGATGCCCCGATCCGCGAATTGTTGAAGGCGGCCAACGAATTTCCAGCAGTGAAGCGGTCCGAAGGCGCCGATGGGCGCGCAAACCAAAACCAAGGAGTGAGCGATGAGCAATCAACAGCAGTCACAGAACAGCCAGAAACGGCCGCAGGAGCCGACCAGCAGCAAACCGAAGGGCAAGGTGGTGGAGCTGGGCGGGACGTGCCACGTGCGGACGCAGGCGAGGCAGGAAGCGGCAACAAAACCGACTTCCCCGTCATAGAGGCGCCGATCAGCGAGCTGGCGCTGTCCGAGGACGTGCCGCAGTTCAAGAAAGGTGCCGACGGCGAGGGTGTTGTCGAGCCGCTGGGGGGCAAGTTCGACCGCCGCGGAGTGGGCCCTATTCAGGTCTGGCGCCGCCGCGATGGTCGCATGGAAGTGATCTCTGGCCGCCACCGCCTGGACCTGGCACGCCGATCCGGGGAAAAGACCATCCCGGCGCAGGTGTACAATGAAGCTGATGGTTTCTCGCGCAACCAGGCGGTCACGCTGGATGCCGAGTTGAACATTCGTGACGGTCAAGGATCCACAGCCGACTATGTCCAATACTTCAAGCACAACCCCGCGTTCGAGGGACCGGAAGGACGGGCCCACGCTGAGTCACGAGGGCTACTGGCGCGATCGAAGGGCCGAAGGGCTTACGCCATCGCAAGCCAGGGAGGCGGCGAACTCATTGCCGCCCATCGTGCCGGTGAGCTCAGCGACGAAGCCGCCTACCAGATAGCCGAGGCTGCCCCGGGCGACGGCCGTCTACAGGCTGTCGCCATGAAGCAGATTCAGGACGGCAAGACGATCGCGAACGCGGTCAACACCATGCGCGCGGTTCAGGCGATTGCGCCTGACCGTGGCCCGGCACAGACCAGTGGCGACATGTTCGGCCTGGACGACAGCGGTTTGCGCGAGGCCGAGGGCATGGCCAAGGTCGCCTCGGCGATGCAGCGTGCGATCGACGAGCAGATCCGTGCAGTCAAGGGCGCGGCCAAGCGCCCGGACCTGGCCAAGCGCCACGGCGTCGATGTGCACGACCCGGAAGCGGTGAAGCGCAACATCCAGGAGCTCGAGGCAGAGAAGCAGCGCCTGAAAAACTGGCACACCGATCCGGAGCTGGTGGCCAAGATTCGCGACGCCATGTCCGGCGACAACCCGGCCATGTCCATTCGCACAGGCGACGAGCGTTCAGGGCCGGCGCTTTCGAACGAGGATGTGGAGAAAGCTGCCGCTGGCGTCATGGGTGTGGACGCCGTGAAGCGTCGCGTCGTGGTCGCGCCGTTCGAGGCTTTTCCGGCGCCGATCAAGCGGGCGGCGGAGGAACAGGGCCACGCGGCGGGCGACATCCAGGGCGTGAATTGGCATGGGAAGACCTACCTTGTCGAAGGGGCGTTTCATTCGCCGGCGGAGGTGGAGGCCGCGATCTTCCATGAGCACTTCACACACCACGGCTTGCGCGTAAAGTACCAGAACCAGCTCGGGGCTCGCCTGGGCGGCCTGCTGCACGACGTCGGCGGCATGGACGGGCTGCGTGCACTGGCCAAGAAGCAGGGCATCGACCTGAGCGGCTACGAGCAGGGCTCTACGCTTCCGCGTTCCCACCAGCGCGTGATGATGATGGAGGAACTGCTGGCACACATGAGCCACGCCACGGGCACCGTGAAGCGCAAGCTGCAGGAGTTTGTCGGCCTGGTCCGTGATTTCCTGCGCCGGAATGGATTCGCCAAGCTGGCCAAGTACGGCGTCACCGACCTGGCGCACGAGCTGCGCGGCGCGCGCGAGGCGGCCATGCAGGACGACGCGCGTGTCGGCAAGGGTGAGCCGTCGTTCATGCGCCGGCCTGGTGCCGCCAGCGGCGATCTGTTCGGCGGCCGCGATGAACAGGCACCGCGCCAGCGCGAGACGGCTCCGGCCGTAGAGAACGGCGATCTTTTCGGCGGCCCGACGTCGGCCGATCGGCTGGACGCGGCGACGAGGGAGCGGGACGCGCGCCGCAATGGCGCTGATCGCGGCGGCCGCAGCGACATGATGGCCGGGGATGGTGAGCTGTTCGCCGGCGATCGCCCGGAACAGACCGACCTGGCTGCCGGGGATGAGAACGCGACCGAGCCCACGGACGCTCGTTTCAGCGTGCGCAGCGATATCAGCGACAGCCAGGCCGAGGCCCTGGGCAAGATCGGCGTGTCGGCGAAAGTGAAGCCGCTGAAAGAGACGTTGCGCGAGTACGGCAACAAGATCCGGCGCGAGGCGGTGCAGGGCATCGTCGACCAGTTCGCGCCACTCAAAGACCTGGACATGACTGCGTACATGCAGGCCCGTATGAGCCGCGGCACGGACGGCGCCTTGGAGGCCACGTTCTTCCACGGAACCCCGAAACTGACGGATGGCGCTCTGGACGTTCAGGTTGATGGCACTGGCTTCCGCGGCGTATTGGCGGACCTTGAGGGCGAGCAGGACCTGTTCTTTGCCTGGATCGCCGGCAACCGGGCCGAAGCGCTGTCGAAAGAGTGGGTGGTCAAGGCCGATGGCAAGGTGATCGGCCGCTATGCGGACAAGGCCGAGGCCAACCGCGCGGCGATCAAGATGCGCTCGGAGCGCCCGGACGAGCTATTCGGCGGCAGCAAGTCGCCGGAGATCACGGCGGCGCCGGCCGGCCGCGAGCGCCTGTTCACCGATCACCAGATCGCCGAGCTCAAGAAGTTGAACCAGGGCACGTTGCCGTCCGGTCGCAAGCGCGCCGACGTCTACGGCCAGGCGAACGGCAAGTTCCGCACATACCAGAATGCCGTGCTCAAGATCGCCGAGGAAGCCGGGCTCATTGACCCGGAACAGCGCAAGGTGTGGGCCGATCAGTTTTACGTGCCGTTCTATCGCGAGCTGGACAGTGCCGACGGCAAGACGCAGGCCATGCATGGCAGCGCGTCGTTGGTGCGCCAGCGCGCGTTCGAGCAGTTGAAAGGCAGCGAGAAGCCCCTCAACGACCTGTTCGAGAACGTCATGTCGAACTGGTCGCACCTGCTGACGGCCAGCATGCGGAACATGGCCGGCGAGAAGGCCCTGGCCGCGGCCGAGAAGATGGGCGTGGCCCATGAAATCAGCGGCCCCGAAAAGGGCAGCGTCTGGATCATGCGCGGCGGCAAGCAGGTGCACTACCGCGTGGGCGACGACATGCTGCTGGATGCGATCACGTCGCTCAGCTACAACGGCATCAAGGGCCGAGCAATGGATACGCTGCGCGCATTCAAGCACGCGCTGACCATTGGCGTGACGATCAGTCCGACATTCCGAATCCGCAATCTGGCGCGCGACACGATGTCCGCTTTGGCCGTGTCCGACGATGCCGGCTGGAACCCGCTGGCCAACGTGGCTCAAGGATGGAAGGCCACTGGCAAGGACGCCGAGACGAATATCCGGCTGCTTGCAGGCGGCGGCAAGATCCACTATGGCACCCTGCTGGACGGCCAACAGGCGGCGAATGCGAAGCGTCTGGTGAAAGAGAAGATCGCGCACTCTGGCCAGATTCTGGACACCAAGGAAAAGGTCGCCAATGCGTTCAAGGACGGATGGGAATGGTGGAAGGACGCGGGCGACAAGGCCGAGACCATCAATCGCGCCGTGCTGTATGAGAACGCACGCAAAGCTGGCAAGACGCACCTTGAAGCCAGCTACGAGGCCCGCGACCTGCTCGACTTCACCATGGGCGGCAAGTGGACCAGCATTCGCTTCCTGACCAGCACCGTGCCGTTCATGAACGCGCGCCTGCAGGGCCTTTACAAGCTGGGCAAGGCCGGCCGGAACAATCCCGCACGCTTCGCGGCCGTGACCGGCACCGTGGCCCTGGCCAGCGCGCTGAACTACCTGCTGCAGCGGGACGATCCGGAGTACCAGCAGCTCCCCGATTGGGTGCGCGATACCTACTGGCCGGTGAAGCTGGGCGACAAGATGTATTTCATCCCCAAGCCGTTCGAGATTGGCGCGATGGGCAGCATCGTTGAGCGTGTGACCGAGCTGGCCGTGGGCGGTGACGACTACAAGGCGCGCGACTTCGCGCATACTCTGGCCAACATCATCGGCGATCAGCTTTCAATGAACCCGATCCCGCAGGCAGTGAAGCCGATTGCCGAGGCTGCAGCGAACTACGACATGTTCCAGGGCCACGACATCGACAACATGGCCGAAACGAAGCGGTCCGCAAAAACCCGTTTCACTCCAACAACCAGCGCCGGCGCGATCGCTGTCGGCCGGACGATCAACGTCAGCCCGAAACGGATTGAGCACATGGTCCGCGGGTACTTCGGCTGGCTGGGTCAGCAGGCACTGAACGTCAGCGACCTGCTGGCGCGCGATGCGATGGACTTGCCGAGCAATCCACGCCGAGACCTGACCAAAGTCGACAACATGTTCGCCATCGGAGATTTCGTGAAGGACACGAAGGGCGAGTATTCCAAGTACGTCGACCGACTGTACGAGCTCCAGGACCGCGTGAACCGCGTGTACGCCGATCTCAACTATGCCCGGAAGACGGGTGACGTCGAAGGCCAGGCCGAACTGCGCGACGCTGAGGAATTGCGGCTACGGCCGGCCGTGAAAAGTGGCGCAAAGCAGATTTCGAATCTACGCAAGCGCATCAAGGCCGTGGGCAACGATCGCACCCTGAGCGCGCACGAGAAGCGGATCCAGATCGACGATCTGCGCCAGCAACAGAACGACATCGCGCGGCGCACGGATCAGCGCGTGCGCGAGCTCGAATCGAGGGAGTGATGGGGTCAGAACATCCGGTTCTGACGAGGCTGCAGTGCCGCAATGTAGGCTGATTCGAGTCCGTCCAGATCTTCCTCCCGGCATGGAATGAACGCGAAACTGTCGAATGTGCGGCCTGACTGTTGGTGCCGGTACAGTCGATACAGGAAGTTTGTCGTCTGGCCGACGTACACAACCTCCAGGTCTTTCACCAGAAAGTAGACGCCGGTGGTACTTTCGCACGGGAACGCAGCATCGGCGATTTCGCTCTCGGTGTACCGCGTATTGCTCAGTGCTTCGGTCAGGCGTTTCGGCAACACACTGGTGAGGCGGTGGTCCTGGAGCGTGCCCTCGAGCACCGGCATCCCCGAGACACGGCGTTCATCACGTGCGGCCCAGTCCTCTGCGAGCGCCCTGGACGAGAAGTTTTTGGACTTGCGCCGCCCCAACCGATACGTCTCTGCTCGCCACGAATTGCCGACCCTTCTGATGCTCGCCATGCTCACTCCATGCTGTCTAAAATCGATTTCCGAAACCAAGCAAAAACAGGTGGTTACGTAGCCCTATTGTATTAGACAAATCGCGCTTATCTTATTGATTCTGCACGAATGCGTTGCGGCTTTGTAATCAGTAGGTCCCGGGTTCGACTCCTGGTGCCGGCACCAATCAGCCATC
>CBFGSA010000001.1:0-60044 GCA_965651365.1 uncultured Rhodanobacteraceae bacterium | reverse complement strand
AGGCCTTCGCCGACTACCAGTCGGGCAGGATGGGCGAAATCACCCGTGAGGCGCAAATTGGCTGAGAAGCCGAGAAACTCATTCTGCGCCCAGCGAGGCGCGTCATGCTGCGTGCAGTCGCAGTACGCAGAATCCAATGTCCGGTACTCCCGAACACAGACCCTGCGACTCCGGTCGCTGCGCGGCCTGCGCGCAGGATGACACCATTTTGGCTATCGCAATGCAATCTGGAGAAGCACAATGAGCAATCTGATCAGCGAACACCTGGCCGGTTTTTCGCATAACCTCGGCGACGGCTTCCACGTACACCGCGTGCTGCCCCCAAAATCGCACCGGGCAGTGGGCCCGTTCGTGTTCATGGACCACTTCGGCCCGTTGACGATGGCCGCGGACAAGGCCATGGACGTGCGCCCGCACCCGCATATCGGCCTGGCCACGGTGAGCTACCTGTGGCAGGGCCGGATCGAGCACCGCGACGGACTCGGCAATGTCCAGATCATCGAACCAGGTGACGTCAACTGGATGCGCGCGGGCAAGGGCATCGTGCATTCCGAGCGCACCGCCGCAGAAGACCGGGGCAAGCCGCAGGCCATGCACGGCCTGCAATTGTGGGTCGCCCTGCCGCTTGAGCACGAGCAGGACGAGCCGATGTTCGAACACACCGACGCCAGTGCATTGCCGCAACTGGAAATCGCCAATGCCACGGTGCGCATCGTGGCTGGCAGCGCCTGGGGCAAACGCTCACCGGTCAGTGTACAGAGCGAGCTTTTCTATGTCGATGCGCACCTGCCCGCCGGTGCAGAATTGCCCCTGCCCGACGAATACCCGCAGCGCGCGGCCTATCTGATTGAAGGCGAAGCCGAGGTCGGCGGCGAAGCCCTGCGTCAGCGCGAACTGGCCCTGTTCGCCCCTGGAAAGGAACGCCACATCCGCGCCACAAGCGACGCCCACGTGGTGCTGCTGGGCGGCGTACCGCTGGATGCGCCGCGCTATCTGTGGTGGAACTTTGTCGCCAGCAGTGAAGCGAAGCTGGAGCAGGCACGCCAGGCCTGGCGTGAACAGCGCTGGCCCATGGTTGCCGGCGATGACGAATTCATTCCCCTGCCCGAAGGCAAGCGCAAGACGGTGTGTCTGACACAAGACTGAAGCAGATCGCGCACGATGGCCGAGCACAATCTGCAAAAACAAGCCGTGCAACCGGCACGCTCAATATCCGAGCTCTTCTGCCTTTACAGTTCACCGTCCCCTGTCCTCTGTTCCTCCGCTCGGCCCTCTGTCCTCCGTCTTCTGTCTTGTGATAATGAGTCGGCCTGTAAGCCGGGTTCTGTGCGCCCGAAGGCGTGACAGTCATTCCTCTGGACCTGATGTCGCCACCAGGCCTCAAGCGACCTACCCGGGAACGACGCGGGCCGCGCCAATGTTCCCCTATTCGGTCTTGCTTCAGGTGGGGTTTGCCGTGCCGTGCGGCGTTGTCCCCGCACGCGGTGCGCTCTTGCCGCACCCTTTCACCCTTGCCACGCACGTCTTGCGACGCCGTTCGGCGGTCTGCTCTCTGTTGCACTTTCCGTCGGCTCACGCCGCCCAGGCGTTACCTGGCACCCTGCCCTTTGAAGCCCGGACTTTCCTCGACACGCAAGCGTGCCGCGACTGTCCGGCCGACTCATCACCAGAATACAGGAGACAGGGGACAGAAGACAGAGGCAGAAAACAGGAAACTGAGGACCGATGTCTGCAAAAGCAGCGCAGTTCGGCACTCTTCCGCCTACCGCATTGTTCCGCACGAACGGCTCATGCCGGTAAACGGGGCAAAGCAGGTGGCTCCTTGCCTTTACAGTTCACTGTCTTCTGTCCTCTGTCCTCAGCTCAGTCCTCTGTCTTCAGTCCCCTGTCCCCTGGTGAGTACAAGGCCTTGCGCGGCGCGCCGCTGATTGCAGCGGCAAGCTTGGCCGCCTTGGCGGGTGGAAGATGCGCTGCCAGGATGCCCTGTACCCGGCGACCTTCGGCCAGACGTTCGCCGCCGTCGCCCGCCTCGTGGCCGGCGATGAGCAGCACGATTTCACCGCGCTGCTGATTCGGATCGGCCGCCACCCGGGCTGCCAGTTCAGCCAATGGCATGCTCAGCACGGTCTCGTGCATCTTGGTCAATTCGCGCACCAGAACCGCGGGCCGGTCATGACCCAAAATGGCGGCCAGGTTGTCCAGACACTGTGCGACCCGGTGGCTCGACTCGTATAGCACCAGGGTGCGCGTTTCGGCCGCCAGCGCGGTGATACGCGCGCGCCGTGCTGCGGCCTTGGCCGGCAGAAAGCCCTCGAAGACGAAGCGGTCGGTGGGCAGGCCGGCCACCGACAGCGCGGCTACGGCCGCGCAAGCGCCGGGCACGGCCACCACCGGATATTCCTGCTCGCGCGCTGCCCGCACCAGCCGGAAGCCCGGATCACTGATCAGCGGTGTGCCGGCGTCCGACACCAGGGCCACATCTTCACCACTGGCCAGACGCTCAAGCACCGAATCCAGCGCAGTGCGTTCATTGTGATCATGCACGGCGAGCATCGGCGTATCGATGCCGTGATGTTGCAACAGGGTGCGGCTGTGCCGGGTGTCCTCGGCGGCGATCACCACCACCTCGCGCAACACCTTGAGCGCACGCAGACTGATGTCGTCCAGATTCCCGATCGGGGTGGCCACCACCCACAAGGTCCCCTTGCCCATGTCCGATGCCACCATCAAACCTCCACTCGCACTGCACGGCGCAGTGTACGCGTTCACAAGCCTGCTGTCCGGCAACAGATTGGCATCGGTTATGATCAGCGCAACGCCGTGGACCGATGCATATGCCTGTGAACAAGAAATCTGCCGCAACTGCCTTTGTACTCGCCCTGGTCATGGCCATGCTGGTCGGCTGCGCCGGCACCACCACACGGACCAGCCCGGCGCAGCAGGCAGCAGTGCAGCATGCCAGCTCGCTGCAGTGGAGCGGCGAACTGCAACAGGCCGCTCAGGCATGGAAAAATCTGGCGGCACAATATCCGCACTGGCGCGACGAATACCTGCTAAACGCCGCCGAAAGCTACCGCCAGCTCGATGACTGGGCCTCGGCCGAGCCCCTGCTCGCACACATTCGCCGCAAGCGCCTGGACGCCGACAAGGCAATCCAGTTCGACCTGCTGCGCGCCGGCGCAGCACTGGCCCAGGGCAACGCTCCCCGCGCCCTGCAACTCACGGCCAACGTCCACGAGCTGCCAGACAAGTGGCGCCTGCGTGCGCTGGAGCTGCGCGCGCGGGGCCAGGCCGCCGACGGTCAGGCCATGGCCGCGGCACGTTCGCGCCTGGCCATGGATGCAGCGCTGGGTGGCTACGCGAAAAGCCAGAATGAAAAGCAGATCCTGGGCTTGCTGGAAAGCATCGACAACAACGAACTGCAGGATCGTGCCAACGCGCTGGACGAACACGACCCGATGCGGGCCTGGATTGCCGAAGCACTGAAAAACAAGGGCAGCGCACTTGCCAGCTCGCTGCCGCAACTGCAAAACCCCGTCGGCACCCTGCTGCCACATGGCGGCAATGCCGTCAGCGCCGAAGGCTACGATGCGCCGGGCAAGGTAGCCTTGATCCTGCCCATCAGCGGGCCCCTGTCCGCCCCCGGCTTGGCCGTTCAGGACGGTTTCAGCACGGCCTGGAAAGCGCATCCCGAACAATCGGCACAGATGCAGCTTGACATGCTGGACAGCACCGGCACCCAGGCCGGCGCTGTGCAGGCCTACCAGCAGGCGGTCGCCGCTGGAGCGGATCTTGTGGTCGGCCCCCTGTCCCCGGATGCGGTGGCCGCCCTGTTCCAGCACGGACAACTGCCGGTGCCCCTGCTGGCCCTCAATCATCCAGCGCAGGGTCTGCCGCCTGACGGCAGCGCCGAATTTGCACTGCCGCCCGAAGCCGAAGGAATGCAGATTGCCGCACGCATGGCCACACAGGGCTTGAGCGAAGCGGTGCTGTTCCTGGCTGATGCCAGTTTTGCGCAACGTGCAGCACGCGCGTTCCAGGCCCAGTTCGAAAGCCACGGCGGCAAGATCCTGGGCAGCGCCACCCTGGCGCGCACCGAAGTCAACTACGCCGATGCCATCAATGCCCTGATGGCCAATGCCGGCCCGGCCACCGGCGTTTTCATTGCCATGACCCCGCAACAGGGCCGGCTGCTGGTACCGCAGTTGCGCATCGCCCAGGTCACCCAGCCGCTTTTTGCCACTTCGCACATCTACGGTGCGGAATCCAGCCCGGGCCTGGACCGAGACCTGGACGGCGTGACCTTCTGTGACGCGCCTTGGCTGTTCAACGCCCAACCGGGACTGCCCAGGCGCAGCAAGCTGACCGATACCGATCCCAATGCACAAGGTCCGGCCGCGCGGTTGTTTGCCTTCGGCATGGATGCCTGGGCACTGATGCCGTACCTGAAATGGCTGCGCAAGCATCCGGGCAGCTACCTGTCCGGCGCCACCGGCCAGCTCACCATGGACAGCTTCGGCCGCATCCACCGCACGCCGATCTGGGCCCGCTTCGTCAACGGTATCGCGGTACCGGTCACCGGCGCCCTGCAAGCCGAGGATGGTGGCCAACCACCGACATGAGCTGGCGCCGCACTACCGGCGACAACTACGAGAACCGGGCTCTGGAGCAGTTGCAGCAGGCCGGACTCACGCTGCTGGAGCGCAATTTCAACACCCGCTATGGCGAAATCGACCTGGTGATGCGTGATGGCGAAACCGTGGTCTTCGTCGAAGTGCGCTTCCGCCGTGGCGAGGGTTTCGGTGGCGCGGTGCTGTCGGTCACCCGAAGCAAGCGCCAGCGCCTGATCCGGGCAGCCAGCATCTACCTGCAGTCGCACCCGGCGCTCGCACAGCAACCGTGCAGGTTTGATGTGCTAGCGTTCGGCGCCGAATCGTCCCCTCAATCCAGCCAATGGATCCGCCATGCCTTCGACGCGTTCTGATTCCATGCTTTCGGCCCTGCACCCCGTACTGCTGGCGCTGTGCATTCCCCTCGTTCTGACCGGCTGCGTGACTGCCGCCGTGGTGGGGGGTGCGGCCGCCGTGGCCACCGGCGCCAACGTGGCCCACAGTCGCCGCGCCACCAGCACCATCATCAATGATCGCAACCTGCAGCTGTCGGTCAAGAAGGCCATCGACAGTGACGAGCAACTGGCCAGCCACAATCATATCCGCGTGGTGGTCTACAATCGCGTGATCGCGCTGGTGGGCGAGGTGGTCAACGAAGATGCGCGCGAACGTGCCGGCGAGCTCGCCTCGGGTTTCATTGGCGCCCGGCGCCTGGTAAACGAATTGGACGTGATGCCCGAGCCCGGCTTCTGGGCCCGGCGCGGCGACAACGCGCTGGGCGCCCGGATCAAGACCGGCCTGCTCGACATCACCTCGATTCCCGGCTTCGACCCCAGCCGCGTGTCGATCACCGTCGCGCACGACAAGGTCTACCTGATGGGCCTGGTCACACACGCCGAAGCCGAGGCCGTGATCGACAACGCCCGCAACACCCGCGGCGTGGAGAAAGTCATCAACCTGTTCGAGTACACCGACGGCGCCGACCAGGGCGAGCCGCCGAGCACGCCCGCACCCGCTTCTGCAAGCAGCGCAGCGGGCGGTGCCCAGACCTACGGCACCGAAACCACCCCCGCCCCGGCCAGCTCCACATCGCAACCGTAGGTCGGGATCGCGCAAAGCGCGAACCCGACACTGCGGATCGAGTCGTCGGGTCCAGCTTCGCTGGTCCCGACCTACGCTCGCCTGACCGCAGGCCGGGGTCGCGCACAGTGCAAACTCGATATCACCGCGAAACCGCCGGCAGACCGGTCGCGTTGGTACCGTTGGCGCCACTGGTGTCAAAGCCATCGCGGAACAGGCCCAGCGTGTCGGTATCGGTCACCTGCTGACTGAGACCGCCAGCCGCACCGGCGCTTGCCGTGAACTGGATGCCTCCCGTTTCGTCGGCATCATTGCGTACCGGTGCGCTGACCAGCCAGCTGATGCTGCCGTACGGCGGCAGGTTCGCAGCCGCATCATTGAGCGGGCCGTTGCCCGAGGCGGTGCAAAGCGATGGCGGCGACAGGCAGGTCCAGTGCATGGAATTGCCGTCGAGCTGGCTCGGCACATTGGCAGACACCGTAACGCCGGCAAACGTCGCCGATGCCGGGTTGTGCAGGATCACCACGTACTGCAGGGTCTGGCCGTAACGGGCATAGTCATTGCCGTCGCTGACGCTCAGCACCGGCTGCCCGCCGACCTCGACGGCGCCGATGTCGCAGTGCCAGCCTTGCGGCCGCTGAATGCCGCGCTGGTCCTGCGCGGTGCAGCTCGCATCGTTGCCGGCATCGATGGCGGCGCTGCCCGGCGCCGGCAGCAGGGTGCGGGTGAAGCCGCCGTTGTCGGCCAACGACCCCAGCAGGGGATCGCTGGTGACGATCACGCTGCACGTTGTGCCCCCCGGGCAACCGCCCTGGATCAGGCTGTGCTCGATTGTCGCGGTGAATCTCCGGTTGGCAATCTGGGAGCCCGAATTGGTGGCGATGTTGCCCCACAGAATGGTGTTGTGCATGTCCAGCGTTAGCTGCGGATCACTGGAACCCATGCCGTCGATCATCAGGCCGCCACCATTGTCGGCCGTGTTGTCGGCGAAGGTGACGTTGCGCAGGGTGGCCGCCAGCGGCGAATACTTGCCGCCAGCGGCGAATACTTGCCGGCAACGGCGATGGCACCGCCGTTGTACTCCGCGTGATTGCTGGCAAAGGTGACATCGGACAGTGTCAGCGTCGACATCGGCGATCCCACGAACCTGGGGCAGGCAAACAGCAAAGCACCGCCCTGGGCAGGCGAGGTGTTGTTGACAAAGCTGCTGTCGGTGATGCTCAGGTGTAGATCGGGAAGCCCGGTGCCACTGGCCAGCGTGGCGATCGCACCGCCGCCGTTGAGCTGGTACACCGCGGGGCCGCCAGCGTCAAACCTTGTCCGGTTGTCGATGAAGCGCGCGGCCACGATGGTCACCCGACTCTGCCCGGGATACGTGCCGGACGCCACGTCGGCCACCAGGCCTCCGCCGGCATCGCTGGCCGCATTGCCGCGGACCACGACCCGCGTCAGCGTCGGGCTGGCTTCACCTTCGCCGCCGTAGAAATACATCGCACCACCGTAATAGGCCTGGTTGCCCACAAAGCGCAGGTTGTCCAGACTCGGACTGCACTTGCTGCCGGCACCGCTTCCGTCGCAGAACAAACCGCCGCCGCCCCACTGTTGAGACGTCTGCGCACTGCCGGCGGTGATGGTCAGGCCATCGAGAACCGTGTCCGGTCCGATCGGGGTATCGGTGGTGCCATCCATCAGCACCACCTGATAGCTGTTGTCGCCGACGATGTCATCGGCATCGGCGGTCACTCCGTCGGCATCGACACTGTCATTGCCATCGATATCACCGGACAGGATGGTGCGATGCAGGTCCGGATCGCGCTGGGCTCGCGTGACCTCGGTGCCGACAAAGCCGCCGTACACGGCCAGCCCGGGCCGGATGTCGAAACTGATGCCACGCTCGGTGTCAGTGACATGGCCCGGGTCCGCCGGCACCACGGGCAGGTACACCCCCGCCTTGAGCCACAGCTCCGTGCAGGTGGTATCTGCGAGTGCGCCCTGCAGACTTTTCGCGGCAAGCCAGCTGCTGCCGTCGCTGGCGGCACTTCCGCTCGTGCTGACGCGGCAGGTGGCGGCGTCGGCGCTGGCGATCCCGCCACCGCTCATGGCCAACATGCCAAGCAACAACAGCAACCGGCGGGGCCGAAGGATGGAATGGTGGAATCTGATGTCGTGCAGCATGGCAATCTCCCGGAATGGCTGGATGGCGCGCAAAACCGCGCCTTGCCCGGTATCACGACATTGCCTGGCCGATCACCTCATCGCGGATGATGTTTCCCGCGTTTCGCGCTTGGACGGGCTCCAGTGGCTACTGCCTCTGTCGCGTCCGGCTGCGCCGATCCCGCCCTACGGGGACTTGAGCCTGGATTTCCAGCGCGCGACCTCTTCGGGCTGGCCCCATGCGCTGTACAGCTCGACGCAATGCTCGACTACCGACTGCACGGCCGGATTATCCGCGGCGTAGCCCGCGCGGTCGAATATCGCCCAAGCCCGATCCAGAATGTGCGCGGCCTCGGCATGCTTGTGCTCCGCCACAAGGATGCTGCCGAGAGTATCGAGCAGCATGCCACGATAGACGCTGTCACTGCCGAAGGCCGCGTCCATGTGCGCCATCGCCGTGCGCATGTGCTGCTCGGCAGCCTTCAGCTCACCTGCATCGCGCAGCAGCGAAGCCAGGTTGCTTTCGGCGAAAACGGTGCGCATGCTGTCCGGACCGTACCGTTCGCGGGTCACCGCCAGCACCTTTTCGTAGTACGGCCGCGCCTCGGCATTGCGGCCGCGCTGCTGACGAATCGCGCCGCCCAGGTTGGACAGCATGTTGATAGTCAGCGGATGGTCGGGACCAAAGATCTTTTCGGCGCGCTGCACGGCCGGCTGCAGCAGTTTTTCGGCCCGCGCAAACTGCTTTTGCTCAAGCCAGGTGATGGCCAGCCCGTTGATGGTGTTCAGCGTGCGCGAATCGTCTTCGCCATACTGTTTTCGCACCTGTGCAAGAAGTTCGCCGTACAGCGCACGTGCCGGCCCGAAGTGGCCCAGTCTGGACTGGGCATAGGCCAGGCCGCGCAGGCTTTCCTCGGTGTCCGGGTCGGTCGCTCCCAGCGCACGCTGCTGGACCGGGAGTACCTGGGCGTAGGCGGTGCGGCAGGATTTGAAGTGACCGCTGTCGCACTGGAAACCGGCCAGAGTGCTCTCCGCAAACAGGCGCGCACGTGAATCCTCGGGCAGCGCCCCGGCCAGCACCACGGCCTGGCGTGCGGCCGTCACCGCCCCGTCCCGATCACCCTTGTTGCCCAGTGCTCGAGCCTTGTTCGCCAGCAGGTCCACCCGTTGCGCCGGGGAGCTGCCGGCCTTGTTCACGGCTCCCAGCGCGAGGTCGAAATGGTGCACGGCCCGCGCGTACTCGCCGATGCTGTTGTAGCTGCGCGCAATGGTGCGCTCGATGGCCATGCGCACGTCCGGCTGTCCGGCCAGATCGTGCTGTGCCCGCTGGCCGGCCGAATCCAGCACCAGGGACATCAGCTTGCGGTCCATGCCTTGGGCGCGGTCCGGATCGACGGCACTGAGCATGGCTTCGACAAAGCCGGCAATCTGCTGCGATTTTTCAGCCGCCACCAGCGCCCGGTCGCGTTCAAGCTGCAAGCTCCTGGCACCGATCCAGGCCTGCACCAGCACGCCGCCGCCGGCAAGGAGCGCCAAAGCCGCCAGCGCCAGCGGCCAGGCGTGACGGCGGCCGAACGCCATCGCCCGTGCCGCGCGCGTGGTGTGAATGCCGGAGGGGGGGCGCCCGGCCAGCACCGCTTCCAGATCGCCGGCCAGCGCTTCCATCGTTGCGTATCGATGCTCGGGGTCGGGCTTCAGCGCGCGCTCGATGACCCGACCGAGATTGCCGCGCAGGGAGCGCAGCAGCGCGCGTGCATCACCACCGCGCTGGCGCGCCAATTCGTGGCGCTTCTGCGGATCGAGCTGCCGGAAGCGGGTTGCCGGCAGCGTCAACCCGGCCTCCGTCCCGGGGCGCACCGACCCGCCCCGAGGCAACACGCCGACAACCAGTTCGTACAACAGTACGCCCATGCTGTACACGTCACTGGCCGTGCCCACCGCCTCGCCCGCCATCTGCTCCGGGCTGGCATACGCCGGCGTGAAGGGGCGCGTGGCAGTCGCCCGTTCCAGCGCATCGTTGTCAATCAGGCGTGCAATGCCGAAATCGAGCAGCTTGGACGTCCCGTCGGGAGTGACCAGAACATTGCCCGGCTTGAGATCATGATGCACCACCAGCATGCGGTGGGCATACGCCAGGGCCGAAAGCAGGCCGCGGCACAAGCGCAGGCGCTGCGGCACATCCAGGCCGGCCCGGTCGCAATACTCACCCAGCGGCACGCCGTCGATGAATTCCATCGCCAGGAACGGCCGTCCGTCGCTGTCGGCTCCGGCATCAATCAGGGTGGCAATGTTCGGGTGGTGGAGCCGCGCCAGAATGCGCCGTTCGTCGCCAAAACGGGCCACCGCACGCTCATCCAGCCATTGGCCCCGCAGCAGCTTCAGCGCCACGAGCTGGCGCAGGTCGGCCGTGTGACGTTCGGCCAGAAACACCGCACCCATGCCGCCTTCGCCCAGCAGCCGAACCAGCCGGAAACCGGCAATCTCGCGACCGACCCAATGGTTGGCCTTGAAGTCGAGGCTGCGCTTGAGCGATTCAATGGAACGGCCGAACGGGTCGACACCTCCGGCATCCTGAGCAATGAGCCGTTCGAGGCGTGCGGCACGTTGCGGATCCATGGCGCGCAGGGACGCCAGCCATGCCTCGCGTTCGGGCGCACCCATTTCCAGCGCACGCTCGAACTGCTCCTTCAGCGTGGACCCGACGCGGGTCACGGATTCGCCATCCGGTCGGCCAGCCAGGCGCGCGCAAAACGCAGGTCACGATCGATCGTGGCCGGAGAAACACCAACCACTTCGGCCATTTCGGCATAGGTCATGCCGCCGTAGTAGTACAGTTCGGTGACCTGGGCCGCGCGCGGTTCCTCGGTTTCCAGCGCCACCAGACCGTCCTCGAGTGCCAGCAGATTTTCGTCGGCGGCCAACAGTTCACCGCTGGCCAGAGTCAATGACACGCGCACGCCGCCATCGCGCTTCTTGCGTGACAGAGCGCGGGCATGGTCGACCAGGATCTGGCGCATGGCGCGCGCCGCCACCGCCATGAAATGTGCGTGGTCGCGGCAGATCACGCCGCTGCCCGCCAGCTTCAGCCAGGCCTCGTTGGCCAGCGCGGTCGGCTGCAGGGTGTGGGCCGGCGACTGCTCGTGCATCAGGCGTCCCGCGATGCGGCGCAATTCGGCATAGACCTGGGGCAGCAGGGTACGGAAAGCCTCCGCATCACCACCGCGCCACGCCTGCAGTTGTTCGCTGATCGCTACCACCACATCTCCCGCAAATCCGGAATCAGGCCTCAAAGTCTACTGCGAATTGATTTCCCGGCCGCTTCGGGCATGATGGGATTGGCGCGCGAGTGTCGTTGACAGAAACAGACCTTCACTGCAAGGAGTCGTCATGAATCGCCTCTCCTTTTCTCATATCCTCACGAACGCTTGTTTCCTGGTCGGCCTGACACTGCTGGGAGCAGGTGCCGCAGAGGCCGGCACCTGCCGCGTTGCCGTGAACGGCTTGGCCGGCAACGACGGCACCACCTGGGCCAGCGCAATGCCCCTGCAAGGTGCCTTGCATTCCCCCGCTTGCACCGAAATCTGGGTTGCGTCGGGTCGCTACAAACCGGGCAGCTCGCCCGGCGAGAGTTTTGTCGTGCCCGCCGACACGCGGGTGTTTGGCGGGTTTTCCGGCAACGAGACCGCACGCGCACAGCGCGACCCGGCGGCCCACCTGACCATCCTTTCCGGCGACATCGACAACAACGATGCAATCGACAGTGACGGCATCACACCGGACACGAGCGCCATCGTCGGAACGAACAGCGAACATGTGGTAACCATGAACGGCAATGACGTGCCGATTGGCCCGTCGACCGTGCTGGACGGATTCATCATCACCGCGGCCGACTCCACGGACGACGGCGGTGGCTTGTGGTGTCGGGCATCGCTCAAAACCACATCCGAATGCAGCCCGCAACTGCGTCGGCTCCGCTTCCAGGGAAACCGCGCCGCGAACGGCGGGGGCATCTATTTTGGAGGCGAGGCCGGAGCCGCCAGCACGGCCCGTCTGGCGGATGTGTCCTTCGTCTCCAACCGGGCAACCGAACGCGGCGGCGCAATCTACAATTCCGGATACAGCAACGGCAACAGCAGCCCGCGGATCGAACGCGCCACCTTTGCGCACAACAGCGCAGATGTCGCCGGTGGCGCAATCTATAACGGCGGCTATGCCAATGGCCGCAGCGATCCGATTATTGTCAACGCGAGCTTTGTGGGCAATACGTCCATGTATGGCGGCGCGATCAGCGGAAGCGCGTCAACCAGCGGTCACGTGAGTCCGATCCTGACGAACGTGACTTTTTCCGGCAACCAGGCCAGCGCCCAGGGCAATGCCATGCAGCTGTCGTGCAACAACGGCACCTGTGGCGCGGCGATCAGAAATGCCATCATCTGGGATACTGGCAACGCTTATGCTGGCGAATTTGTCGGGGGTGTGTCGACGATGACAATCCAGCGATCGATTGTCCATGCAGGTTGCCCGGTCGGTGCAAACTGTCAGGCGGTCGTCATCGCCGATCCCTTGCTGGGACCGCTCCAGGACAACGGCGGATTCACGCCGACCATGCTGCCGCAGGATTGGAGTGCAGCCATTGATGCCGTCTCCTGCAGCCGGGCACCATTCCAGGACCAACGTGGCGCACCGCGGCCGGATCCGCTCAGCGCGGGTCTTGCTGCGCGCTGCGACCTCGGGGCCGTCGAAGTTGATGCAATGCCGTCCGACAGTATCTTCGCGGATGGCTTCGGCCTGCTGCCCTTGCGCAAGTGAGCATGTCCGGAGGTCGGGGCCGGTTCTGACGCCGCGGCGGTGGCCGGTGTGGCGTCGCATTCAAGCTGCGCCTGATCCCGACCTGCTGCTATCGTGAGCAAATGACCCGTTCTCTGGATTCTTCGCTGGCCGAAATCCGTGCCTGCCGGATTTGCGAGGCGCATTTGCCGCTGGGTCCGCGGCCGGTGCTGCAGGCTTCCAGCACAGCGCGTTTGCTGATCATCAGCCAGGCACCGGGGCGGCGCGTGCATGAAAGCGGTGTTCCGTTTGATGACCCCAGCGGCGACAAATTGCGTGACTGGATGGGTATCGACAAGAAGACCTTCCACGATCCGCGTCGGGTGGCGATCATGCCGATGGGTTTTTGCTACCCGGGAAAGGGCCAGTCCGGCGACCTGCCGCCGCGGCGCGAATGTGCGCCCACCTGGCATCCGCGTCTGCTGCCGCGGCTGACCGAGGTGTGCCTGACCCTGCTGGTCGGCAGCTACGCCATTCGCCACAAGCTCGGACCGAAGGCCGCCCGCAACATGACCGAGGCCTGCCGTCAGTGGCGCGAGCATCTGGGCCAAGGATATTTCGTGCTGCCCCACCCCAGCCCGCGCAATGTCGGCTGGTTCCAGCGCAACCCCTGGTTTGCCGACCGGGTATTGCCTGTGCTCAAGGCCGAAGTGACGCGTGCCCTGAAAGACCGCGCGCCCTGAAATCTCATGTCTCAACCTGGCCGCTGGTCCTTGCCGAGCGCAACCTGCAGCTGGCGCCCGGTCACCGGCTTGCGCAGGAAGTCGTCGGCACCGGCCTGTTCGGCCCGGGTTTCATCGTCGCGGTTGGAACGTGCGGTGACCACGATGATGCGCCAGCGTCGGCCTTCGGGGCGCGCACGCAGCATCCGGATCAGCTCGAAGCCATCGAGATCCGGCAAGTCGATATCGACCAGCACGGTGTCGAAACGGCCACCCTCAAGCTCGGCCAGGGCCGCCAGTGCATTGGCTGCATGACTGGCCTGATGGCCCATTTCCTTCAACAGCCCGAGCAGAACCCGGGCAATGGTGGCATCGTCTTCGACCAGCAGGATCTTCTGCTCGCGCATACCCTGGCCGGTTTCCGCGGCGTCTGAACGGGTCGCCACATCGCAAGCAGGCAATGGCAGAATGACACGAAATGTGCTGCCAACACCGGGCTCGGAATCGACTTCGATTTCGCCCCCCATCAAGGCCACCAGCTCCTTGCAAATGGCAAGTCCGAGACCGCTGCCGCCGCTGTTGGAGCCTGAATCGCCTTGCTCAAAGCGATCAAACAGGCGCCGTTTCAGCTCGGCGTCCATGCCCTGGCCGCTGTCGGTCACCCGGTAGCACAAGCGGCCATCCACCATGTCCAAGGCCAGCATCACGGTGCCATCTTGCGTGTACTTGATGGCATTGCTGGTGAGGTTGAGCAAAATCTGCCGCAGACGAATCGCGTCGCCCCGGACCCGTGCCGGAATGCCGTTGCCGACATCGACGCGCAGCGCGATGCCTTTCCCGCTGGCCAGGCCTGTTTCGAGTGCCGACACTTCGTGCAGCAGCGCAACCGGATCGACCGGGCGCTGCTCCAGCTCGAAGCGGCCCGCCTCGATGCGCGCCAGATCCAGCGCATCATTGACCAGTTTCAACAACACTTCTCCAGAGTGACGCAGGGTGCCGACCATGTCTTTTTGCTCGGCATCGAGCCGGGTGTGGGTCAGCAGCTCGGCCATGCCCAGCACACCGGTCATGGGTGTGCGGATCTCGTGGCCCATGGTGGCCAGAAAACGGGTCTTGGCGGCGTTGGCGTCCTCGGCCAGGCGGCGTTGTTCGTCCAGCAGTTCAATCTCCATGCGCCGATGCAGGCGCAGTTTCAGCGTTCGCCAGACGAGCACGGCCAGCAGCAACGTCGCCGCCAGATACACGGCCCACGCCAAAGGTGTTCTCCAGGGCGGTGCGGCGACCGTGATCTTGATGGCTTGCGGCAACCTGGACCAGGTATTGCTGGCCCCGGCAGCCTCGGCTTCGAGTGAATAATCACCGGCGCGCAGACCCGTGAATTCACGCGAACCGCGCGCCCCCGTATCCACCCACTCGCTGTCAAACCCGGTCATCCGGAAGCGATAGTGATTGCGCTCGGGATTGATGTAACTCAGCGCCTTGACCGTTGCCTGCAGGTTGCGATCGTCCCAGGCCAGATGCACTCTGTCGGCATTGGCGTCCAGGCGCACGCGCTGGCCGTCACGCTGCACACTGAGTTCTTCCAGTGCAATGGCCGGTCGCCGCGCATGATCGTGCAGCCGATCGGGCTGGAATCCCGCCACACCCGACAGGGTGCCCGCAAACACGACGCCACCGGGCAGGCGCACCAGGGTGTCGGTGAATTCCGGACTGGGCAGGCCGTCGGCGGTTCCATAACGGCGAAACTTGCCACTGGAAGGATCAAAGCGCCACAGACCGACACGGCTGGTCATCCACACCCGTCCGTCATCATCAATCACCAGGCGACTGATATTGATGGCCGGAAAGCCGTCCGCTGCCGAAACCGTGCGTGTCAACAGCAGCTGCTTGCCGTCGCGACGATACTGCTCGAGTGCGTCAGGGCGGGCCAGCCAGACCTGCTGGCCGCTTGCCACAAAGGCATTGATCCGCCCCGACTTGACGCCACCAACGGGGGCAAAACGGGTGCCATCAGCGGTGAGCCTGGACAGGCCACCCGCACTCGCGCGCCAGACCTCGTGGCCGATCTGCGCCAGGTGCAGAGTCTGCCCCGCCTGCGCCGCATCGAATGCCAGTGCCACCTCGCTCACCGCCAGTGACTGCGGATTCACCCGAACAATGCCTTGCCCCAGCGGCGAAACCAGCACGCTGTGATCCGCCTGCACCAGCAAATCGCGAATGCCGGTCTTCAGACGTGGGTCGGGAACCTCGCGCAGATGCTTGCCATCATGCAGGTACAGGTGACCTTGCATGCCGATCCAGACGCGTCCCGGCCCGTCCGGCGCCAGACTCAATACCGATGTCGATGGCAAACGCCCGGCGCCACCCAGGTGCAAGGCCTTGCCCGTTGCCGGATCAAGCAGGTCAAGCTGGCCGGCCATGCCGCCAACCAGCAACTGCCCCTCATCGTCCACGGCCAGCGCCATGATGCGACTGCTGCTGAGACTTTTCGGATCCTCGGGAATGTGCGCAAAACGGCTGAAGTCGCGCCAATCCGGCCCCAGGTAGAACAAGCCGGCATCCGCGCTCGACAGCCACAGGCCACCTTCCCGATCGACCTCAACATCCACAACCGTTCTCGCCGACAAGCCACCGGGCACCATCGGACGGGTGGGAAAGCTGTAGCTGCGACCCGTGCCGGTGTGCAGGCGCACGGCGCCCCGCCCCCCGACCCAGACCTCGCCGCTGCGGTCGCGCAGACTGGCAAACACATCCCCGTGCCGGTTCTTTTCGCCGGGCCAGCGCCGTGCCACGCCATCCTTGCCGACACGGTACAAGCCATCGCTGGTTCCCAGGCGCACATCTTCATCTTCACCGCGAATCTGCCACACCCAGGGCGCGGTCGGCGATCCGGCAAAAGGGATGTGGCGCAGATGTCCATCGGGTTCGATCAAATCCAGACCCTTGTCGGTGCCGATCCACACGCGTCCCGCCCGGCCGGCATGCAGCGACATCACGTTGTCCGACGCCAGGCTGCCTGGATCGCCCGCCTTGTGGCGCCAGTGCACAAACCCGCTGCCATCGGGCTTGAGCCGGTTGACGCCGCCGGCATACACACCCACCCAGATGCGCCCGTCCGCATCCTGGGCCAGGCCCATCACGTCATTGCCGGACAGGCTGTCAGCCTTGTTGGAGTCATGCAGCCAGTGATCAAAACCGGTGCCTGCGCTGTTCAGGCGGTTGAGACCGTTGTCGCCGCCGCCAACCCACAATTGCCCCTGGTCATCCACCAGCAATGCGGACACATCATTGGCCGCCAGAGAGTCGGCATGGCCTGGATCATGCCGGTACACGCGAAAGTTCTGCCCGTCAAAACGAGCCAGGCCGTCGCCCGTGCCCACCCAGATGTAATCCGCGCGATCCTGGACCGTGGCGTACACGCGACTCGAGGGCAGTCCCTCGCTGACACCGTAGCGGCGAAACCACGGCGTCGGCGGAAGCCCCACCGGCGGCGAAGCCGCCGATGACAGCAATGCACCGACCATGAATACTGCACCCAGCATCTCGTTCTCCCCAGCATCCTGCACGGCTTTCAAGTCTACAATGGCTGCATGAGTTCCCGCATCCGCAAGCTGATCGTGGCTGTGGCGCTACTGGCGGCGCTGCTGTTGCTGCTGCTCACGGCCGAGCGCGCCGTGGCGCTGGCACAGCGGGTTGCCGGCCTGCCCGGCTGGCTCCAATGGCTGGTCGGAGCCGTGCTGATCGCGTTTGCGCTGGTGGCGGCCTGGCTGGCCTGGATCTGGCTGCGGCCGCGGCGCAAGCCCAGGATGGCCGAGGTGGATCGCGGCACGATCGACCGGCGCATCGATGTGCTGGGTCAGCGCGGCGCCGACACCGGCGCACTGCGCGCCGAGCTCCGGGAGCTCGATGCACGCCATGCGGAAGGCAGGCTGTACGTTGCGCTGTTCGGCGAGATTTCCAGTGGCAAGTCGAGCCTGGTTGCCGCGCTGGTGCCCGGCGCAAAAATGCGCACCGATGTGATCGGCGGCAGCACGCAAAGCGTCCACCACCACGACAGCCGTCTGCCCGACGGCCGCGGCATCCGCCTGGCCGATGTGCCCGGCAGCCGCGAGGCCGGTGGCGAAGCACGCGAGGCAGTGGCCCGCGACGAGGCCCTGCGCGCCCATGCCGTGGTCTATGTCACGGCGGCCGATCTCACCCGCAGCCAGATGGAAGAACTGCGCTGGCTGGCCGAATTCGGCAAACCGATGCTGCTGGCGCTGAACAAGGCCGACCAGTGGAGCGGTCCGGAACGAACGCAACTGCTTGAGGCTTTGCAACGTCATGCCGGCGGCCTGGTTGATGCGGTGGTGGCTACCCGCGCCGGCGGCAGCGAGCGCTTTGAGCGGGTCCTGGCCGATGGCCGCACCGAGCAGGTCGAGCGCAGCGCGCTGGCCGAAGTCGAGGACCTGAAGCGGGCCCTGCAGCATGTCACCGCGCCCGGCGCGCAGGCGCTGGAAGCCGCCCGCGAACGCGCCGTGCTGGCCCGCCTGCACCAGCGTACCGGCGAGCTGGAAGCCAGCCAGCGTGCCATCGAAGTCGAACGCATCGTGGCCCGCTACACCCGCCGCGCCGTGGTCGGCGCACTGGCTGCCGTGGCGCCCGGCAGCGATCTGGTGATCCAGGGCGCGCTGGCCACGGCCATGGCACGCGAGCTGGGCAAACTACACGGCATTGCCGTCAGCGACCTGCAGATCGACGACTTTCTCAAGCAGGCGCGCATGAATCTGCGCACCAGTGCCTCGGTGGTGCTGGCCATTGCCGGCAATGCGCTCAAGGCCTTTCCCGGTCTGGGCACGCTGGGTGGCGGCGTGCTGCACGCCTTCGCCTACGCACTGATCTTCGACAGCCTGGGCAAGGCGCTGGCCGGCACCCTGGCCGCACGCCAGCGCCTGGACACCGACGAGGCCGGTGAACGACTGCGCGATTTGCTTGGCCAGTCCAACCACCAACGCATCCGGCGCCTGGCCGCCTTGACCGTGGACGCCGCAAGACATCCGGCCGCAGCCACGAAGGACGACGCATGAGCCGATTTCAAGCGCTTCAAGTTGCTCTTTTTGCGGTATTGCTGGCCATGGCCGGCAGCACCCACGCTGCCGAGCAGCTGTACCGCATCGATTCCGTACACTCGCAGGTACTGTTTTCGGTCAGCCACAACGGCTTTTCCAGCCCGGTCGGGCGCCTGCCCGTCACGCGCGGCTGGCTCAAGGTGGATTCCGAAAACCTGGCCAGCGGTGCAGCCGAGGCCGAGATCGACCTGGCCGGTGTGGACATGGGCGATGCCGACTGGGACAAGGCCGTGCGCGGTCCGCGCCTGCTGGATGCCGGCAGGCAGCGTTACGCGCACTTTCTCAGCACGTCCGTTGACCTCACCAATGAGCGGCAGGGCACGCTGCACGGCAAGCTGAGCCTCAATGGCCACAGCGTACCCGTGGACGTGGCCTTCACCCTCAATCGCGAAGGCACGACGATTTTCGGCATGGAGAAACGCATCGGCTTTTCTGCCCGAGCCCAACTCGACCGGCGCCAGTTCGGCATCACCGCCCATTCCGGATCAATCGGTCGCTGGGTCAGCGTACGCCTGGAGATCGAGGCCGTGGCCGATCGCGACGCGCTCGACGAATACCGCAAGGCGCGCCCCGAAAAGGGAGACAGTAATGTCAACAGTTGAAGTCTGGAGCCGTGCGGCGCGGCTGTTCCACTGGCTGATCGCGGCGCTGATCCTGGTGCAGGCCACGATCGGTCTGACCATGGTGCAGTTGCCCAGGCGCCCCGACATCATCTGGGTCTACACCCTGCACAAGTCACTCGGCATCACGATCCTGCTGTTGGCCGTGCTGCGTCTGGGCTTTCGCCTGTTTCAGCGCCGACCGCCCAAGCTGCCGATGCCGGGCTGGCAGGACGGGCTGGCACGCGGCACCCATGTGGCCCTGTACGTTCTGCTGTTCGCGATCCCCATCAGCGGCTGGCTGTTCGATTCCTACAGCAGCCTGCGCCCGCTGTACTGGTGGTGGTGGCTGAAGTTGCCCAGCCTCACCGGCGGCGCCAACCGCGAGCTGGCGGATGTTTTCCAGCTCTGGCACGAGAGCCTGTTCTGGGCGCTGGTGGCGGTCACCGTCTTGCATGTTGGCGCCGCCCTGAAGCACCATTTCCTCGATCGCGACGACACCCTGCGGCGCATGCTGCCTGGGGCCGGACGCAAACCGAATCTGTGAGGTATCCGACCGTGACGCGTATTTTTCTCTGCACAATCCTGGCGCTCGCGCTGTCCGCGCCACTGGCGGCCAAAGCGCGCGATTGGAAGGTCGTCAGTGATCAGAGCACACTGCAGTTCACCGCCAGCTACCAGGACGAGCCGTTTACCGGCCAGTTCCGGGAATTCGATGCCACAATCATCTACGACCCCGACAAACTGGCCGATGCAAGCTTTGATGTCAGAGTCAAGCTCGCCAGCGTCGACACCCAATCCCGCGAGCGCGACCAGACGCTGACCGGCGGCGACTTCTTTGAGACGAGGAAATTTCCGAGCGCCCGCTTCGTGACCACCGGGTTTGAGCGCCGGGATGACGGCTCCGTGTACGCCAATGGCTCGCTGGACCTGCACGGGGTGAAGCGCCCGGTGAGTCTGAAAGTCGACTTCAAGCCCACCGGCGGCGGTGCCACGCTGGATGTGCATACCACATTGAAGCGCCTCGAATTCGGCCTCGGCAGCAGCGAGGACTGGGCCGATATCGGCAACGACGTGCCGGTCCACGCCCACCTCGTGTTGCATTGAGCCGTCCATGGATCTGACGGGCGCATGGCGCAAGCTGCTGAGACGCATACCAGGCGGCAACCGGAAGACAAAACCGGGCCCTGCCGCTACTGTGCCGAGGCGTGCGGACCCGGTCACTGGCAGTCTGCGCAGCCTGCTTGATGACGAGCAGATTCCGGACGACGTTCGCGCCGAGCTGGCCAGCGAATTTGCCGACATCGAACGCATGCTGGCGCGGCTGGAAAAGGGCGAGCTGCACGTGGCCGTGTTCGGCCGTGTGTCCACCGGCAAATCCGCACTGTGCAACGCCCTGCTCGGTCGGGACGCGTTTGCCGTCGGCGTGCTGCACGGCACCACCACCCAATCGGCGCAACAGGCGCTGGACGAGGCCAGCCACGCCGGGCTGGTGCTGATTGATACGCCCGGCATCAACGAGCTGGACGGCGAGGCACGCGAAAAACTGGCCTACGAGGTCGCCGAAGTCAGCGATCTGGTGGTGTTCGTGGTCGACGGCGATTTTACCCGCGAGGAACTGGACGCACTGCACGCGTTGGGCGAAACCCACCGTCCACTGCTGGTAGCGCTGAACAAGCGTGACCGCTTCTCGGACGAGAATCTCGATCGCCTGCTGGCCCATCTGCGCCAGCGCAGCGTCGGCCTGGTGCAAGCGGAGAACGTCGTTGCCGTCGCGGCCCTGCCCGCGCCGCTGCGCAGCGTGCAGGTGGATGCACACGGCGCGGTGCACGAAACCGAACAGGCCCAAGCGCCCGATGTCAGCGCCCTGCGCACGCGGCTGGTGCAGATCGCCGAACGCGAAGGCAAGGAGCTGGCCGCGATCAACGCCGGTCTGTTTGCCGGCCGCCTCACCGACCGCGTCAGCCGCCGCATTGCCGAAACGAGACGGCAACTCGCCAGCAAGCTGATCCGCCAGTACTGCCTGGCCAAGGGCGTGGCCGTGGCGCTGAACCCGGTCCCGGTCGCCGACCTGCTGGCCGCGGCCGGGCTCGATGCGGCCATGGTGGTGCAGCTTTCACGCATCTACGGCCTGCCGCTGACGCGCTCGGAATCCGGACGCCTGGTCGCCACCATCAGCGCCCAGCTCATTGCCCTGATGGGCGCGATCTGGGGTGTGCACCTGGTCGCCTCGGCGCTCAAGGGCGTCAGTGTCGGGCTTTCTACCGTGGTCACGGCCGGCTTTCAGGGCGCGCTGGCCTGGTACGCCACCACCCTGATCGGCCGCGCCGCCGAACACTATCTGATCCACGGCAAGTCCTGGGGTGCCAAGGGCGCCAAGCGCGCCGTGCGCGAGGTGGTCGAAAGCCTCGACCGCGACTCCATCCTGCGCGAAGCCCGCACCCAGATCCTCAAGCGCTTGTAAGAGCGCGCCATGCGCGCAACGAGTCAGAAATTCCTCGCCCACGAAGAACCTGGCCAGTCCGTAGCCCGGATGCAGCGCAGCGCAATCCGGGATCAGGCTTCGCTCATGCCACGCCATTCCCCGGATGCAGCGCGTTGTGCCTTCATCCGGGCTACGCCCGGCTGTGCACGGTACGCAAGGGCCTGCGTGCTTGACGTGCGTCACGTGACGCATTACGTTTGTCCAGTGATCAAAACGTTTGCAGACCGCGCCACCCGTGAGCTCTTCCTCACCGGAAGCACCAGGCGTTGCCCACCGGACATCGGCAAGCGTGCCGCCCGCAAGCTGGAATACGTCAACCTGGCGACGTGCCTGGCCGATTTGAAGGTTCCGCCCGGGAATCGGCTGCACGCACTGGCAGGCAGCCGAAAAGGACAATATTCGATTTCGGTCAACGATCAATGGCGCATCTGCTTCCGCCTCGTTGATGGCGATGCCTTCGACGTCCAGTTTTGCGACTACCACTGAAAATGACGCCACAAATGACTATCTCAAACACCCTCCGTCTGCAGCGCCGACCGACCCATCCGGGTGAGATGCTGCGCGAAGACTTTCTGCCCGATTACGCCTTGACCGTTTCCAGCTTGGCAAAACGCCTGGGCGTATCGCGCCAGTCCGTCAACGAACTGCTGCGCGAGCGCCGCGCCGTGAGCCCCGAAATGGCTTTGCGCCTGGCACGCCTTTTTGGAAATTCGGCGGAGTTCTGGGCCAATGCACAACGCGCCGTTGATCTTTGGGACGCCGAGCAGGCCGCGGTGAAGAACCTGGCCAGAATCAAGCCGCTGGTACCCGCGACACACCCGTAGCCCGAATGCAGCGCAGCGAAATCCGGGGCCAGGCTTTCTCATGCCATCCGCACCCCGGATTGCAGCGCGGCGCGCCTTCATCCGAGCTATCCTCTTGCGCGGGATGACTGCACGACTGTCGCGCGCATGGGCTGCACCTACAGCAGCGCCTGGATTTGCTGCGTGCTGAAGGGCCAGTCCAGCTCGCTGCCGGAGCGGCGGTTGCGCAGCACGGGCACGCGGTCGCCGTAGCGGGCTTCGAGGTCGGGATCGTCGTCGATCCAGACGCTTTCAAAGTCCGGCACGCCGGCGGCGGCCAGCAGTGCCAGTGCCTGATCACAAAGCTTGCAGTCGTCGCGCTGGTAGAGAATCAGTTCGGGCAAAGGTTTATCCGTGCCGGTGGCAGCTCGTACAATGCCATTTTAGCCAGCCGGCGAGGCCAAACCCATGTCCGTCAGCATTTTCGACCTGTTCAAGATCGGCATCGGGCCGTCGTCCTCGCACACCGTGGGGCCGATGCGCGCGGCCGCGCGTTTCATCAGCCACTGGCTGGATGAAGAAGGCCGCCTCGACAAGGCGGCGCGCATTCAGTGCGAGCTGTTCGGCTCGCTGGCCCTGACCGGTCGCGGGCACGGCACCGACAAGGCGGTGCTGCTGGGCCTGGAGGGCCACTGGCCGGACCGGGTCGATCCCGACGCAATCCCGGGAATCCTCGAACGCATCCGCAGCAGTGGCCGCATCCGGCTGATGGGCCGGCACGAGATCGACTTCAACGAAAAGGCGGACCTGAAGTTCAACAAGCGCCAAAAACTGCCCTTTCACCCCAATGGCATGCGTTTCGCAGCTTTCGACGCCGACGGTGCGGAGCTGGCCTCGCGCGAGTACTACTCGGTCGGCGGCGGTTTCGTGGTCAACCACGACGAGGCCGCCGAGGACCGCATCGTGGCCGACACCACGCCGCAGCCGTACGGTTTTTCATCCGGTGACGAATTGCTCGCGCTGTGCGACAAGCACGGCATCACGATCGCCAGGCTGATGCTGGAGAATGAAAAGGTCTGGCGCAGCGAGGACGAGATTCGTGAGGGCCTGCTGACGATCTGGCGCGCGATGCAGGGCTGCGTCAGCCGCGGACTGCGCTCGCCGGGCGAACTGCCGGGTGGCCTGCGTGTCAGCCGCCGCGCACCCAAACTGTACGAGGATCTGCAGCAGCGCAGCGATGAACCGGTCAAGGACCCATTGACGCAACTGGACTGGGTCAATCTGTACGCGCTGGCGGTCAACGAGGAGAACGCCGCCGGAGGCCGCGTGGTGACCGCACCCACCAATGGGGCGGCCGGCATTATTCCCGCCGTTCTGCACTACTACCACGACTTCTGCCCCGCAGCGAACGAGCAAGGCATCCTGGATTTTCTGCTCACGGCCGGTGCCATCGGCATTCTGTACAAGGAAAACGCCTCGATCTCGGGCGCCGAAGTCGGTTGTCAGGGTGAGGTCGGCGTGGCCTGCTCGATGGCCGCCGGCGGCCTCACCGCCGCGCTCGGCGGCACGATCTGGCAGATCGAGAACGCGGCCGAAATCGGCATGGAACACAACCTCGGCCTGACCTGCGACCCGATCGGCGGCCTGGTGCAGATCCCCTGCATCGAGCGCAATGCCATGGGCTCGGTCAAGGCCATCAACGCCAGCCGCATGGCGATGCGCTCGGACGGCAAGCACCGCGTGTCGCTGGACAAGGTGATCAAGACCATGCGTGACACCGGCCGCGACATGCGCGACAAGTACAAGGAAACTTCACGCGGCGGGCTGGCCGTAAACGTGATCGAGTGCTGAAGGGCCGGGATTCGGGGTTCGGGATTGGCATGCCGCCAATCAGGCGGCGACCTGCTGCACCTTGTCGAGACTCTGCCTGATGCGCGCTTCGGTGGTTTTCAGATCGTACGCGTTTTGCAGATTCAGCCAATACTGTGGGGACTGGCCAAATGCACGGCCCAGGCGCAGCGCCAGCTCGGCACTCATCGGTCGCTGGCACCGAAGCAGATGGGAAACGCGCATCGGCGAAACATTGATGGTACGCGCCAATTGTGCCTGGCTCATGCCATGGTCCTCCAGGATTTCAGCCAGAAACTCACCCGGATGAATGGCAGGCAAGGCGTTCCTCGAAGTGGTAGCAGTCATGATCACGGCCTCAGTGATAGTCACAAATCTCAACATCGAAAGCGTCGCCACGCGCAAAACGGAAACACAGCCGCCACTGGTCATTGATGCGCACGCTCCATTGCCCTTTCCGGCTTCCCGACAGGCGCTCCAAACAATTCGACGGGGGTTCACGCATATCGTTGATGTCGGTGGCGTTGTCGAGTTGCGTCAGCCGCATCGCTGCCCTTTTGAAGATCGCGGGTGGCATGCGTCGTGACCGTCCGTCGACAAAGAGCGCTTCGGTTTTCTTGCTGGCGAAGCTCCGAATCACAATGATCAACATAAACAATTTGTTTACACTCGTCAAGTCAGCCAGGCTTCTGTCTGCTGTTGCGGTGCGGTTCTTTCACCGTACAATGCCGGGTTCCCCGAATTTCCACGTGCCGCCATTGCGGCACCTGATGCCGTGACGCCCATGGAAAAGAGTTTCGAGCCCGCCCAGATCGAGTCGAAGTGGTATGCGCAGTGGGAAGCTGCGGGGTATTTCCGGCCCAGCGGTGAGGGCTCGCCCTACTGCATCCTGCTGCCGCCGCCGAATGTCACCGGCACCCTGCACATGGGCCACGCCTTCCAGCAGACCGTGATGGACATGCTGATCCGCTACCACCGGATGAAGGGCGACAACACGCTGTGGCAGGTCGGCAGCGACCACGCCGGCATCGCCACACAGAAGATCGTCGAGAATCAGCTCGCGGCCGAGGGCAGCGACAAGCACGCGCTGGGGCGCGAGGCCTTCGTTGATCGGGTGTGGCAGTGGAAGGAGCAGTCCGGCTCGATCATCACCCGCCAGATGCGTCGACTGGGCGTGGCGGCCGACTGGTCGCGCGAGCGTTTCACCATGGACGAGGGCCTGTCGGCCGCGGTGCGCAAGGTGTTCGTCGAATGGTACCGCTCCGGGCTGATCTACCGCGGCAACCGGCTGGTCAACTGGGATCCGGTGCTGGGCACGGCCGTGTCCGACCTGGAGGTCAACAACGTCGAGCGCGACGGCCACCTGTGGTCGATCCGCTATCCGGTCACGGGCAGCGACGAGTCGGTGGTAATCGCCACCACGCGCCCGGAAACCATGCTCGGTGACGTGGCCGTGGCGGTGCATCCCGAAGACGAGCGGTATGCGCACCTGGTTGGCAAGACGCTGGAGCTGCCATTGTGCGGGCGGCAGATTCCGGTCATTGCCGACGACTACGTCGACCGCGAATTCGGCACCGGCTGCGTCAAGATCACGCCGGCGCACGATTTCAACGACTACGCCATCGGCCAGCGGCACGGCCTGGAGTCGCGCGAGATCTTCACCCTGGATGCGAAGGTCAACGACAACGCACCGGCGAAGTATCGCGGCATGGATCGCTACGCGGCGCGCAAGGCCGTGCTGGCCGACCTGGAAGCTGCGAATCTGCTGGTGGAAACCAAAGCACACAAGCTGCAGGTACCGGTCAGCCAGCGTTCGGACGCCGTGATCGAACCGATGCTGACCGACCAGTGGTTCGTGGATCTGACCCGCGACACGCTGGACGACGGCCGCCCCGGCGGGCACACGGCCATCACCCGACCGGCACTGGAAGCGGTCACCTCGGGCGAGATCCGGTTCGTGCCCGAAAACTGGACCAAGACCTACACCCAGTGGCTGGAGAACATCCAGGACTGGTGCATCAGCCGCCAGCTCTGGTGGGGCCATCAGATTCCGGCCTGGTACGACGAGGCCGGCAACATCTTCGTCGGCGAAAACGAGGCCGATGCGCGCCAGCATGCCGAGTCCGAACCGGTGGGCACGCTGACCCAGGACAGCGACGTACTGGACACCTGGTTTTCCTCGGCGCTGTGGCCGTTTTCGACCTTGGGCTGGCCCGCCGGCGGGCCGATCGGCAATGAGCGCGGCGAGATCATCGCCAACTGGAATGCGGATCGCATCTTCCTGCCCAGCGCGGTGCTGGTGACCGGCTTCGACATCATCTTCTTCTGGGTCGCGCGCATGGTCATGGCAACCCGGTACTTCATTGGTGAGGTGCCCTTCCGCGAGGTCTACATCAACGCCATCGTGCGCGACGCCGAAGGCAAGAAAATGTCCAAATCCAAGGGCAACACGCTCGATCCACTGGACCTGATCGACGGCATCGAGTTGGAGCCGCTGGTGGAAAAATCCACCCGCTCGCTGCTGATCCCGCAGGTGCGCGAGAAAGTCGAAAAGCGCATCCGCAAGGACTATCCCGACGGCATCCGCGCCATCGGCACCGACGCCATGCGTTTCACCTTTGCTGCCCTGGCCAGCTACAGCCGCACCATCAACTTCGATATCAGCCGGGCGGAGGGGTACAAGGCGTTTTGCAACAAGCTGTGGAATGCGTCGCGATTTGTGTTGATGAATGTGGGGGACGGGACTCGGGACTCGGGACTCGGGACTCGGGAAATGCCGGCGACCGCGGCGGAGCGCTGGATCTTGTCACGGCTCAAAGAGACGCTGCTCGAAGTGGAGCAGCATTTCGAGACCTATCGCTTTGACCATCTGGCGCAGGCGCTTTACGAGTTTGTGTGGAACGAGTATTGCGACTGGTTTCTGGAATTGTCGAAGCCGGCGCTGCAAGGGGGCGACACGGAAGCGGCGGCGTCGACCCGGCACACGCTGCTGGTGGTGCTGGAAACCGTGCTGCGCGCGCTGCACCCGGTCATCCCGTTCATCACCGAGGAGATCTGGCAGCAGGTGGCTCCCCGACTGGGCCTGGACAGCGACAGCATCATGCAGCGGCCGTGGCCCGATACCGGCACCATCGCCAGCGACGAGGCCGCCAGCGCCGATATCGAATGGCTGAAGGCCGTGCTGGGCGGCATCCGCCGCATCCGTGCGGAAATGAACATTGCGCCGGGCAAGACCATTCCCCTGCTGCTGGCAGACGGCGACAGCGGGGATCGTGCCCGCGTGCAGCGCTTTGCCGACCAGATCGCCTTTCTCGCCCACAGCGAGGCCCCGCAATGGCTGGGCGATGGCGAGGAGCCGGCCGCTGCGACCGCCGTGGTCGGCAAGCTGCGCATCCTGATCCCGCTGGCCGGCCTGATCGACCTGGACGCCGAAAAGGCCCGTCTGGACAAGGAAATTGTCCGCATCGGCCAGGAAATCGCCAAGTGCGAGGGCAAGCTCGGCAATGCGCGCTTCGTCGACAATGCGCCGGCCGAGGTCGTGGAACAGGAACGCGCGCGCCTTGCCGAATGGCAGCAAAAGCGCGATGCGTTGAGCGAGCAACGCGACAAGCTGGCCTCTGCCTGACCGCAGGCCTCCGCGGCCCCAATCCGCCCTCACAGGTCCTGGTGCAGATCGGCCCTCGCAGGAGCGGCCCATGGCCGTAATTGCGGGTTGTGCCGATCGCGGCCACGGGCCGCTCCTACATTTGCACTTGCGGGCGCAGACGCAGCGCCATGACCACGGCATCCTCGCGGCCGTGGCGCGCCGGGTAGTAGCGAGGTCGGCGACCGATTTCCTCGAAGCCGTGCTGGCGATAGATGTACATGGCGGCCTCGTTGCTCGGTCGCACCTCCAGCAGCAGCCGCACGGCAGCATGCCAGCGCGCCACGTCAATCATGCGTCGCAGCAGGTGCCGGCCATGACCCACGCCCTGCCAGGTCGGTGAAACACACAGATTCAGCAGGTGCGCTTCATCGACCTGGCTGGCGACCACGGCGTAGCCGAGGATTTCCCGATCCAGCTCCAGCACCCAGCACTCATGCCCTGCATTGAGACAGTCGCGAAAGATGCCCGGCGTCCAGCCGAACTCATACGCTTCCGATTCGATCTCGTGAACGGCGTCGACATCCGCCCGGCGCATCTTGCGAATGCGCTCCGGGGCCGGCTGAACAACGGCAACCACGCCTCATTCCTCAACCGAAATGCGCCGACGCACCTCGCCCAGGGCCTTCCAGACCTGGCGCTTTTCGGCGGGCTGCTCAAGCAACTGTTGCAAGGGCGGCAATTGCCAGGCCGAATCCCCGCCCAACCCGGCCAACTCGGCGCCAAAAACCAGACAACACGCATGGGCCGGCAGGGTCGCCGTGCCCGTGCCCGGCTGCAACCACAGCAGCTTGCAGCATGACTCGGGCAATCCACTTGCCGTCACAATCCGCTGCAGCAGCCGCTCGCGCGATTCATTCCCGCGCGCTGCTGCCGGCGCCAGAATCAGGCAAGCCGTGCGCCCGCCGGATTGGCCAGAGGCTTTGCGGCGCAACGCTTCGATGCCCATTTCGCGCAGGATGCACTGGCGCGAAGGCGGATCAATCCGTGCGGCGACACTGGCCACGAATCAGTGCTCCGCAGGCCGCTTGCGGTGTCGGCGCCGCTGCTGGATGCCGTGCAAGGTCAATATCGGCCCGGACAAAACGTAAACGGCAAACCCGACCACCAGCATGAACGGCGGCTTCAGGGCCAGCAACACCAACACGATGACGGCGGCCGGAATCGCCACGAACGGCACCCGGCCATTCCTGGGCTTGGACTTGAAGCTGTAGTAGCGCACGCGGCTGACCATCAACAGGCCCGCCACCACGACCAGCAACGGGGTCACGACCATCATCTGCGCACCGCTGACGCCCAGTTCTTCCGCACTCCACATGCAGGCCATCAGCAAGCCGGCCGCAGCCGGGCTGGACAAGCCCTGGAAATAGCGCTTGTCGGCGACGCCGGCCTGGGTGTTGAAGCGGGCCAGGCGCAAGGCGCCGCAGGCAGCGTACAGAAAGGCCGCCGCCCAGCCCAGCTTGCCCCAGCCCGGCCCCAGGCTGTTCAACTGCGACAAGGACCACGAGTACATGACCAGCGCCGGGGCCAGCGAGAAGCTGACCATATCGGACAGTGAATCGTACTGCACCCCGAAGTCGGTCTGGGTGTTGGTGAGCCGGGCGATGCGGCCGTCCATGCTGTCCAGCAAGGCAGCGATGAATACCGCCACGGCCGCTGCCACGAAGCGGCCCTGGATTCCGGCCACGATGGCGTAGAAGCCGGCGAACATGGCACCGGTGGTGAACAGGTTGGGCAGCAGGTAGATGCCGCGGCGCGGCATGACCGGAGTTTCCGGTTTGTCCATGAACGGGCAGCCTCTCGAACGCGGTAATGCCGCTAGTGTACCAGTGCCGAACCTGCACAAACTTCCTGCAGCGTGCGTCGATTCACGATGCGCCCCGCCCGGATTTGGTTTACTGTAGCGGCATCGATTCCATTCACCGGGCCGTGCCCGGTCCCCTGCCCCGGAGTTTCACATGCGTGTTCGCACTGTTCTGCTCGTACTGGCCATGCTGGCGCCGTGCCTCGCCGTGGCGGCCAACCAGGTCTATCGCTGGAAGGATGCCAACGGCGTCGTCCACTTCGCCGATGCCCCGCCGCCGGATGGCATCAAGTACAAGATCGTCAATATCAACACCGGCGTGACCCGCGATCCGCCCAAGCCGGCCAAACCGGCTGAACCGGCCAGCACCGCCGACAAGCCCGCGGCAAGCCCTGCCGACAGCGGCGCCAAGACAGTCAAGGACACCCCGGAAAACCGGGCGAAACTGTGCCAGCAGCTTGCGGACAACATCAAGGTGCTGCAAAGCCAGCAGGTTCTGACCATGGGCAACAGCGGCACAGCCATGACCGCCGACCAGCGCGCCGAGCAGTTGGCCAAGGCTCAGAAACAGCAACAGCAATACTGCTCGAAGTAGGAAACATACAAGCGCGCCAAGCGCGCGATGGCGGTAAACCGTGGGCCGTGAGCCGAACATGCATTCGGCAGTGCGCTCCGTTCACCGCGGACAGCGAGCTGCTCACGCGAGGCCAATAGCGCTTGGGCCGCCGCCGCTTGCTGTGTAGACTGGCCTGATCTTTGTTCAGGATCGGCCCGATGCGCCTCAGTCAGTTCCATATCGCAACCACCCGCGAAGTCCCTTCCGACGCGGAAATTGCCAGCCACCAACTGATGCTGCGCGCGGGCATGATCCGCAAGCTGGCCTCGGGCCTGTACACCTGGTCGCCGCTGGGCCTGCGGGTACTCAAGCGGGTCGAAGCGGTGGTGCGCGAGGAAATGCAGCGCATCGGCGCCATCGAAATGCTGATGCCGGCCATTCAACCGGCCGAACTGTGGCAGGAAAGCGGGCGCTGGGAAAAGTTCGGCCCGCAGCTTCTGAAGATGCGCGACCGCAAGGAGCAGGAGTTCTGCTATGGCCCCACCCACGAAGAGGTGGTGACCGATTTTGCCCGTCACGAGCTGAAAAGCTACAAGCAGCTTCCGCTCACGGTATTCCAGATCCAGACCAAGTTCCGTGACGAGATCCGGCCGCGCTTTGGCGTCATGCGGGCCCGTGAATTCCTGATGAAGGATGCCTACTCCTTCCACCTCGATGCCGAATCACTGGAGCAGGTCTACCAGCAGATGTACGGCGCCTACGGGCGGATCTGCGAGCGCCTGGGTCTGGCCTACCGCGCCGTGGCTGCCGACACCGGGGCCATCGGCGGCAGCGCCAGCACCGAATTTCATGTGCTGGCCGATGCCGGCGAGGACGCCATCGCCTTTTCCGACGCGTCGGACTATGCCGCCAACGTGGAAATGGCCAGCGGCCTGGCACCGAGTGGCGACCGCCCGGCACCGCAGGCCGAACTGGTCCGCGTCGACACGCCCGGCCAGAAGACCATCGAAGACATCAGCGCTTTCCTCGGCGTGACACCGGCGCAATGTCTCAAGACCCTGCTGGTCAAGGGTCGCGATGGCCTGGTTGCCCTGTGCCTGCGCGGCGACCACCAGGTCAACCTGATCAAGGCGGCCAAACTGGACCTCATTGGTGACGAGCCGCAACTGGCCGATGAGGCTGAAATCCGCAAGCTGGCCGGCACCAGCCCCGGCTACATCGGCCCGGTCGGCCTGCCCGAGTCGATCCCGGTGATCGTCGACCGCGACGCGGCCATGCTGGCCGACTTCGTGTGTGGCGGCAATGCCGACAACAGCCATTACACCGGTGCCAATTGGGTGCGGGATGCGCGCATCGACCAGATCTGCGATTTGCGCAACGTGATCGAAGGCGATGCCGCCCCGGACGGCAAGGGCAGACTGCAGCTTGCCCGCGGCATCGAGGTGGGCCACATCTTCCAACTCGGCGACAAATACGCCCAGGCGCTGAATGCCAGCGTGCTGGATGAAACCGGCAAGTCGCGCACCCTGCTGATGGGCTGCTACGGCATCGGCGTCAGCCGCATCGTCGCCGCCGCCATCGAGCAGCACCATGACGAGGCCGGCATCCGCTGGCCCGAAGCGATGGCACCGTGGCAGGCAGCAATCTGTCTGATCAATTCGAAGAACGACGCAGCCGTCAACCAAGCCGCGGACGACTTGCAGCAAGCGCTCAGCGAGCGTGGCGTGGATGCCGTGATCGACGACCGCGGCCTGCGCACCGGCGCCATGTTCGCCGACATCGAACTGATCGGCATTCCACACCGCATCGTGGTCAGCCCGCGTGGTCTGGAGGCCGGCACCTTCGAATACCGCCGCCGCGACGAGAGCGAAAACCGCAACCTGGACCGACAGGCACTGCTGGCGCTGTTCGACTGACAGTACCGTCCAACAGCGCTCATTGCCGCAACTCGAAGTCGTCCACGAACAGGGTGTCGTAGTCGGCCAGAATGCGCATGACACCAAAATCGTCGGCGGCATTTCCGGACAATGCGCCGGCAACCACCAACTTGCCATCCGGCTGCAAGGCTACCTTGGAGGCACCAAATCCGCTGCCATTTGCGGGACCGAAAGCAACATGCAAGACCCCGTCGGTGCCGAAGCCGGCCTGGGGGTGGCCATTTTCATCCACACGCACCAGCCATATCCCGGCACGGCCCGTATCGGCAGCTTCCACCAGCCAGCCATGATTTCTTGTCGGTGCCAACAGCCCGACCAAACCCGCATCGGCGATCGGAAAGCGGGCAATGCCGGATTGGCCAAAGCTTGTGTCGAGCGTGCCATCGGAATTCAGGCGGGCCAGAAATACGGCCAGGCCTTGTCCGGGGTTGCTGCTGACTCCTGCCAACACGACCCTGCCCGAAGGCAGGACCCGGATCGCGTGGGCTTCAGCGGCAGGCATGCCGAGCGTCAGTCGGCCAAGGTTGCCGAAGCCCGCATCGACCATTCCGTCATTCTGCAAATGCAGTATCGCGGCGTCGGTACCACCCGCAGCATCGACCAGACCAGCCAGAAAACCGCCTCCATCAGAGTCGGCAGCGAGAGCAATACCGTAGCTGAGCCAGGCATTGGCCGCATAACGGATTTCGCTGACACCGCCACCCAGGAAGGCTGGATCCAGCTGCCCGCTTGATGTCAGCACGGCCGTTGCGGCATAGAACCTGTAAACCAGGCTTCCGCCCGCGTCGCTGGGTACGCGGGTATGACCGCCAAGGACGATCGCCCCGTCGGGCCTGACAAAAAGGTCCTCGACGCAGTTTTCAATGGCGAAAGGAGCGGCAAAATGCACGCTCCCAGTGCTGCCGAATGTCGGATCGAGCTGGCCCGTCGAATCAACCCGCAACACCGCAAAATGCGTAGACGAAACGCCGATTTGTGTACAACCGGCCAGCACGATTTTGTCATCGGACAGAACTGCCAGGGCATTGGCGGTATTGCCACCACCCGGCCCAATGCCATTGAGTGCAAAATCGAAGCGGAAAAAGCCGCCCTGGAGCGGGGCAAAAGCGGTATCGATCTGCCCTGCAGGATGCAGTTTCAGCAACAAAAACTCCGGAACACTGCCGAACTCGGCAGCGTCTCCCGCAATGAAAATGTTTCCATTCGTACCGATGGCAATGGCAGCGGGCTCGGCGTCACCCGGCATCCAATTGATGGTGACGCGACCATTATTGCCAAAGGTCGGATCCAGCGTGCCATCTGCCGCGTGCAGGAGCCCGGCCGGGCACGTCAGAAGCAGCAGCAGACAAACCTGGATTTTCATGCTCGCGGCCTCCCGCGGAATGCATCAGAAATGAAACAGGAAGGGCACCACAAGCAGCACGGCGCCAATCAGCACAAGTGCCCAGGTGCCGGAAACAAACCACGGAAAAATCATCAGGCCGATGCCGCACAGCGTCGGCATGATCGCGCGCTGGCGCCGACCGTACATCAGATAGCCCAGCCCGATTGAGCCGAGAACAAGCCCCCACCACAATGCCGCCTGGTTCACCATGCAATTCAGTGTACTCGATCGGAAACCTTTTTCACCACATGCCGCTTCAACTGACAGTTTCCCGCAGTGCTGCCGTTGCGCGCCTGGACAGGTCATGCCGGATGGCTTGCCGCCCATTCGCGTTTGTTTATAATTGCGTCATGGACGCAGGTCATGGAAATTTCATATGGCCGTATCTTCAATTGAGTGAAAGAAACGACCAAACCATTCCCCCCCGGAGTAATGAATGACAATTGATATCAGCAAACTCAACCGCAAGCAGATCGATGCACTGCGCAACAAGCTGGATTCGCGTGAAGTCGAGATGCGCAAGAACACATTGAATGATCTGCGCAAGCGCATCAACGAAATGGTCAAGAAGGAAGGTTTCACGCTGGATGAGGTACTGGGCCGCCGTACCAAGCGCGCCGGCAAGCGCACCGGCAAGGTACCGCCCAAGTATCAGGATCCGAAGGATCCGTCCCGGACCTGGTCGGGGCGCGGCAAGCACCCGCGCTGGTTCGATGCCGCGCTGAAATCCGGCAAGAAGGAAAAGGACCTGCTGATCAAGTGACGGCGCCACTGGAATTGTGAACGGGCCGTTGAGCGGCCCGTTTTTTTGTGCGGGCCTGCCCTGACCCAAGCCCCGCTTCTGCAGGAGCGGCCCATGGCCGCGATTACGGCAAAGCCCATTCGCGCGCATGGCGCGCTCCTGCAGAACTTCGCGTGTCCATATATTTGGACCAGGCAATACAGCTCAAAGGTTGCGCCTTGGCGAAATCAACAGATCGCCAATCAGCAGACCGGCGACCAGGCCGACCAGCAACTTGACCAGCAGCATGCCGGTATTGGCGCCCGGGCCGATGGCCTGCTCCATCAGATAGGACAGACTGCGAAAACCCACGCTGCCGGGAACCAGCAAGATAATGCCGGGCTCCCGGATCATGGCGCCGGGTCGTTGCGCCCAGCGCGCCCAGGCGTTGCTGGCAGCACCCAGCACCAGTCCTCCGGCAAATACGCCTGCCGTGGGCCCGAAGCCGAGGCCGCTGAATCGCGCGACCGCATAGCCGACCACAACGGCACTGGCAACCACCAGCCAGTCGCGGCGCGCGGCCTGAAACAGCACTGCGAAGGCGAACGCAGCCACCACCACGGCCGGCCATTCAATCCAGATCACATTCGGAGCGAACGCGGCGTCACTGGCCGCGAGTCCGAACAGACTGCACAGACTGGCAGCCGCCACCACCCCAAAGGCCAGCTTCAACAAGGACGCCGTCGCACCAGCCAGCCGCGCCATGCCCGACATCAATTGCTGAGTGGACAATTCCCGTACTGCCGTGGTCAGGCTCATGCCCGGGATCAGAACAATCAGACTGGCCAGCACGACCGGTTTGACGGCGATCGGCCAGAGCAGGGCGCTGACGACGATGGCCAGCACAGTCGACACAAAGGCGCTGACCGCCTCAACTGCCAGCGCCAGACGCGGGCGCGTGGCTCCCGCCACCGCCATGGCCCCACCCAGCGTGCCCAAAACACCGGCCACAAGCGCTCCGGGCCAAGCCACACGCAGCAGCACGGCGACACAGGCTGCCGCGAGCCCATAGCTGGCGACAAGGGCAACATGCCACTTGCGCGACATCGGCTCGTCCAGTTTGCGCAAAAGCCGGCGCCCTTCCCGCACATCCACCGCACCGGCAATGACCTGATCGGCAATGTCATCGACCATGCACAACTTGCGAAGGTTCACATCCCCTGGCGGCAGGCGCAGCACCTGGGTCAGGGTCGCCAGACCGTCCTCGCCATCATCCGGATCGTAGAAGGACAGAATGATCGCGGTGGGACTTGACCAGACTTCGGCGCGCAGATCGAGACTGGCAGCCGCCTGGGTCACCGCGAGTTCAAATCGCGACGCCGATGTGCCGTATTGGTGCAGCTGGCGTGCCAGCTCCACAACGAAACCGGCGCGCCGTTTGAGAAGTTCTTGCATGCCCTCGATCCTGACGGGATTTACAGGCCGCACAGTGTGGCAGCGTCGCCCGCGGTGTGCACGCCTCTGGTAAAGTTCGCGCCATGAGTGCTGGCGCCATTGACTGGGCCGATACGGACGGCCAGAACACGCAACTGCGCGTCAGTGGCGAGTGGACGCTGGCGCACTATCTTGACCTGGATCGGCAGATCGATGCGCTGGCGCCCGGGCTCGGCGATGACGTACAGGTCGACTTCTCCGGGCTGGAGGCGCTGGACACCGCCGGAGCCGGTCTGCTGGCCGAATTGTTCGGCAACGACCGACTGTGCGACCTGGCCAGCCACGACTCTATCCTGAGCGCCGAACGCCGCCGCTTGCTGGGCCTGGTGGGCGGCTCACTCAAGGCCTCCTACCGAACCGCCAGAGGGCCGCGGGAGCATGGACTGGTAGCCATGCTTGAGCGCGTCGGCAAAGCGGTGCTTCGAGTCCGCCACGAATCGTTCGCGCTGCTGGGCTTCATTGGCCTGAGCCTTGAAACCAGCATGCGGCTGATCCTGCGCCCGCAGCGCTGGCGCGTTACGGCCATGATGCATCACATGGAAGAGTCCGGATTGGATGCGGTGCCGATCGTGGCGCTGCTCAGTTTCATGGTCGGGGCCGTGATCGCCTTTCTCGGCGCAACGGTGCTGGCCGATTACGGTGCCACCGTGTTTACGGTGGATCTGATTGCCTATGCTTTCTTGCGCGAATTCGGTGTGCTGCTGGCCGCGATCCTGCTGGCCGGTCGCACCGCCAGCGCTTTCACCGCCCAGATCGGCTCGATGAAGGCCAATGAAGAAATCGACGCCATCCGCACCCTGGGCCTGGACCCGATCGAGCTGCTGGTACTGCCGCGCATGCTGGCTCTGGTCATTACGCTGCCGATGCTGACCTTTCTGGCCATGCTGGCCGGCATCCTTGGCGGCGCGGTGGTGTGCGTGGTTGCGCTGGACATCACGCCGGCCATGTTCCTGTCCGTGTTCCAGGCCGATACCAGCATCCGGCAATTGTGGATCGGTCTGAGCAAGGCACCGGTGTTTGCCTTCATGATCTCGATGATCGGGTGTCTTGAGGGTTTCCAGGCCGGCAGCTCGGCCGAATCGGTCGGCCGCCAGACCACCTCGGCCGTGGTGCAGTCGATTTTTGTGGTGATCCTGTTCGATGCGCTGGCGGCGCTGTTTTTCATGGAGATGGGCTGGTGAGCGAGACTGCCAAAACCGTCATCGAGGTGCGCGGCCTGGTCAACCGCTTTGGCGAACAGGTGGTACACGAGGACCTGGATCTCGATATCCGGCAAGGCGAAATCATCGGCATCGTCGGCGGCTCGGGTACCGGCAAGTCGGTCTTGCTGCGCTCGATTGTCGGCCTGCAACGGCCGGCCGCCGGCAGCATCCGGGTTTTCGGACAGGACCTGCTGGCGCTGGATCCGGAGCAGCGCTCGCGTCTGGAGCAGCGCTTTGGCGTGCTGTTTCAGGAAGGCGCCCTGTTTTCTTCGCTAACGGTGTGCGAGAACGTGGCTTTGCCGCTGGTCGAACACGCCAAACTGCCACGCCACGAGGCCCAGCACCTGGCACGCCTGAAGCTGGCCCTGGCCGGGCTGACCCAGGACGTGGCCAGCAAGACCCCGGCGGAGTTGTCCGGCGGCATGCGCAAGCGCGTGGCGCTGGCCCGGGCGCTGGCACTGGATCCGGAAATCCTGTTCCTGGACGAACCCACGGCCGGGCTGGACCCGATCGGCGCGTCCGGGTTTGACCGCCTGGTTCGCACTCTGCGCGATGCGCTGGGTTTGAGCGTGTTCATGGTCACCCACGATCTGGACACCTTGTACGCCATCTGCGATCGTGTGGCCGTTCTGTCGCAGCGCCGGGTGCTGGACGTTGGCCCGCTGCAGCAGGTGGCGGCCAATCCCGATGCGTGGATCCAGGACTATTTTCACGGCCCGCGCGGCCGCGCGGCCGAAGCTGGCAGGGCGGACCTTGCCCAGGAGGTTTGAATGGAAACTCGTGCTCATCACATTCTGATCGGCACCTTTACCATTTTGGTGGTGGGTGCCGCGATGGCCTTTGCCCTGTGGCTGGCCAAATCCAGCATCGCCAGGCAGTACGATTATTACGACATCGTGTTCACCGAGGCCGTCACCGGCCTGTCGCAAGGCGGCATGGTGCAGTACAACGGCATCAAGGTCGGCGACGTGTCGCAGTTGCGCCTGGACCCGAAGAACCCGAGCAAGGTGCTGGTCCGCATTCGCGTCAATGGTGACACCCCGGTCAAGATCGACACCCGGGCCAAGCTGGGCCTGACCGGCCTGACCGGCGTGGCCTTCATCCAGCTCACTGGCGGCAGCCCGTCCAGTCCGTTGTTGAAACCACCCGGCAGCAACAAGATCCCGCGCATCCAGGCCGATGACTCGGCGCTGAGCAAGCTGCTGGCCGGCGGCGAGGATCTGGTCACCAAGGTCAACGACATCATCACCCGCGCCAGCGAGCTGCTGTCCAGCGACAATGTCAAGCGCATCTCGGCCACGCTGGATCATCTCGACCAGGCCACCGGAGCCATCGCCGATCAGCGCAAGGATCTGGGCGTGCTGGTACACCAGTTGGCCGAGGCCAGCGGCAAGCTCAACCAGACCCTTGACCAGACCACGAAGCTGGCCGGTACGACCAACCGCCTGCTGGATGAAAACGGCAAAAAACTGATGAACGACGCCAGTCAGGCCATGGCCTCGCTGAACAGCGCCGCGCAGCAGCTCGACCAGATCCTCAGCAACAATCGCGCTTCAATCGCCAGCGGAGCCAATGGCCTGGCCGACCTGGGGCCGGCTATCCGGCAACTGAAGCAGACCCTGAAATCCCTGCAGTCGATCAGCAACCGCCTTGGCGACAATCCCGCCGGCTACCTGCTCGGCAGCCGCCGCCCTCGGGAGTACACACCCCAATGAGCATTCGTCCACGCTGGATTGCATTCGCCCTGCCCGTGCTGCTGACTGCCTGTGGCGGCCTGCTGCCGCGCGCCGAGCCCCTCGACATCTACCGTTTGCCGGCGGTCGCCAATCCGGCTCCGACCACGGCCCCCGGCGTCGGCCAACTGCAATTGCGCGTCGATACCCCGCACGCCGCCGGCCTGATCGCCAGCAAGCGCATCGTGATTTTCCCCGAAGGCAACGAAGTCAGCGTCTACCACGGCGCACGCTGGAACCAGTCGGCACCGCAACTGCTGCGTGACCGCCTGATCGCCTCCTTCCGCGACAACGGCCAGCTCAAGGCCGTGTTCAGCGACGACAGCGGCCTGCACGCCGACTTCGTGCTGACCGGAACCCTCAACGCATTCCAGGCCGAGAACCGGCAGCAGCAAAAGCCGGTGGTGGTGATCGACTACGACGCCATGCTGCTGCGCAATGGCAGCGAGGTGATCGCCCACCACCACTTTCGCCTGACCATCGCCAGCAGCGGCAGCGCCATTCCCGCCGTCGTCAACACTTTCGGCAAGGCGTCTGACCAGCTCGCGGCCAAGCTCACCCGCTGGGTCTGCCAGGAAATGGCCGAGGCGGCGGCTGCGCCCGCAGACTCCTGAATCACGCCACGGCGGGATACGCCGCTGCGCGGCTCCTCCCGCCCTACGCGCGTAGGTTGGGTTGAGCCACAGGCGAAACCCAACACCACTCATTGTGGCGGCAGACGGCTTCACGTTGCGAGAAGCAATCGATTTGCCAATGGTTTCGCGCCCTCCGAGCGCGAGTTCATTTCTCTTGCATGCCCAAGAGAAACGGAACCAAAGAGAAGGGCACCCCTTTTACGCGCCCTGCGGGCATCCTGCCCTTCGGGTTCGTGGCTGGTGGCTGGGCTTTTCGACAGCACATCCTTATGCTGTCGAAAAACCCCGCAAGCCGGCGCGGACTTTGTGGACAGGAAGTCCACAAAGCGCGGAAGCGGGGTGGCCTCTCTTTTACTCCGGGCATCCTGCCCTCCGCCCTTCGGGCCAGCTTCGCTGTTCAAACGCGTTCCAGACGCGTTTGTGCTTCGTTTTCTCTGGCCAAACAGAGAAAATGAAGTCGCGCCCGAAGGGCGTGAAACCAGTGTGACAAAAGCTCAAGCCTTGTCGTCTAGCGAGGCTTCTGCCGTCGCTGACGGCACAGCCTCGGGCTCCGGGCGGCGCCAGTAGCCGCCGGCGCTCCAGGCGCCGAAGGCCCAGCGCAGCCAGCCGACCAGGGCGTTGGCCAGCCACAGCGCCCAGGCCAGGATCGCCAGCTTGTAGCACCACAGCGGCAGGCTGAGCACGCCACCACGCGGCAGCTCGCCCGTGGACTGATCCAGCATCCACTTCAGATTCCAGGCGGTTGAGTCGTTGCCGGCCACATGCATGTCGGGCAGACCGAGCAGGCCGCGCGGTACGGCACTCACCAGAACGATCAGGGCCAGCACGGTCAGGGCAGCCAGGCCAAGCTGCATCGCATTGAAGCGCAGGCGGGTCCAGGCAGTGGCGCCCGACAGGCGCTCGCGCACACCCAGCAGGATCAACCACAGAGCCACCAGGGCAAAGGCGCTCCAGGCAAAGGTCGAAAAACCCAGGCCCAGCAGCAGCCAGTGATGGAAGCGCAGTGGTGCGGGCGCGAAGCGTGCCAGCAGCCAGGCGACCAGGATCAGCAGCAGGATCTGCGGCCAGTACAGTACCGCCGGGCCGTTGCGTGGGCCCCAGGTCCACAGCACCCAGCGATCGTGCGGCAGATCCAGTTGCAGATGGATGTTGGCCACAGGCACCTTCAGATCAAGTGCGGGCGTGCGCATCACAAGGCCCGAATCGCGGGCCTCGCGCAGATCGATGGCGAATTTCTGCACGCCGGGCCGCAGCGGCAGGCTGACCTGGCCATCGCGCAGCGTCAGGGCAAGCGCGTGCCCGTCGCGGCGGGCACGCGTGAGTTGGGCATCTGCTGGCACGTCAATGGCATGTTCACCACCCCGGGTGCTGCGGCTGGTCAGGGCAAGCGCCGTCGAGCGCACGCGCTCACCCTGGCGCACATGCACGCTGGCCTGATCCATCGCCACCTCGCTACCCGGTGCCGGTTCGGGCCGACTCACGGCAAGCTGCAGGGTTTCATCGGGCAGCGGCGCGAAGGCCAGCATGCCGTCGGCCGGTTGCGGCGGCACGCCCTCGGCCTCGACATGCCAGATCGACGCGGCACGTACCTGCCAGGTCTCGCTGCGCTGGGTCAGCGGCGGTGCCTGCAAAGTCAAGTCCGGCGTTTGCTCGATGCGGCTGCTCCAGCGCGCCTGTTGCTGGTCGGCACTGAAGCTGAGCTCGATCCGCCCGTCGTGCACGCGGGCATCCTCGCCCAGCGGATGCTCGCCCGGCAGCAGCGGCAGCGTGACCGTGAAGCCGCCCTGCGCCGGCGCGATGCGCTCCACGGTATTGACGATGCGCCAATCGGTTCCCAGCACCAGACTGCGGCGCAAGCGCACATACGGTGGAAAAGCCTGCGCGGCATGCGCCGGAGCCGGCTGGCCTTTCGGTGTGCCTTGGCGTTCACGCGCCAGCGTGATGGTGTCGCCGCTCAGGCGCGCGTCATCCAGGCCGCTGATTTTCCAGCCGGCGGCATCCACCTGCATGCGCTGGGGCTTGAGCCCGGCAAAGGCCAGACGCAGCTCGTCTCCATGGATCTGCCACTCCAGTTGCACGCTGTGAACGCCGCGGGTCAGACGCAGCAGAGGCTTCTGGCCGTCGCGCAACAGACCGGCGGGCTGGCCATCGACTCGTACCGCCAGCAGACTGGCCGCCGCATTGATGTCGGGCATGGGCACGGCCACCTCGGCTTCGGCCTGGGCCTGCAGCAGCAATCGCAGACGCTCGCCCTGGAGTTGCAATCGGCCGTTCGCCAACAAGGCGCAATCGGGCGCGCACTCCGGGGGCTGCAGCAGGCGCTGCTTGAGTTGATCGAGCATCGACTGCGGCGGCGTTTGCGCGACCTGGGCCGAAGCCGGGGCCGAAGCCAGCAAGGCCGCCAGCAGCAAGGCCGCACTGCCACCCGCCAGGCGCCAGCGGCGCAATTGGGCCGGCCACAGGTGCGTGAACAGACGCGCCAGCAAGACCAGCAACGCGGCCACGGCCAGCACCCGCAGCAGCCGTACCAGCCACGACGGCACGATCACCAGACGCATTTGCTGCTGCGGCGTAACCGGCCCTGACCACTGCAGCCGGTAGTGCTTGCCGACCCGCCACTGGGGAATGCCCGGCCCCGACTGCACCGGCCCGGGGCTGGCGTCCAGTGACAGCGACGAAAGCGATTGGGCGACTTTCGGCGGCGGTGGGGCTGGAGCAGGCGCTTCCGCGGCCATCATGCTCTTTTCCTCGACCACGACCGGTGCGGACTTGCCCGGTGCCCGCCGCCGCGCGTTGTCGGCGAAGCCTGTGTCGCGCGCGACATCCACCCTCGTTGCCATCTGCATCGCCGGCAAGCCGACCAGCGAGGCGCGCGTCGGCAGCTGCGGATACAGCGCCGCGCGCAACTGGCTGCCGGCATACGGCAAGGCCCACAGCAAGGCCAGCACGGCAAATCCGCAGGCGATGGCACGGGTCACCGAGTGCAGGCGGCCCGCGGGCAAGGCCCGCACCAGCAGCGCCACGGCCGCGGCCAGCAACACGGTCAGATACGGCGCCCAGACCTCGTCGTGGGCAATCACCAGGTACACCAGCGCCACCAGCGCCATCGGCCAGCCCAGCAGGCGGCCGCACACCAGGGCGATCAGGGCGACCAGAAACAGGTCCAGCAGGGTCCAGCTCGCCACCCACGACTGCCGCGACTGATCGGCCCCCGGCGCACCCAGCAAAAGGTACCCCGACGGCAGTTGCAGGTCGACGCTGAGCTGATCCAGCGGCACCTGCCAGCCGGCCAGCGGCATGCTGCCCAGCGCGCTGCGTGGCAGCTCCAGGCCGGCATCAAGTTGCAGATTCCGTCGGCGCAACTCCACGCCGCGGCTGCCGTTGGCTCCCTTGCCGACCAGCAGCGCTTGGCCCGCGACACTGGCGCGCTGCAGCACCCAGGGCGGCTGCACCGAAAGCCGCCGCGGATGGTCGAGCGTTCCTGTCACATGGTCGCTGGCGGTGAAACTGTCACCATCGAACGCCAACCACAGTTTCCGCTGAACGCGGATCTTCTCGCGCACACCGCTCTGGCCCGCGCGTGCGCCCGGCTTGATCTCAAGGCCCTGGCCGTTGCCGATCGCGAAAGCTGGCAGATCGCGCCAGTCTCCCGGCACGCCGGCCTGCGCGGCATCCACCGCCTGGCCCTCCGCCCGCGTCTGGCGCAGGTTCGGAGCGTCGGCGTAGCTCCAGATTTCACTCTGCGGCCACGGCTTGGGCGGCAGCTTGATGGCCAGCGTGCCCAGGGTTTGCGTTCCCCGTGCGGCCAGCGTGATCTGCCAGTGCCCCGCACGCACCTGCAGATGCAGCTTGCCGTCGCCATCCAGACGCGCCGGAATCGGCGCATCCAGCCGCGTGGCCACGAAATCCTTTGACAAAACCGGCCCCAGCGTCACTTCCCGCGCGCGGCCGCTGACATCCAGTTGCAGGCGCGTGTCCAGCATCGGCGGCAAGCCGTCGTCCAGGCGCCGAAAAACCTTCAGCGACAAACTGTCGGTCTGACGCGGCGCGGCCGGACTCTCGCCCAGAGTCAAGGATCGGCCGGCACGCCTGAAATCCGGCACAGCCTTGCCGTTCACCTGCAGGCGGACCAGACCGTAGTCATCCGGCAGCGCCAGGCGGTTGGGCATCAACGACCATTGCCAGTGCCCGGCCAGTTCGTGCGAACCGGCCTCCAGATGCAGCGTGGGCGTACCGTTGCGCTCGTGCACGAGCACGGGAACGCCGTGGTCGGTTACGCCCTGCGGCCAGTGCCGGGTATTGCCGGGCAGATCCAGCCAGCTCGGCGCATCCACATCGACCCGCACGCGAAAATCGCCGCCCTTGCGGCCGGCTTTGATCTGCAGGGCCCGCGGCCACAGGCAGCGCCGTGAATCGGGCGTCGGCATGCTGCCGCTCAGAAACGGACAGCCATGCTGCGGCCGGTCATGCAGCACCCAGCCTTGCCACCCCTGCAAGGCCTTCGGAATGTCCTGTGCCGCGGCGCAAGTCGCCAGCACGCACGCCAAAATCCCCGTCCAGATCCCACGCATTCGCCTTCCCCGAAGGATGCCCGGCCCCAGTGTACCCAAGCCTTGTTGCCATTGTGCAAAACGGGCTGGCCAGCGCACAGATCATGAACCGGTCATGCCCGGATCAAGCAATATCGGCGCGGGCCGCGCAGTGTGGACAACGCCCCAACACTGGACACCGATCATGACCCCGATACTTCGCATCGTTCTTGGGATGGCCCTCGCCGCCGGCATTTGCCTGCCCGCCCAGGCCGCCTTCATCACTGTGGACACCCTCGACAACGAAGACAACAGCGACGGCGACTGCTCGCTGCGCGAGGCCCTTCGCGCAGCCAATGACAACACGGCTGCCGACAATTGCGTGGCCGGAAGCGGCACCGGCACCGACAGCATCTACGTCGCCGTGGCCGGCATCATCGCCGTGAATCAGGCCATGCTGGTCACCGAGCGGGTGACGATTTTCGCACTGGGCATGAATACGCTGACGCTGGATGCGCACTCGAGCAGCCAGATCTTCATCGTCGACATGCCCGATGACAGCCACGACTTCAAACTCAGTCTGATGACGCTCAAGAATGCGGGCGATGCCCTGCCCGGCGGAGCCGTGTGGCTGAAGCGTGGCGGCGCGTTCACCTTCGAGGGCATTCGCTTTGCCGACAACGCCAGCAATGGCAGCCAGGGCAAGGGGGGTGCCATTGCCACCACCTTGCCACGCCACGATGCATCGACGCTGACCATCAAGCGCTGCGTGTTCTCCGGCAACCAGACCAGCGGCACGGGCGGTGCACTGGCCATCCAGGGCTTCCCTGCCGCCGAGCCAGTCACCCATCTCAACATCAGCGAATCCACCTTCAGCGACAATTCCAGCACCGGCTCGGGCGGTGCGATCTACAGCGATGATGTGACCACCAGCATTAACATCGACCACAGCCGCTTTGACGGCAACGACAGCGGCAAGGCAGGCGGAGCCATCCTGGTGCAGGCACCCGATTCCACGGCGCTGGCCTACATCACGGCCAGCACCTTTGCAGAAAATCACGCCAGCACAGACGGCGGCGCGCTGAGCGTGCATGATGGTGTCATCCTCATCGACAACAGCAGCTTCAGCAAGAACATCTCCGACACATCCTTCGGCAATGCCATCAGTGCACGCTTCTCGGCAGTTGTGGCGATGTTCCACAACAGCCTGATCAACAATGACTACAAGAACCGCGTCATCGACAAGGCCCTGTCGATTTCCGATGGCGCCAGTCTCAGCATGGGCCACAGCATCGTCTACAGCCCCGCATCCAGTGCTGAACAGGAGTGCCACGTGCAAGCCGGCAATGGCACCTACAACTCACTGGGCTTCAATATCGACACCAGCGGCACCTGTACCAGCGAAGCCACCGACCAGCCGATGACCGATCCGCAACTCATGACCCTGGCAGACAATGGCGACGGCAGCAGCTATGTCGAGTTGCTGAGCTTTCTGCCCCGCCCGGGCAGCCCGGCCGTCGATGGCGGCAAGACCGGCCCGTGCAAGACCGTATTCGGAGCATCGCTGGGTGAGGATGAACGCGGCCAGCCGCGGCCGGCCAGTGGCAGCGGTGATCGGTGCGACATCGGTGCCGTTGAATTCCAGGCAGCCGACGACGTGATTTTCAGGCACGGCTTTGAATAGCCTGCGCCAGCTCGGTACAACGGTAATAATCGGGTGACCAGGACCGCGCGATGGCCAGCATGCGTTTCGCCAGCGCTGGCTGTGATCGAGCCAGCGCGAGGTGTCCCAGATCGATCGCGCTTTCGGCCTCGAGGTCCAGCGCACCGATCGCACGTGCATCGCGCACAATGTCCTGCCAGGCCGCGATCGCCGCATGCGGCTCGTCACGGGCAGCCAGTCGTGCCTGGACGCGGCGCACGCGCAGAGCCAGCACCGGGTTGCCGGGCGGGCTTCCGGCCACAATTTGGTCGATCACTGCACGCGCCTCGACGGTGCGGTCGGCCAGCATCAGCAACTGCGCACGCTCCACCCGCGCGCCAATCGCATCCTGATTCTCGCCCAGCTTCTCGAAAGTCTCCCGGGCCTTGTCAATCAGTGCGAACGCCTCCGCATCGGCGTTCCCGCGCCGCAGCTTGAGCCGTACCCGGACCTGCTGCGCCCAGGCCTGGCCGATTTCGTCACCCGATTCGTGGGCCAGCGCGTCCGCTTGCTTGAGGGCCGCAGCGGCATCATCGAAACGGCCCTGATGCATGCGCAATTCGGCCAACTCTTCGAGATTGTCGAAATGGTCGTAGGGCAGTTTCAGTCGAACCACCTCGGCCAGCGACTGCTGCAGCAGCGCATCGGCCGCTGCAAAATCGCCCCGGCGGCGGTTGATCCGGGCCAGGCCGTAGCGGGACGCGGCAACCAGTGATGGAAAACGGTAGCGCAGCCGTATTTCCAGCGCCTGCCGATGGTAGTTGCCGGCCTCCAGCAAGCGGCCCATGTCTTCGGCCAGATACCCGAGGTTGGTCATTGCCATGCTGAGATCGTAGGGATCATCGAGTTCGCGTAGAATCATCTCGGATTGCTTGGCATATTCCCAGGCCTGCTCATGCTTGAGCCGCGACTGACACACGAACGCCAGACTGTTGAGTATGCGCGCCCGCAGCAGCGGGTCTTCGCGACTGCTTTGCAGTGCCTGCCGCAGCAGTGGCTCGGCGAGTTTCACTTCGCCCTCGTACCACAGGCGATTGCCGATCTCGTAGGCCAGCTGGGTGCGCGCCGAGCGCGCATCGGGGGGCAGCGCCTTGCGCAGCTTCCGATAACGTACGAGGGAATTCTTTGCATCGCGCGGGTCGAATCGGGCCACGGCAAGCGCCACCGCAAGAACGTGGGAGCCGGGCTCGCGCGCCAGTGCCGCGGCCAGCAAGGTGGCAGCCTGCGCCCGGTCATCCGCGTACTGCGCTTCGATCCCGCGGCTGTACAGCTCCAGAGCCAGCGGATCATCCAACACGGGCTGCGCGGGCACCGGTGCTTTCGGTGTCCCGGCAGCATGAGCGACCGCCACTTCCACCAACTGCCGCGCGATGCTGGATGCATCGGCCGTGCTGAATTGCCCGGTGACAGGCTGCGCGGTGCGCTGCGACAGGTGCCACTGGACCTCGAATCGCCCGGCCGACCGGTGGATGCGCGCCGCCATGCCGAAATCGGTGCCGAGCACGGCCGTTCGATCCGCCAGGTCGCCTTCGGGCAGGTCCGCCGTTACCTCGGGGCCAACCGCACGCACGACACCCGATTCCTGCAGCAGCAGGCCGACGGTTTTCGCCAACCCGAACTGCAGCCACTGGTACTCGGGATCGCCCGTGGCGTTTTCGAACGGCAACACCGCAACCGATGGCACGGCCAGCGCCGGACCCGCGGCAGGCTTTTGCCACTGCCACAAGACCAGTATCGCCGCCACGGCCAGGAGCAGAATCAACAGACCTGCCGACCATTGCGCAGTCGTCAAGGTTCGGGTTCCGCGGCTTGCACTCAAGGCCGCCGGGTCGCCGGAGACGGATGCATCGGCTGGGGGTCCGGCATCGGCAACACGTACCGGAACAATCAGACGAATGCCGCGACCGTGCACGGTCTGGATGACCGCCTGGCGGTGGCCGTCGTCGCCCACCGCCAAGCGCGCCTTGCGCACGGCCTGGGCGATCGTGGCGTCGGTCAGGTGCTGGTTGTGCCAGACCTCGGCCAGCAGGCGATCCTTGCTGATGACCTCGTCGGGATGGCGCAGCAGAAAGTGCAGCAGGTCGAAAACCTGGTTTTGCACCTCCACCGACGCACCATCACGCAGCAGCGTTTGCCGTGTCGGATCGAGCACGCAATCGGCGAACTGGTAGCTGCGTTTGGGCACCTCGCGCATGGGGCAAGAATAGCAGGCTGGCTTCCCGGATTGCGTCGCTGCGCGACTTCATCCGGGCTACGGCATCGCCAGCGCCGAACATCGCGACGCACGCCAGCGCAGAACACCGTGTAGCCCGGATGCAGCGCAGCGAAATCCGGGACCCAATTCCCCGATTGCCTCGCTGCGCGACTTCATCCGGGCCAGGCCATCGCGGGCATGGCCCGCTCCTACATCTTCGGCTTGGTCCAGCGCTTGAGCCAGTCGATCACCGCGTGGTGCCACTGCACGCTGTTGCGCGGCTTGGACACGAAGTGGGTTTCGTCCGGGTAGTGCAGGAACTCGCTGGGAATGCCCTGGCGCTGCAGCGCGGTGAACGCCGACAGTCCCTGCGAGACCGGGATGCGGTAGTCGCGGTCGGAATGCACCACCAGCATCGGCACCTTCCAGTCCCTGACGTGGTTGATGGGATTGTACTTCTCGTAGATTGCCGGATCGGAATATTCCGGCCCGCCGTTCTCGTGCTCGACGAACCACAGTTCCTCGGTGGCGTAGTACATGGTGCGCGTGTCGAACACGCCGTCGTGATCGACAAAGCACTTCCACGGCTTGTTCCAGTTGCCTGCCATCCAGTACACCATGTAGCCGCCATAGCTGGCGCCCAGCGCGCAGGCGCGATCACCGTCGAGGAAGGCATACTTGTCGAGCGCGGCGACCCAGCCTTTTTTCAGATCTTCCAGCGGACGGTCGCCCCAGTGCTGGCTGATCGCGTCGGTGAAAGCCTGGCCGTAGCCGGTCGATCCGTGGAAGTTGATCGCCACTACGGCAAAACCCGCACCGGCATAGATTTCCGGGTTCCAGCGGTAGTGGAAATCATCGGTCCAGGCCCCCTGCGGCCCGCCGTGGATCAGAAAGGCCACCGGATACTTCTTGCCCGCCTGGTAGCCAACCGGCTTCATCACGTAGCCCTGCACCGACTCGTTGTTCCAGCCGGGGAATCGGAACCATTCGGCATCACCGAACTGGATGTCGGCCAGTCGTTTGCGATTGAAATGGGTGAGTTGCCGCACACCGTCGCCGGCGACCGTATACAAATCGGTCGGGTGCTTGAAGTCCTGGCGCGCAAACACGATGTTGCCGGACTTCACGTCAAAGCCCTTCATCGCGCCCTTGCCGGACAGGCTGCGCACTTCGCCATTGGCGATATCGACCGCAAACAGCGGATGGTTGCCCTCGTCGTCGGCGCTGGTGTACAGCGTCTTGCCGTCGGCCGAGAGTTTCATCGGCCCGGCCGAGCGATCCCAGCGCGGGTCGACCTCGCGGATGCTTCCACTGGCCAGATCCATGGCCTTGATGGCGAAACGGTCGGCCTCGAAACCGGGCGTCTTCATGGCCAGATAATAGAGCGTTTTGCCATCGTGCGAAGGCAGCGGATAGGCATCCCAGGCCTGGTTGGCCGCGGTCAGGTTCTTCGGTGCGGCCAAGCCGTCGGCCGGCACACGGTAGATGTCGAAATTGGTCGACCAGGGCTCGCTCTTGCCCGCGATGCGCACGTCGAAGAAGACCGTCTTGCCATCGGGCGCGAAGGCGTACTCGCTGGCATCGCCAAAAGGTTTGGAGGGAATGTCGCCGTCGATGCCGCGCGTGATCCAGCGCGGCGCACCCAGCTTGCCGTTTTTGCCGATGTCGGCAATGAACAACTGCGAGCGACGCCCGTCCATCCACTGGCTCCAGTGGCGCACGAACATGCGCTGGTACAGCATGCCGCTCATCTTGCTGTCCTTGCGCTCGTCCAGACGCTTGCGGGTACAGGCAATCGCCTCGCCCTGCGGGCAATCGGTGAACACGGCGATCGACAGCAGTGCGCGCGTGCCGTCCGGCGCAAGCTGGTAGCCATTGATGTCCAGCGGCAGATCGCTGATCGCACCGGCCTTGCCACCGCTTGCCGGAACCCGCCACAACTGGGTGTGCTCGTCCTTGCCTGCAAGAAAGTAGATCGCCTTGCCATCGGGCGCCCAACGCGGGCCGGTGGCGCCCGGCTCATGGCCGACAAGCTGCCGCGCCTCGCCGCCGGCTTGCGGCACCGTCCACAGGCTGGTCTGGCCCTTGTTGGCCTCGTAATCGGTTGAGCGCACCGTGAAGGCCACCGTCTTGCCATCGGGCGAGAGCACCGGGACACCGACCCGTTCCATCATCACCAGATCCTTGACATCGAAGGCGTGCGGCGCCGCCAGGGCAGCACCGCTGACACTGAGCGCGGCAAACAAAGTGAGCAGTTTCATGGCAAGTCCCGCATCAAGAGAAACGCCCATGATGCGCGCAGTGGCGCGCGGCGGCAAGGCTGAGGGTAACGAAACCGCAGGTCGGAACCGGCGCAGCCGGGCCCGACGTGGCACGAACTGTCAACTGCCGCATGCGGCCAGCCCGAAGTCCAGGGCCGCATGCGGTTCCAACCTATTGGATCGCGGTTGCCGGCTGCTGCGCCGCTTTCAGAGCTGCACACAGACGGATGGATTCGGTGGTCTGGGCCAGGCCGCGGTCGGCACCGGGGAGATCCTTGAGGCGTGGCTGGAAGAACTTGGTCAGCCGTTCGGCTTCGGCGTCGGAGCAGCCGCCACCGCCGGCCAGGCGGGGCACGTAGCCGCTGGCGAAGGCGCCGATGCGCTTGTAGATGGCATCGTAATTGTCGACAAACCAGTGCCACATCGCGTCACGCCCGGCGCGCGTATCGCGATCGGCAAAGAACAGGCGGGCCATTTCGCCCATCTTGACTTCCTTGCTGATCGCCAGATTGCGCACCCGGATGGTCTGGTCACCCTTGGCACTGCCCAGACCACCAAGGATGGCGTTGCGGTGCGCGGGCGCCGTGGTGGTCTTCAGTGCCTTGACCAGCTTGTCGACGGCCGGCTTGCCTTCTTCTTCGACCGTCACGGCCAGGACCGTGCCGATCAGGTCCGGATTGGCCGCAGCAAAGGCCAGATGGCCCTTGCCATCGCCCTTGAGTACGGCATCGCCCTGCTTGCGCAAGGCCGCGCGGACCGCGGGAACCTTGTAGGTCAACGCCAGCGTGCCGGCAAGCTGACCGCGCAACTGCACGTCCTGCGGTGTATCGCCCTTGCGCCGCGTGTAACCCAGCGACTCGAGGCGCTTGAGATAGGCATCGGAAACCTGCTTGCGCACCTTGTCGCGCTCCGCGTCGGTGCTCAGTTCGTGACGCCAGATCCAGCCCACCGTGCCCAGCGGCGCGGTGGCCACATCGGCGGTCTTGGACGGTGCCAGCACCTTCATCGCGGTCAGCGCTTCGGCGGCATGGAAATCGCCATGGCGGAAGCCGGAATCGACCGCATCGGCCCAGGCCAGCTTCTCGGCATCATTGAGCTTTTTGGCCGCGACCTTGCTCAAGGCAGCAAAGTCCTTGTGCGGCATCACGAAGCGGTAGTAGCCGCGGGCATCGGCATTCGGCATGACCCAGGCCGGACACGACTTGCCGCTCAAGTTAAGCTCACCTTCGGCCTTGTCCAGCAGCGTGCAGTCGGTACCCGCAGGCGTGCGCGCACACACCGGGATACCCCAGTTGCGGTCGCTGGAACCGCTTGAGCCGAGCGGCAGGTAGCGGCTCTGTTTCAGATGCAGCACCGGGTGGTCGCCGGAGCAATCCAGACGCGTGGACACCAGCGGCACGCCGGACTGGTCGAGGAAGCTGTTGAAGGCCTGCTTGAATTCATCACCCTTGGCGGCTGCCGCGGCGATGGCATCGACCAGGTCGTTGGCATCGGCATTGCCGAATTTGTACTTCTGGATGTAGTCGCGCATGCCCTTCCGAAAGGTGTCCTCGCCAACATAGTTCTCGAACATCGCCAGCACCGCCGCACCTTTCTGGTAGGTGATGCCGTCGAAGGCGGTCTTGATGTCGCCGTTGCCGGTGATCGGCTGGCGAATCTTGCGCGCGCTGACCAGGCTGTCATTGCCCATCGCGCCCTCGGCACCATCCACGCGGTCGAGGTCGGCACGGTATTCGGGGTGGATTGCTTCGGTGACCTTTTTCTGCATCCAGGTGGCGAACGCCTCGTTGAGCCAGATGTCGTCCCACCATTTCATGGTCACGGTGTCGCCGGTCCACTGGTGCGCCAGCTCGTGCGCCGCGGTATTGAACGAGCCACGCACGTTGCGCATGGGCGAGTTGTCATCCAGCAGCATCAGCCAGTCGCGGTAGGTCACAAGCCCTGCGTTTTCCATCGCGCCGGCGGCAAAATCGGGCGCGGCGAGCTGGTCGAGCTTGTCGAAGGGGTAACCGAAGGCGTAGTAGTTCTCCAGATATTCGATAATCGCCGGGGTCTGTTCCAGCGCCTTGTGCATGCGCTGGCCCTCGCCGTGCGGCGCGATACCGCGCAAGGGAATTGGCTGCTTGCGCCACGGGTTGGCGGCGATGGCCTTGCCCTTGATCACATCCCACGGCCCGACCGCATAGGCCACCAGATAGGTCGGCAGCGGCTGGGTGGTGGCAAACGTCACGGTCTTCCAGCCCTTGCCGCCCTGTTTGACGCCGGTTTCCTCGCTGTTGGCGACGGCCACCTGATCAGCCGGCAGCGTGATGCGGATGTCGAACGGTGTCTTGTAGTCGGGCTGGTCGAAGCCGGGGAAGGCGTAGCGGGCGCTGATCGGCTCGAACTGGGTCATCGCGTAGTCGCGCCCGTCGCGGCTGACCTTGTACAGGCCCTGCAGCTGCTGGTTGAACGGCGCGTTGAAATGGATCGCCAGATCCAGCATGCCCGGCTTGAGCTCGTGGCCGAAATCGATCCGCGCCACGCCGGTCTTGCCGTCGGCCTCGACCCACTTGGCAACGAAGGGCTCGCCGTCCGCCGGAGTGACCTGCACCGAGTCGACCGTCATGTCCTGGCCGTGCAGCCACACATGATCAGCAGCCTTGTCCAGCTTCACCTTGATCGTGCTGGTGCCATTGAAGCGGTCCTGGCGCGGATCGACCTTCAAATCCAGGCTGTAGTGTTGCGGCACGGCCCAGGTCGGCAGCAGCCCCTGCGGAATCGTGTCCCCGGCCAGCACGACGGGACTGAGAAGCGCCAGCGCAAGGCTGGCAAGCAAGGCGGCAAGACGTTTCATCACGGATCTCCGGAACGGTATGCGTGCAGCCTAGTCCGCCTGCCCTGCCCTTCGCACCGCCCAGAAGTCACGATTGTTGCTATCGTAGGCGAAGCATACGGCTCGGAGACTTGCGGTGAACCTCAGAGATCTGCGTTATCTGGTGGCGCTGGCCGAACACAAGCACTTTGGCCGCGCGGCCGAGGCCTGTTTCGTCAGCCAGCCGACGCTGTCGACCCAGATCCGCAAGCTGGAGGACGAGCTGGGCGTGACCCTGGTCGAGCGTGCACCGCGCAATATCCTCCTGACCGAGGTCGGCGAGGAAATCACCAGGCGCGCCCGTGACGTGCTGCACGAGGCGGACCAGATCCGGGCGATTGCGCGCCGCACCCGCGACCCGGAGTCGGGTACGGTACGGCTGGGCATCTTCCCGACACTGGGACCCTATCTTTTGCCGCACGTGGTGCCGCTGGTGCACAAGGCCTTTCCACGCCTGGAGCTGCTGCTGGTGGAGGAGAAGACCGAAGTGGTGCTGGAACGGCTGCGGGCAGGCCGACTGGATGCGGGCATTCTGGCCTTGCCGATCCACGAGGACAGCCTGCATCAGGAACTGCTGTTCGAGGAACCCTTTCTTCTCGCGGTACCGGATTCACACCCGCTGGCCCGACGCAAGCGGCTGAAACTGGCTGACCTGGCCAATGAAAGCCTGCTCCTGCTCGAAGACGGCCATTGCCTGCGTGACCAGGCACTGGAGGTCTGCCACCTGGCTGGCGCCGGCGAGCGCCGCGGTTTTCGCGCCACCAGCCTGGAAACCCTGCGCCAGATGGTGGCCGCCGATGTCGGCATCACCCTGCTGCCGACCCTGGCGGTCAACCCGCCCGTGGCGCGGGTGGACAATGTGCACCTGGTCGAGTTTGCCGCGCCGCCGCCGCACCGCCGCCTGGCCATGGTATGGCGCAAGAGCTCGGCGCAGCACGAATTTCTGCTCAGCCTGGCGGCCGTGATCCGGCAATTGCCACCCGAACTGCTGGACGCGCACGCCACCGCAAATCGTGCCGTGAAGACAAAAATGTAGGAGCGGACCATGCCCGCGAAGGTGTGCACGCCAGGGGTGAGCGGTTCGCGGAAAAAGCAGATGACGGTTCCGCTGACGGCTCAGCGCTCACCGGCAAGAACCACCTGGGTGGCTCGGCATTGATATCTCGTTAATAGACATTGACTATCAGCACGATACATACAATCAATTTTGCCAGCCACAGGGAATAAGCGTAGGCTTGATGCAAGCGGCCATGCGCCCGCTCATTGCCGCTGAACCCTTGTTCCCATTGTACGAGGTGACATCATGAGCAATCTGAAGGGCTCGAAGACCGAGCAGAACCTGAAGGACGCCTTTGCCGGCGAGTCGATGGCCAACCGCCGCTACCTGTATTTCGCCAGCAAGGCGGACGTGGAAGGCTACAACGATGTCTCGGCCGTATTCCGCTCCACCGCCGAAGGCGAGACCGGCCACGCCCACGGCCACATGGAATACCTGGAAGAGGTCGGCGACCCGGCCACCGGCGAGCCGTTCGGCGGCACCGAGGCCAACCTCAAGAGCGCCATCGCCGGCGAGACCCACGAATACACCGACATGTATCCGGGTATGGCCAAGGCTGCACGCGAGGAAGGCTTCGACGAGATCGCCGACTGGTTCGAGACCCTGGCCAAAGCCGAACGCTCGCACGCCAACCGCTTCACCAAGGCGCTGGGCGAGTTGAACGCCTGAGGCGTTGCCCGAAAGCGGAGAGCCGTAAGCGGTGAGCGGAGCCAGTACCCGCTTTTCCGCCCACGGCTTACCGCTTACCACTTTCCGCTCACGCGACAAGTGTACGCGCAGGCCCACGCGTACTCTAATGCCGGAGCACCGTCATGGCTGAAGCATCCGAATCCACCCGCGAAGGCAATCTGGAGGCGCCCACGCGCCACCCGCTGGCGTGGACCGAGCCGGAGTTCTGCGACCAGACCGCGCTGGAAGCGGAGATGGAACGCATCTTCGACATCTGCCACGGCTGTCGCCGTTGCGTCAGCCTGTGCCATGCCTTTCCAACCCTGTTCGACCTGGTGGACGAATCGGAAACCATGGAAGTCGACGGTGTCGACAAGGCCGACTACTCCAAGGTGGTCGAGCAGTGCTACCTGTGCGACCTGTGCTACCAGACCAAGTGCCCCTACGTGCCGCCGCATCCGTGGAACGTGGATTTTCCGCATCTGATGCTGCGCGCCAAGGCCGCACACTTCCGGCGCGAGGGCGCACCGCTGTCGGCACGCATCCTTTCCAACACCCGCACCGTAGGCAAGCTGGCTTCGATTCCCGTGGTGGTGCAGACGGTCAACGCAGCCAATCGCAACAAGCCGGCGCGCAAGCTGCTGGAAAAAACCCTGGGCGTGGACGCCGACGCTAGAGTGCCGGCCTACCACCACCCCACTGCCCGCCAGCGCCTGCAAGGCCTTGACGGTGCCGGCGACGCAAAGCCCGCTGGTCGTACCCGCGGCAAGCTGGCCATCTTCGCCACCTGTTATTGCGACCACTCGCTGCCCGGCGCCGTCGAGGACATGGCTGCCGTGTTTGCGCACAATGACATCCCGGTAAAACTGGTCGAATCAGAGGCCTGCTGCGGCATGCCCAAGATGGAACTGGGCGACCTGGAAACGGTGAAGAAGTACAAGCAGCGCAACATCCCGGAGCTGGCGCGAATGATCCGCGCCGGATGGGACATCAGCGCACCGATTCCGTCCTGCATTTTGATGTTCAAGCAGGAACTTCCGTTGATGTTCCCCGGTGACGAGGACGTGGCGCTGGTGCGCGAGCACATCTTTGATCCGTTCGAGTACCTGATGTTGCGGCACAGGGACGGCCTGCTGAAGACCGACTTTGCCAAGCCCCTGGGCAAGATCGCCTGGCACGTTGCCTGCCACCAGCGCGTGCAGAAGATCGGCCCCAAGACCCGCGAGGTGTTCGAGTTGGTCCCGAATACCGAGATCGTCACCATCGAGCGCTGCTCGGGTCACGACGGCACCTACGGCGTCAAGAAGTCCACCTACGCGCTGTCGCGCAAGATCGCCAGGCCGGTCGAAAAGCGCATCGCCGCTGCCGAGCCAGACCACTTCACCAGCGACTGCCCCATGGCCGGCAGCCACATCGCCCACGGCCTCGACGATCATCCGCCCAACGAACATCCGCTGACCCTGCTCCGTATCGCCTATGACCTGTAGGTCGGGATTCGGGATTTGCCCGCTCTCGCGCACCGAGTCCCGAGTCCCGAGTCCCGAGTCCCGAATGCCGCCACAATGATCCTGACCCGCCAAGACCTGCTCAGCCTCGAACACTACGCCGACCAGCGCAACGACTTCCGTGCCCGCGTCATGGCACACAAGAAGCGGCGCACCGTGCACGTGGGCGAGCACCTCACCTTCCTGTTCGAGGACAAGCTGACGATCCAGTACCAGGTGCAGGAAATGCTGCGTGCCGAGCGCATCTTCGAGGCCGCCGCGATCCAGGAGGAACTGGATACCTACAATCCGCTGATCCCCGACGGCCGCAACCTCAAGGCGACATTGCTGATCGAGTACGACGACGTGGACGAGCGCCGCCAGGCGCTGGTGCGCCTGCGCGGCATCGAGAACAAACTGCAGTTTCAGGTCGCCGGCCACGATCCGGTCACCGCCATCGCCGACGAGGACCTGACGCGCGGCAATGACGAGAAAACCACCGCAGTGCATTTTCTGCGCTTCGAGTTCGACGCGGCGATGATTGCCAACTGGCGCCAGGGCGCCGCAGTCACCCTGCGCAGCGCGCATCCCGCGCTTGAAGTATCGACACAACTCGACAAATCGCAGCAGCAGGCACTGGCCGAAGACTTCGCGTAATCCACCGTCCTGGAACCGAGCGCAGCAAGGAACCCGGGACCCACACCGCACGTCGTCCTGGGGCCGAGCGCAGCGAGGAACCCGGGACCCATTTTGATTTTGTGCAAAACCAACGGGCTGCACGGGTATCAGCATTCTTGACAATGGATCCCGGGTTTCCCGCTTCCAACGCGCCGGCCTGCGGTCGGCCCCAGGATGACGGCCTTTCGCTGCCCCGGCAATGGCGTTACGAATGCACCGGGAATTCGGGCGTGCTGTCCAGCGCCGCCGCGCACACGCTGGCCAGTTCCAGCAGGCGCAGGTCCGATCCCGGTGGGCCCACAAACTGCATGCCCACCGGCAGGCCGTCGACCATGCCCATCGGAATGCTGACCGCCGGACAGGCCGCCAGGCTGGCGAAGCTGGTCAGGTCGGCCTGGGAATCGGGCACCGGCCCATCCAGCGCAAAGGCCGTCTGCGGCGTGGTCGGGGTGACCAGCACATCGATGCGCGCAAACAGGCGCCGGGCCTTGAGCCGCGCTGCATCCAGCACGCGATCGGCAGCCACATATTCCGGGGCGCTGCGCCGGGCAGCCCAATCCAGCATCTTGCGAAAGCCATCCGACACCGGTTTGTCGACGTCGGCAAGGTCATCTGCGAAGGTATTGCACATCTCCGCTTCCATCAGCAGCAGGCCGGCGCGGCGGGCGCGCGCCAGCGGCCAGTCGGAGAAATCCACTTCGTGCTGCTGACCCAGCTCATGCTGCAAACGCTCAACCGCTTCACTGAACACCGTTGCCACCGCATCATCCACGCCAACCGATTCGAGCTCGGCCAGCACGCCCGTGCGCAGCCGACCCGGCTCCCAGTCCGGCGTCGCCAATGCCACGCGACGGCGCCGCGAACGCGGGTCGTCGGCGTCGTAGCCACCCAGTACCTGCAACAGCACGGTAAGATCGGCCACGCTGCGCGCCAGCACGCCAACCGCATCAAGCCGCCGCGCGGCCGGCAACATGCCGCGTGTGGAAATTTCGCCGTGGGTCGGCTTCAATGCGCATAGTCCGCAATAGCTGGCCGGAATACGTACCGACCCCAGGCTGTCGCTGCCGATCGCCACCGACGCGAGCCCGGCTGCAACCGCCGCCGCCGAACCGCCGGAAGAACCGCCCGCGGTATAACCATGACGGAACGGATTGTGCGTGGCACCGAAGTGCGGATTGTTGGTCACCGCACCCAAGGCACCTTCGTCGAGGTTGGTCTTGCCCACCAGCACCGCACCGGCGGCACGCAGACGCGATACCACCTGGGCATCATTGCGTGCCGTGCGTTCGTCGCGTCCCGGCAGACCGGCCCGCGTGGGCCAGCCGGCCACATCGATATTGTCCTTGACCGCCACCGGAATGCCGTCGAGCCGCCCCAGCACACCCTTGGCACGGCGGCGTGCCGCACCCTCGGCCTGGTCGCGTACCAAAGCCGGGCGCACATCGACGTACGCATTGAGTTGCGGATTGATGCGCTCGACCGCATCAAGATAGCTCGCGGTCAGTTCTTCCGGATTGCAGTGGCCCATCGCCAGCCAGTGCAGGCTCTGGCATACATCGGCGCCGCGCAATGGGAGTTGTGAGGACTTCGGACGATCATTCATTCGCGCGATTATGGCCCATGCGCCACAGCCACGCCACGAACACATTTGCCGTTGCGCGCGTGAAGCCCGACAATCAGCTGTAAATGCAAACCTCGGAAGACCTCATGAGCGAACGCGAATCGATGCAATACGACATCGTCACGGTCGGTGCCGGCCCGGCCGGACTGGCCTTTGCCATCCGCATGAAACAGCTCAAGCCGGACTGCAACATCTGCGTGATCGAAAAAGGCGCCACGGTCGGCGCGCACATCCTTTCCGGGGCCGTGATCGAGCCCGAGCCGCTGGACGCCCTGCTGCCCGATTGGCGCAAGCAGCCGCCGCCAATCTGTGTGCCGGCCAAGCAAGATGAGTTCTGGCTGCTGCGCGACGGCGAGCGCGCCATCAAGGCACCGATCACACCGCCGCAGATGCATAACGAGGGCAACTTCATTGTCAGCCTGGGTGCCCTGTGTGGGTGGCTGGCGCCGCAGGCCGAAGCACTGGGCGTGGACATTTTCCCCGGCTTCGCGGCGGCCGAACCGTTTTTCAACGAAGACGGCTCGGTCGGCGGAGTGCGCATCGGCGACATGGGCGTGGCCAGGGATGGATCGCACAAAGCCGGCTACACCCAGGGCATCGACATCCTGGCGCCGATCACGGTGCTGGCCGAGGGCTGTCGCGGCCACCTCAGCAAACAGCTCATCAAGAAATTTGCGCTGGATGCCGACAGCGATCCGCAGACCTACGGCATCGGCATCAAGGAGCTGTGGCAACTGCCCGAGGGCCGCGTCGAGCCGGGCAAGATCGTGCACACCCTGGGCTGGCCGCTGGACACGATGACCTACGGCGGCAGCTTCATGTACCACCTCGACGAAAACCGCCTGGCCATCGGCTTCGTGGCCGGGCTGGACTACGCCGACCCGGAATTCAAGCCGTGGGAGGCTTTCCAGCAACTCAAGAACCACAAGAAGATCAAGGCATTGCTCGAAGGCGGCGAAATCCTCTCCGCCGGCGCGCGCGCGCTGATCGAGGGCGGTTATCAGTCACTGCCCAAATGCGAGATGCCGGGTGCCCTGCTGATCGGCGACAGCGCCGGACTCCTGAACGTGCCCAAGATCAAGGGCACCCATCAGGCCATGCGTTCCGGCATGCTGGCTGCCGAACATCTGGCGCAGAACGAAACCCCGCAAGGCTTCGACGCCGCGCTGCGTGCCTCGCCGGTCATGGCAGAACTGAAGAAAGTGCGCAATATCCGCCCCGGCTTCCACAAGGGCATGTGGACCGGCCTGGCCAACGCGATGTGGGAAACCGCCACCTTCGGCCTGTCGCCATGGACGCTGAAAAACCACGCGGACTGGTCGGCGATGCAAAAGCTCGACGAGTTCACCGCACCCGACCGCCACTGGATCGAGCGCAGCCTGCCGCCGCGCGATCGCCTGGCCGGTGTCTACTTCGCCGCCACCGAACACGACGAAGATCAGCCGGTGCATCTGCAGATTCTCGATCCGGACATCTGCGTCGGCCGCTGCGTCGAGGAATACGACAACCCCTGCACCCGCTTCTGCCCGGCCAGCGTGTACGAAATGGTGGAAGACGCCGACCAGCCGCACGGCAAGCGCCTGCAGATCAACGCCGCCAACTGCGTCCACTGCAAGACCTGCGACATCAAGGACCCCTACGAAATCATCAACTGGGTCACCCCCGAAGGCGGCGCTGGGCCCAACTACCAGAATTTGTAGTGCGCGCCGGGAACCGGGAATCGGGAATCGG